>CAMAXD010000043.1 GCA_945861975.1 Candidatus Kuenenia stuttgartensis | reverse complement strand
GTGAATCGTGCCATCTCGATCGCGTCCAGGATTTTCACGGCCACAATCGCATCGAAGCTCATAATGACTCGTCTCGACCCCTGAGCATCGGGTATCTTTCGTTCGAGCAGGATCAGGTCGCCGGAAATCATATAGCTTACGAACTGAATCGACTCACCGAACGTCGTCACAATCAGGCCGGTGCGAGGAATGCTGGCGGGCCATTCGGCGAAAATCCTTCGCATATCCTTCATACCAGTTGCTCCGATAAAGTTTCCTGCGCACAAAATCTTCTCAAGTCACCTGTCTGATTCTTCGGCTGAACTAATGGCTGTTCTGTAACGCAACACAGCCGACGGTTGATCGCGTGGATCACCATGGGCGACACCACGGGTCGGATTACTACAACCGGCGTCGCTGTTAAATTCACCTGCCACGCTTATTTTGCCCTCTATGATTTCGCCAGTGAGGCAAGTTTTTCCGTTCAGTTACGATAAGCCGTCCGGCAAGCAAATCTTTTCTTTGGCCGCAGTTATTCTCCAAACCAAACCGGGCCATGAATTTGATGTCGCTGATGTTCACGGAACGTTGCTCTCTCGAGCTGTGTTCTGGCAAAAGCTCAAATGCAAAAGGGATCAGATTATCGTGGCTGCTCCGACTGCTGCACCTTTCGACTGGAAAAACCTAAGCCAACGTTCTGTGGCTTCGGTCAAAGCCGATTTGCTGCCAAAGTCGATCGAACTGCCGGCTCTCCCGCATGCGGTGACAGAATTTGTACAGGCTTCGGCTAAGCCGGATTACAGCGTCGCAGATCTCGCAAAGATTATCGAAAAGGATTCCGCGCTGACCGTGGAACTTCTGCGACATGTGAATTCAGCGATGTACGCTTCGAGTTCCCCTATTCGCAGCGTCAAAGGGGCGATCAATCAGATAGGACTCAGGATCTCGAAGATGCATTTGATGGCCGTCGGCATGAACGCCGCCAATCGTGCACTCAAAACGAAATTGATCAATCAGAGAAACTTCTGGAACGAATCACTCCAGAAGGCTTTGTTCGCAAAAGAGATCGCAACACGCTTGCATCTCGATCCCGATCTGGCTTTTCTTGGCGGCCTGCTACAGGATTTTCTGCTTCCAGTGCTGACAAACACTTTCGACAAGCAATATCTCGAATACATGGACACATCGTCTACTCCCGGTCAGGGACGAAATCTGGTCGACTGGGAGCGAGAAGTTTTCGGATGGAATCATGCGTCGGCTGGTGCTTACTATGCGGCCCAGTGGAAATTCCCCGACGATCTGTTGTGTGCGATTTTTTTTCACCATTCACTTGAGTCAACCTTGCAGGAACCCAACGCCGAGTTCTTCAAGTTATTCCCGGTCGCTCTGGCATCACTTCTTCCAGATCAATTGCATCAATCACCTCGCGGATTTCAGACCCTGATCAAGGTGGCTCGTCAATGCAAAGCGATTGAACTGGAATCCGTCTGCAGAGCCGTCGATGCAGAACAAATCAAACTAGCCGAGGGATACGAGATCCCAAATCATCTCACGCAACTACTGCTGCAGACTCAGCGAACGATGGACCAAAGTGACGCATGATCACTCTTTACGGCGAAGCAGGCGAGTAGCTCAGTTGTGCAATCTTCTGGAAACGCCAGTTGATACTGAACGAGGTTCCGCCCTCCATCCGTAAAACAGGTCGGCCTCGGAAAAAGGAGACTGATTGCAGTCGACGAATGATGTCCGTCAACTTATGCTGAACGCCCCACCCAAAGCCTGCCCTGCCTATTTGACGATTCTCCCTGCCAAATGATTCGTCAGGAGACTCTCGTGAAACGCCAACTTCGGTCTTCCCCCGAGCACAGCATCGATGTGCAATCGCGTCGACACTGGATTGCTTCGACAGGTCTCAAAGCTGCCGGGCTGAGCACAATCCATCGATTCTGGGGAAACGTAGCACAAGGAAGCGTGCAGCCCGCGAATCCATCGTTGGTGACAAAAACACGTCGCGCCAAATCGGTGATCATGATCTTCAACTGCGGCGCTCCCAGCCATCTTGACCTGTGGGACATGAAGCCACAGGCGCCATCGGAGATCCGCGGCAGTTTCGAACCGATCGACACCAATGTCCCGGGAATTCAGATCTCTGAACTGCTGCCCGAAGTTGCAAAACGCATGGACAAGCTTTCAATTGTCCGAACACTCCACCATTCTCATGGTGGCCACAACTCCGGCATGCACTGGTCGATCGTCGGCAAGCCTTACCGCATCGACAGTACTCTGATCAATCCCGGCCGCGCCGATATCCCGAGTTTTGGTACTCTCGCAGGTTGGCTCGCCCAACAGGATGGGTATTCCGCGAACGTCCCGCCCTATGTCATAACTCCGTTTCCTCACTGCGACAGCATGAAGTATCTGACCCCCGGACAATTTGGAGGTTGTCTTGGAAGCCGTTTTGATCCCTTCGTTCTGAACACCGATCCCAACACAAAGGGCTTTCAGGTTCCGGGTCTGCAACTTGATGCCGCGATCACCCGCGATCGCCTGCAGGATCGTCTGTCATTACTTCAATCGCTTGATGAACGAGGAATCCTGACCGCCTCGGAATCTACAGCCGACATTGATGTGCAGCGTGCAAAGGCTTTAGGGCTGATCAGTTCTGATGCAGCCAGCGAAGTCTTTGATCTGTCGAAGGAGCCAGATTCAGTTCGCGATCGCTACGGTCGGCATAGCTGGGGACAGTCTCATCTTCTGGCCAGACGCTTGATCGAAGCTGGCAGCCGATTCGTCACTACCGTGAACGGCCCAAGCATCACCTGGGATACTCACAAAGACAATTTCAGCCAGATGAAGAATCGACTGGTTCCTCCGATGGAAAAAGCCTACGTAGCACTGATCGATGATCTTTCGGAACGCGGCCTGCTGGATGAAACGCTGGTGATCTGGATGGGTGATTTTGGTCGCACGCCGATCATCAACAAAGAAGCCGGACGAGATCACTGGCCTCAGTGCTATTCCATGGTGCTGGCCGGTGGAGGCATCCGCGGCGGACAGGTCGTTGGTGAATCCGACAAGACTGGTGCCTATCCAAGACTTCGCCCCATCCGACCGGCCGACATTCACGCCACAGTTTTCGACGCACTTGGGTACGATGCGCAGCATATCAACTACCAGATGACGGATGGACGTCCGATGCCGGTTTCAGACGGGCAGATCATTCAGGAATTGTTGTAACAGCTGCGGCAGCATCTGGCATTCATACTGGTTGGCACTCGCCTGCCTGAATCCATATATGAATCGCGAGAACTTTCCACTTTCCCTTTGAACGTCGAAAGACAGTGCGCCAAAAAGGCTGAAACAGCCCCGATCGTTTTCCGGAGATGCTCACAAGTTCTAATTGTTGAGCCGCAGTGTATGTTGAGTCGGCCAGGAAATATCGACCGGGCCCTGAGACTGACTTACCTGAACTGGCATTCCATAAAGTTAGCGGCAGCTGAAAATTTACCAGCAAGTAAATTGCTCGACTCACGTGCTGGTATTTTGCATTGATCTCCGGGCAAATTCATCACAGCCGGTCGCGTAAAAGAACTGTTTTGTAATTCCGCCCTTCAAGAGTTCCCGGTAAAGAACATGAATATCTTCTGGTGGCTGATCGCAAGTCATTCCAGCCAACCCCATGTTCTATGCTCACACATTTTCTGAGTCAGCAAGTTCCCGTCTTTGTGAAACACTCAATTGTGTCCATTCATAACAAAGCTTCAGCAGCTGGGATTTTGCGATCGGCTTTGTTGCATAGTCACTGCATCCGGCTTCAAGACACTTTTTTCGATCCTCCGCCATTGCATGTGCGGTCAGGGCCAGAATCGGACCCTTGTATCCTTGCGCCCGCAAACGCCGAGTTGCTTCGTACCCATCAAGAACAGGCATCTGCATGTCCATCAAAATAAGATCGTAGTCACGAATCGACGAATCGGGGTCTCCACCTCGCTCCATTGAAGTGGCCACTTTCTCAAGTACAGACATACCGTTTTCCGCAACATCGATCGTTGCACCAGCACGCCGCAAAATGGTCTCCAAAAACCATCGATTCACAGGATTGTCTTCGGCCAGCAGGAACCGACCATTCAGCTTGAGTTCGCCCGCGACAACCTTTTCCAGCCCCGCATCAGAGGCCGCCAGTTGAAACGATACGGATTCCAGTAACTCAGCCTCTCCAAGCGAGCCCATTGCGACCGAAACGCTGAATGTGCTGCCTAATCCCAGTTCACTCGTTACGCTGATGTCTCCATCCAACAGGTGCGCCATGCGACGGCAGATCGACAGACCTAATCCCGTTCCGCCGAATCGTCGAGTAGTCGATGCGTCGGCCTGCATGAAAGGCTGAAAGAGCCCCGCAAGTTGATCGGGAGCCATACCGATTCCAGTATCGGTGACGTCGAATGCCAGTCGGTCAATTCCATCGGCGGACTTCGATGCGATGCGAACAGTCAGATTGACACTTCCCGAATCCGTGAACTTAATGGCATTTCCGAGCAGGTTGATGAGAATCTGCCGAAGTCGAACCGCATCGGACACAATGACTCTGGGAATTGGCCCGAGTGACTTGGCACTGATAATGAGATTCTTTGCGAGTGCCTGAGGCTCCAGGGATGATAAGACTTCCGCAATGAGCTGAACAGGAAACACTTGCCTGAACTCAAATGTCATTTTGCCTGCTTCGATCTTTGAAAGGTCCAGCACATCATTGATGATCGTCAACAAATGGTGTGCAGAAGACTGGATGGTACAGACATGACTGTTCATCTCTTCCGCGTTCAGGCCGGGTGAGGACAGAAGCTCAGAATAGCCCAAAATCGAGGTGACCGGAGTTCGAATCTCATGACTCATATTCGCCAGAAACTCACTCTTTGAACGATTCGCGGCATCAGCAGACTTACGGGCTGCAATCAGCTGTTTCTCCGCTTCTTTCCGTGCAGAAATGTCTGCCATTGTCCCCAGCATTCGCCGCGGACCCCCGTCTTCATCTCGTTGCATCAAGCGGCCACGAGACTGCACCCATCGCCACTCGCCGGTCTTCTGGAGTACTCGAAATTCAGCTTCAAAAACAGGCGTCAGACCGTCGAAATGATTCTGCGCCCGGGCCTGCACGTCAGAAATATCCTCAGGGTGCACTCGCTTCGTGAACGTGTAGATATGCGGATCAAGATCTGCTAATTGCTCACCCAGTAAACTGGCCCAGCGCGAATCCCAGATCTCTTCGCCGGTTTGAATGTTCCAATCCCATGTTCCCAGCTCACCGCCGGTCAATGCCATGTCGAGACGCTCACGTTCGAATCGCAACACTTCAGCTGCATTGCGAGATTCCGTTACATTCGTCGCAATCCCAATGAACCCATTGATCGCATTGTGTTTGTCACGGGTGGCGGTAACGACCAGCCTGACGATGAGCCGACTGCCATCCTTTCGGATGTAGATCCAATCAGCTTCGCTGTGCCCCCCATGTCGAACCTTGTGAACAAGTGTCTCAAACCCTTCGATCGGACAACCGAATTCAATGCTGAGTTCCTGACTGCGACGCTTCACTTCCTCGTGACAATGAAAGATTGCAGGGCTCTGCAAACCAATCATTTCCGAGGCCGAATAGCCCAACATCTGCTCGGCGCCGGAGTTAAAGACTGTGATCAGGCCATTAACGTCACTGGCAATAATGGAAACATGGGTCGATCCCTCCACAACCGCCTGCATCCGCGATCGCGAAAACAGCAATTCTTCGCGAGCATTCACCTGATCCGTCGAGTCCATGATGTAGCCGTGCCATCGCACGGATCCGTCTTCCTGACGACAGGGAGCAGCGTTGCCGAAGCACCAACGATCGGTACCGTCAGAAAATCGAACACGGTATTCATGACGCCACCGCGTAAGATCATTTGCCGAACGTTGAATCGATTCAACAACTGCCGAATAGTCATCCGGATGCAGAATGTTGAATACTTTTGCAGCATCATGCCGAACCTCTTCCGGTGAGACTCTGTAAATCTCCCGAATGCCTTCGCTCGCGAACGGAAAACAACTAGTCCCGTCAGCACGCAGTTCAAATTGATAGACTACGCCCGGAACTTGTGCGGCGATCTGGTGTAACCGATCGTGAACTTCCTTGAGCAGCGCCTGACTGCTCGACAAAGATCGATTGAGTCGTCGAAGCTCCAATTGAGATGTAACCTGTAGTGCCAGCGACTGCAGATCGTTTATCTGCTGGTCCGAGATTTGACGCGGCTTCGTGTCAATGACGCAAAGTGTACCCAGTGCAAATCCATCTGCTGTTTGCAAAGGCACACCTGCGTAAAAGCGAATATATGGTGCCTCGAGTACCAACGCGTTGTCGCACGTGCGAGGGTCCGTCAGTGCGTTGGTGACAATCAGGGGTTCAGTGCCAAGAATCGCATGCGCACAGAACGCAGAATCTCGATGAGTCTCTTTCGCGCCGATGCCATGAGCCGACTTGAACCATTGGCGTTCGGAATCCAAAAGACTGACCAGAGCAATGGGCGCTTCACAGAGCCGTGCGGCGAGTGATGTCAAATCGTCAAAGACTCTCTCGGGCTCAGTATCGAGGACGCTGCATTCAATCAACGCACCAAGGCGTTCGCGTTCATTCAAGGGAAGACATGCACGTGGCATTTCGACGGTCCGGTGTAGCAAGGGGCATCAACGTAGTCGACACACGGGGGTTATAGTCAATCACACGACTGAAACAGAGTGGACACGGTGTGCCAATGCAACCTATCGTTGAAAACAAGCAACGGTCGGACGTCAATGTTGATTTTCCCGAAGCAAACACTGGCCACTCCCTTTGCCAGTCGTCATGGTCAATATCATCGAAACAAAAGCCCCCCGCAGGGTAGGAAAGTTGCTCCGAGGAATACTCCTGCTGCGTCTCTGTGATTTGCGATGGCTCTTCAGGACTTGAGGCCGCTATTGATCGTTCACCCTAATTCGCCGATCGGCGATATTACAGATTTTGTGGACTAACTCGGATGCGAGTCACCGGATTCCCGCACTTCGCCGCAGGCGCAAAAGGAAGTCGGCCCGAGTAGTTCGTCGCCTTGATACCTGAGACAGACTCGATTTGCCTGAACACTACTGTTTACTACTGTTTACTACTGAGTGTTTCTCTGACGTAGCATGGCACTTACGCGATTCAAAATTGCCAACTCACGATCAGACAGCGCTTCGCGACCTTCGGTATGCAATTTTTCGAGGATGATGTCCAGCTGCTGCTCATCCATTTCGCGAACCTCAGATTCGCGGACCACACGCTCGACGTCGCGACGGCTTTTCCAGCGGTCCAGAATCCCGAAGCTGGAGTCTTCGTCCCGGCTTTCACCCTCTGAAAAATCAGCTCGATTCAGACTGGTATAGCCTTCTGAGAAATCATAACCCATGAATGAGTCATCCGGCTCCGGCGGTGGAGTCCACTGGCTCACCTGATGAATATGCAGAACCAACAGGAACGAGGACAACGCGACCAGACTGCTGATGTCGAATACGAAGCCAGCGAGGATTCCGAAGAGCGAAACGACCAGTCCGATTCGCAGCATCAGGTCATGAGTTTCTGATTCCACAAATCGCAGATTCAAAAACGATGAGGCGATCTGACCAGCATCCAAAGGACGCACCGGGATCAAGTTGAACAATGTCAGACAATAGTTGACCAGGAACGTCACTCGGAGGCAGTTATCCGCAAATGTCAGTTGGGATCCAATCGAAAAAACCTCGAAGGGATTCAACAAGTTGCTCAGCAGACCAAGCTCCTGGAGATGCCAACCGCACCCTACCGCCACCGAGGCATTGACAAGCGGACCGGCGAGTGCCTGCATCAGCGATTCTCGAAATGTTAGCCGCGAGCCACCCTCTGACATTCCGCCCAACGGCCACAACACAACCATGCCCGGTGCAGAGTAGTTTCTTCGGGCGACCAGCAGATGAGCGATCTCGTGTCCCAGCAGACTCAGCAACAGGACCGCGCTGGTGATCGCTCCGAAGACAACGTCCTGCATTCGCCACATCAATGCAACAGCAACGACTGGCATGAGAAAACTCAGCCGCAGCGGAACTCCCAGCAGTCGTCCCATTGGGAACGAAAATGTCAGTAAACTGTCAGTGCGATACATGATTAAGATTGTAAACACGGCATCGACCGCAAAAAACACCCGAAGGCAGATTTTTTTCTCACTGCTGGAAGTCCTCCAAGCTTCACGTGGGCGCCGTGAAAACTGATACCGAAGCCCGGCAGGCATGAGCCATGTGCACTGCAGTGCTTCATTTTAAAGGAATAATGGCCCAAAACAGCTCGTTCAAAATGTCCTGCCTGTACACCCGACAACAGCGTGAACTGGGCTGGTGAGGGGGAAACCGACTGCTTTCTGACGAATAATAGGGTCTCATGCTCAGTGATTTTTGGGTTTGACGCTGTGATCCGGCCTGGTCGCTTGTTTTGAGGGGATTGCCCTGGTCCAATTCGCGTTCTGCGTGCAAATCAGGTCTGGTTCAGCTTTTCTCGCCGGACATGTGCAGCCTGCGGTCCGCCTGAAGTTGTTGCGAACGGCGAGTATTTCTAACTTAATTTGTGTCAGACAGGAATTTGAAAAGATGGCGGTTAAAGTTTATTACGACGACGATGCAGACCTGAGTCTCCTCAAGGGCAAGACGATTTCCATCATCGGTTATGGAAGTCAGGGCCATGCGCAGGCTCAGAACCTTCGTGACAGTGGCTGCACCGTGCTTGTTGGCCAGCGTCCCGGCGGTCCCAATTATGATCTCGCCATCAGCCACGGATTCAAACCCGTCTCGGCTGCCGAAGCTGCTGAACAGGGAGATCTGATCAACATCCTGCTCCCAGACGAACTGCAGGGCGACGTTTATCGCAACGACATTAAGCAACACCTGAAGCCAGGCAATGTGCTGATGTGTTCACACGGATTCAATATCCATTTCGGTCAGGTTCAGCCTCCGAAGGGTGTCGATGCCGCACTTGTTGCACCAAAAGGCCCCGGCCACCTGGTTCGCAGCGAGTACGAAAAAGGCGGCGGTGTCCCGAGCCTGATCGCACTCAGCGAAGGTGCCTCGGAGACATCCCGCCAATTGGCGCTGGCTTACGCCAAGGGCATTGGTGGTACTCGTGGCGGTGTGATCGAAACAACGTTTGCTGAAGAAACCGAAACCGATCTCTTCGGCGAACAGGTTGTTCTCTGCGGCGGTGTCAGTGCTCTGGTAAAGGCTGGATTCGAAACTCTGGTCGAAGCCGGTTATCAGCCGGAAATGGCCTACTTCGAATGTATGCACGAACTGAAACTGATCGTCGACTTGTTTTATCAGGGCGGTCTGAATTACATGCGTTACAGCGTTTCCAACACGGCTGAATACGGCGACTACACTCGCGGTAACCGCATTGTGACGGATGAGACCAAGGCCGAGATGAAGAGGATTCTGGAAGAAATCCAGAGCGGAAAATTTGCTCGCGACTGGTTGCTTGAAAACAAGGCCGGTCAGGCTTCGTTCCTCGCAACTCGCCGTCGCGAACGCAATCATCAGATTGAAACCGTCGGCAAGCAACTACGCAAGATGATGAGCTGGATTTCCTCCAAGGAAGTTTGATTGTCTATCTGATGCTGATCTTTTGAAGCCCGCCTGTTCATCCCGGTGAACAGGCGGGCTTTTCTCCTTTTTACCGCTTTACCGGATGCGCATTTCACATGGCAAAGAAGCAGGTCGACCTCTTTCCAACCAAACTGATTCGGCAGCTTGGCAAAGCGACAGATGCTGCTCTGGCAGATGAGTATCTGATACCAGTATGGCGAGTCCGTACGGAACGACTGCGTCGAGGTATCTCAAGAGCCCAATCAGGCAATTGGACTCCCCAGCAGATCGCTCTACTGGGAAAAATGTCCGACAGTGAAGCCGCACGACGCGCAGGATGCACCACGACCGCAGCTTTCGTTAAACGCACTTCTCTGGGAATTGCCCCGTTCGGAAAGTCTCTGGAGGAAACTCGTTTTCAGTGGAAGGCCTCCCACCTGAAAAAACTGGGAAAGGTCTCTGATGCAACACTGGCTCAGGAACTGGGGATCTCAGCCAGTGTGGTGGCCAGCAAAAGATATTCATCAGGAATCGCCTCCGGAATCGTTGAAGCGACGGCTCGCAAGCCCTGGACCAAAACAGAGATCTCCATGCTGGGCAAGAAACCAGATACCGTCGTCGCCAAACTTACTGGAAGAGGACGCCGACACATTCGGGCCAAACGCGAATCTCTCGGAATCCCGGCCTTTCAAATTCAACGGTCCATCCCGTGGACAAAAACGATTCTCAAACAACTCGGCACAATGCCGGATGCGGAACTCGCGAAATCCATCGGCGTCTCACTGGGAACTGTCGCATTGCATCGTCGACGCCTGGGGATCAATCCTTTTGGACGTTCAACAACTGACGATCGACGCTGATGACGATCGACGCTGATATTCTTTGGGCGACATGAATTGAGGCCGGGGGTTCGCGGAATATCTCATCCAGATCATTACCTCCATCGTGGCCACGCACAGAACAAATGTTTTACTACAGTCAGAAGTTCTTCCGAGAACACTCATGAGTTCCATCGAAATCCAACCCGTTGATTCGCCGATCAGGGGCTCCATTCGCCCGCCGGGATCGAAAAGCATCACCAACCGCGCCATGATCCTGGCTGCGCTGGCTGATGGACCGACAACGCTCACCGGAATGCTCGACAGCCAGGACACGCGAGTCATGGTGGAGAGCCTTCGACGCCTTGGCTTCACAGTCGATCAGGATGTTGCGGAATGCCGCTGCACCGTAAATGGTCTGGCTGGAAAAATACCGGCGAAACAAGCTGATCTCCGGCTCGAAAACAGCGGGACCAGTATTCGCTTCCTGACCTCTCTTTGTGCACTCGGAAGCGGACAGTATCGGCTGGATGGTGTTGAGCGTATGCGACAACGCCCCATTGGAGATCTTGTGCGAGCACTCCAGCCGCTGGGGGCCAATATTCGTTATGAAGTTCCCGACAGCGACTGTCCTCCGATTATCGTCGACGGTCTGCTCAGCTACTTCACCGGTGGATGGACTTCGATTCAGGGCAGTATCAGCAGTCAGTTTCTCAGCAGTCTGCTGATGACAGCCCCTGCGTGCCAGAAGGATGTTCATGTTCGCGTTGACGGCGAACTGGTTTCAAAACCCTACGTCACCATGACTCTGCAAATGATGCAGGCCTTCGGTGCAGAAGTGTTCTGGCCTGATGATCTTTCTGAATTCCACGTCAGTGCGAAACCCTATAAGGCTGGGACTTACGACATCGAACCGGATGCGTCGGCGGCCAGCTACTTCTTCGCCGCTGCGGCTGTGACAGGCGGTGAGGTCACTGTCACGGGGCTCTCGCGAAAGGCTTTGCAGGGAGATGTTGGCTTCGCCGCAGCTCTGGAACAAATGGGGTGCGAGGTGATCTGGGGCACTGATCGGATTACAGTGAAGGGGAAACCTCTGCATGGCATCGACATCGACATGAATGCAATCAGCGATACGGCGCAGACGCTTTCTGCCGTCGCGGTGTTCGCTGACAGCCCCACGACGATTCGCAACGTCGGCCATATGCGACACAAGGAAACTGATCGCATCGCAGCCGTCGTGACGGAACTCAAACGCGCCGGTATCCGTGCGGAAGAACATGCGGAGGGCCTCACGATCTTTCCCGGAATGCCTCAACCGGCCGAGATTCATACCTACGATGACCATCGCATGGCGATGAGTTTTTCGTTGCTGGGGCTGCGAGTTCCCGGCATAAAAATTCTGGACCCGGGCTGCACCGCCAAGACGTATCCCAATTACTTTCAGGACCTCCGGACTCTCTGCACGGGAGAGCATTTGGCAGGAACCAACTTATGAGCAATGGCGGATGGCCGGAAGGCAGTCGATCGGGAGATCGAGGACGACGACCTCAGTACGGGAACCGAGATCAATCAGATCCACGACATCGACGTCCTCAACAGGGCGCCAATCCGTGGGACAAATCTCAGAACTCCCGCAGCAGTGATGAGCCGAGTCTGCTTGTTCCGGAACCTTACATCAATGGTCGCCATCTCGCTTATGCAGTCCTGCAGGAGTACGATCGGTCCGATCGCTTCGTGCAGGATCTCTTCGCAGAGCTGGATCATCGTCATCACTTGTCCTCGAAGGATCGCGCGCTGGCGGTGGATGTCGCCTCCGGAGTTGTTCGCCGCAGCAGAACGCTGGATGTCCTTCTGGAATCCCGTATGACTCGCCCACGTCATAACGTGGAACCTGATCTGTGGCGTATTCTTCGAGTTGGAGCTTATCAACTGCTGTTTGCACGCACCCCTGAACATGCGGCCGTGGATTCCACGGTTGATCTGTGTCGAGATTTGAATCGAGCCCGCTGGACGGGTTTTGTGAACGGCGTGCTTCGTAATATCGGACGTCTTTTGGCCGATACGCCCTGCGATGGACCGTCAGCCACATCACTTCCGACAGTCAACGGGCTTTGGCGTTCACTCAACGAGTCCGTATTCGCAGATCCAGCAGTAGATCCTGCTCAGTATTACGCGGACGCGTTTTCTCTGCCGATTTTCCTGGCCAAACGATGGGTCACAAGGTTTACCAGTTCGCCAGCGAATACAGATTTGCTGGCGATCTGCTTCCAATCGATTAGTCCACCATCGACGTCGCTGCGAGTCAACTCCATGAGATCGACTGCGGCGGACGTACTGACTTTGCTCACGGAAGCCGAATGCAAGGCAAGCCTCGGCCAAGTTGCGGGCAGCATTCATCTGGATCAGTCTGTTCGCCTTGAATCGTTGCCAGGCTACGCCGATGGACTGTGGAGCGTTCAGGATGAAGCCGCTATGTCAGCCTCACAACTGATGAATCCGCAACCCGGTGAACAAATTCTTGACATGTGCGCGGCTCCCGGTGGCAAGACAACGCATCTTGCGGAACTCAGCGGGGATCAGGCTCACATCACGGCGTGTGATGTTGCAACTGGCCGACTTCAGCGAGTGCTCGACAATGCCGCACGGTTGCAACTGCATTCGATCAATCCGCAACTGATCGGGAAAGATGGAAACAGTCTGCCTGACGGGCCCTTCGATGCAATTCTGGTCGATGTTCCCTGTTCGAATACCGGAGTGCTGAATCGTCGTCCGGAAGCCCGCTGGCGGTGTGATGAAAGCTCCCTCCAGGAACTCGTGGTGCTTCAGACGCGACTCCTGCTGCAGGCCTGTGAGCGAGTTCGCTCCGGTGGTCGCGTGGTCTATTCCACCTGCAGCCTTGAACCGGAAGAGAATCGAGGTGTCGTCGACGCAGTGCTGTCGGCCATGCGCGAGTTTCGTCTGGATCGCGAATGCCTGCATCTTCCTGGCTTGCCCGCTGATGGCGCTTATCAAGCCCTGCTGAAGCGAAGTTAGCGAGACAGAGAGGGGTTCGATCAGTGGCCCGTTCGCCACTGAGCCGGAAGCGCCGGCTTTCGTTGGCGCCGTCGCTTCCGGCTCAGCGGTAAAAAATTAGATCAATAGCCTGCCAACGCGTCTCAGTTGACGTTTCGATAATGTCCGATTTTTGCGAACATGGCGCTGTCCGGCCTGTATCCACTGCGAGCTCGTATCGAATCGAAAACAATGACCATCCAAATCCTGCTGATCGCCTTCGCAGCGCTGCTGACATTTACGGCCGCAGTTCTGACGTCTCGCGCCGCACGATGCAATGCGGGATGGCGTGCCTGGATCTGCTACCGGGTGGCGATGATCTACAATTTTCTACGGCCGCGCTGCACGGCCACCAACGCCTGTACTTATCCCGAACACGGGCCGGCGATTATCGTGGCGAATCACACAAGTCCGGCTGACCCGCTTCTTCTTTGGATCAGGCATTTCTCGCAGTTCAGGAAACCACGCCTGCGTGTGATTGGATACATGATGGCCAAAGAGTACTACACTCGCGGCGGACTGCTCACTTGGATCTGCAAAGCCATGGAATGCATCCCGGTTGAACGAAACGGACAGGACATGGCACCGATCAAGGAAGCTCTCCGCCGACTTCAGGCAGGGCACTTGCTGGGCTTGTTTCCTGAGGGTGGCATCAATATCGAATCGCCCAATGAGCGACTGCGAGCTGGAGAAGTCGGAGTTGCATGGCTCGCTCTGCGTTCCAAAGCACCAGTGATTCCAGTGTTCATCTCCGACGCACCTCGATCCGAATCGATGGTCCGCGTTTTCTTTAAACGAGCCCGGTCAAGACTGACTTATGGACATCCCGTCGATCTGTCTCCATGGCACAATGATAAGCCCAGTCACACAGACCTGATCGAAGCCACTGACAAAATCATGCAGAGCATCGCCAGTCTCGGCGGTCTTCAGATTACTCCCTCGTTTACTCGCACGACACGTCAAGCGAAGGAAGGCACGAAGCAGGAGTAGTCGCACCTGCGTCTTATATCTTCGGCTGAATGCTGTTGCCGACACTCTGCCATCCTGAACAAGGGATCTTTACACGGAAAGAGCACGGCTCAACCAGACGCTATCGGACAAAAGCCATGTAGTAAAACAACAGGCCCGTCACGGACGTTAGCGAAATATCGATTGTCGAAGCCCAGCCAAGGAGCGAGTGAACTCGACTGTGTGGACCGGGTTGAGGATTCTTTCCAAATCGTTTCAGTGCCAGAACGATCGTAGCGACCCACAACACAGGAGTCGTGATCGCGAACACCAAATGCACTAACAGCCACGGTCGGACCGCAGAGATTTTTGCGGCGAATTCTGCTTCGGGCAGCTTCTGCTGAGCAACAAT
Source organism: Candidatus Kuenenia stuttgartensis (assembly GCA_945861975.1). Classification (GTDB taxonomy): domain Bacteria; phylum Planctomycetota; class Planctomycetia; order Planctomycetales; family Planctomycetaceae; genus SXXK01. The sequence goes on along the minus strand of CAMAXD010000043.1, from coordinate 9,152 downwards.
GTTTTCCCAGCCACCGTGTACCACTTGCACGTCGACTTCAAAGGCCGTGACTGCCACCAGCAGAACAACCCCAAGCGTGAGTTGAAGCTTCATGTGCCCGCCATAGTTTCTGCGGAACTTCACCAGCCAAAGACTGAACAACAGCAGAGGCACGATCAGCATGAGCGCACAAACGACGAAGTCCAGCATGAAGGTCGTGGGGTAACCCAGGAAACCAGTACGAAACATTTTCAACCTGCCGGATGTTTTGCAAAAACGAAACAAAATCGCCCGACCCTCACGGGTCGGGCGCTAAATCGATCATGTCGGACCAGAAAAAATCCCCAAAAATGAACCCCGTCCAGCCTTCACTTTCTGAAGCGGCCTTCAGGCTACTTCTTCAGCAATTCATGAATGGCGGCCTGAATTCCTTCAGTATCAATTCCCTGATGGCCCATCTGCTGCCACAAACCGCCTGAACCTTCACGATGTGTGCCAATGTTGTTGTAACGGCCCTTGAAGCCTCGCTTCAAAAGTTCCGTGCCAAACCGCGAACCCAATCCGGTATTAACGTTGAACGATTCGGCCACCAGCACCATCGGAGCCGCTGCCAGCCTGGCCATCATGGCGTCATCGTAAACATTCAATGTGGCTTTATTGATTAAGCCGACATGCAACCCCTGAGCCTTCAGCTTGATCACGGCATCAACCGCTCGATAAAGAGTTTCGCCGAAGGTCACAATGTAACCATCTGCGCCTTCACGAATCACTTCATCTCGCCCCGTGACGAACTTGTAGTCGTCGCCATAAATCCGAGCACCGTTTTCATCGAGCAGATCAGGAACACCCGATCGTGTCGAGAAAATGAATCGCAGTCCGGCATCTCCGAAGATCTTCTTCATGCAAGCCCTGAACTGATGCTGGTCAGCCGGGAAGTAGAGCCGTGTTGTGTCGCGACCTTCATCCGGCAAACCATTCGCAGCATACATGTTGTTGAGACCGAAGTGGCAGGTGTTGTCTGCCATATCATCACATCCAGCATGCGAAAAATGAGCAAGAACGTTCGACTGGTTCAGTCGAGCCATTGTGATTTCGGAAACGATCATCTCCAGAAACGCGGAAAAGGTCCCGAACACACCCTGCTTACCGGATTCGTAGCCAAAGCCTGCCGCAGCCGAGTAGTTTCCGCGTTCCATAATACCGCCGCGAACAAAAACTTCCGGATGCGACGCTCGAACGTGATTCAGACCGCAGGAACCTTCCAGGTCACTGTCGAACACGCGCACGCTGGCGATCCGCTGAGCCTCGGACATGCCGTCCAGAATTTCGTTAAGGATCTTGCCGAACAGGTCGCGATTCTTGCCGACGCTCTTGGTGCAACTGCCTTCGTATGTCGGTCCTGATGGGCCTTTCTTGACGTTGTTCAGATAATCAACAGCAGCCGTCCGCCCTTTGGCTGTCAGATATTCTTTTGCGACGGAGACTTTGATCACGTCATGACCATGAGCACTGCCTTCGAGACCTTTAATACCGACGCACATTTTGCGGCGATTAATCAAAGCAATCGGGCCGTCGGTGGTCACAGCGGCACACATGCGAGCGTAAAGTTCGTCCAGATCCTCGCCATCACCGATGTCGATCTTCAGTCCATGTCCTTCCAGAGTACGGGACACATCAAAGCCCTTCAGATAATCTGAAGGATGACCGGCGATCGTGACGTCATTGTCGTCGATGAGCAGCTTGACGTTCAACTTCTGAGCAACAGCCAGACGAGCGGCTTCCGCGTCATTGCCTTCCATCTGAGATCCATCGGAGCCCAGCATGAATACAACCTGCCCTGGATTTGCAATGGCCACTCCATTGACGAACGGCCACATATGCCCAAGGCGGCCCGAGGAGAATTTGACTCCCGGAGTAAATCCGCGTTCCGGATGTCCCGGCAAATGGGACAGGTATTCGCGGTAGTGATAGAGCTTCTCGACTGGCAGATCGCCTTCCAGAGCTGCCATGAGATACTGAGTCGCCACGCGATGGCCAGCTTCGTCGAAGAAGATCGGCAGTACGGAAGGCTTTCCACCCGCTTCCGAAAACTTCATGAAGCTGTGCATGATGCAAACTTCGGGAACCGTGTCGAACGGTCCGCCGGTGTGTCCGCCGAGTCCCTTCGCATCTGCAATGGCCGTGAAGAAAACAATCGCATCACGACAGAGATCGATGTTCTTTTTCAGAGTGTCCCGCTGTTCCGCAGTTAACTTCGGGCTCCTCGGATCAAGAGGCAGGGCTTTGTACTGGTCGAGAGGAATCGGGAACTCGGCAACCGCGGTCATCGTGATGATTCTCCATCATTAAAGTCGGACAGAAAAAAGGCGATCACACTATCCGGGAACCGGAAGTGGGAAAGCAGCAGGGGAAAACAGCCTGTTTTCCGTTCAGACCAGAACAGGTCGTCTGCAGTTGATTGGGAAGTATGAAGTCACCGCAGGGAATTGCAATTCCAGAGTGTTCCCACCCACAGTCCCGCATGCTTTTCTCATTTGGACAGCAGTCATTACCGTCGCCGCCAAAGGGCACGATAGATGGGAAGACCCAGCTTCCGCTTTTTCCGTTCGAAACTTGTGTGGTAATCCATGTCGTGGTCTGCATCACGCTCGGGCGGAGGAGGGCAGATTTCAAAATCAGCATGGTCATCCATCAGCCCGCGGACCATTTCAAAATAGTCAGCGACGTCAGTCCAATGGTGCACAAACCCGCCCGGCTTCAGGATTCGAGCCAACAAGTGCGTGAACTCGAAGTTAAAAATACGCCGTTTACGATGTCGCTTCTTCCACCATGGATCCGGAAAGTAAACATGTGCGGCCTGAACCGTGCCCGGTTCGATCAGACTGGCGAGCACCACAGTCCCGTCCCCGCCGATGACTCGCGCATTCGGGAGGTTCTGCTTCATCAGTCGAGTCGCCGTGCGCCGACCCTCTCGGTAATCAATTTCCAGGCCGACAAAATTGGTGTCGGGAGTCGTCACTGCGGCATTGAACAGGAACAGCCCTCGACCACAGCCGATATCCAGTTCCACCGGCAGATCGTTGCCAAAGAACTCATTCCAGCGCAGGTGAGGGCCGATTTCGGGCACCGTCTGAAACCACGGTTTGATCGGTTTAATGGGCGCGGTTTGCATGAGTGATCTTTGATGAGGCCGCTTTGTTCAGTATCCCTGGAAGCTCTTTAGCCGGCTTCTTTCCCTAACCAGCTTTATTCACAGTCACGCCAAGCATCTGACCTTCAAACATCAGCTCGCCATCGACAAAACCCTGGAAGTTGAATTGCGCCAGACGACGAGCCATCACGCGGGTGACCTTGGCAATCATGTCCAATCGTGAACCAGGGTAAATCGGCTTGCGAAAGCGGACTTCATCCATCCCACCAAAACCCAGATAGTCGCCGCCAATCAAATCATACTTCCTTGCATAGAAGCCTCCAAGCTGCGCGGCGGCTTCGCACTGCACAATGCCCGGCATCAACGGATACCCAGGCATGTGGCCGCGGGACCAGAACTCGGAATCTGACACTTGCTTGTAGCCAACAATCAGGTGCTGAGACTGATCCACATGGACGATGGCGGTCAACTGCTCCATCTCAAATCGCTGAGGATTTACAGCCCGAATGCCTTCGATCGTAAACAGAGGCTTGCTGAAATCCAGCGCCTTCAAATCACAAATGGGTTCCGAAGCCATCGACTCAATACTCCATCACTCAATAACTCAAAATGAACCTGGGAACACAACAAAGTAAGGCGTTCCTCTGACCGTCTGAACGGTTCCATCGCAAAGTTGGCGAATTGCAATAGGAACGAGTCGCTCTCGCAAGGCACTCAGGGATTTACGGTCGACATTTTTCAACTTCTGTGCGGATTCTGTGCTGAATGTCGCACCTTGAGACAGCCTGATCCCGGCTGTGCTCCAGAAATCCGCTTTCGACCCCGGAATTCTGCCATCACACACTTGTTGCCATTTCCTGCACATGCTGCGTTGTTCCTGATCGCGAACTGACCTTGCTCTTAGATATAGCCTCGCTTTATTCAACCATTGCCTTCGAAAGCCTCCCTATGTGGAGGAATGACCCTGTTTCTCACATCATGGCGAAAGACGTTATCACTTTGGATCTGAATGACCCGATCTCCAAGGCCCGACGATTGTTCGAGGATTCCGGAATTCACCACCTGCCTGTTCTGAGCGGTGGCGAACTTGTCGGCCTGCTGACCTGGACCGATTTCCTGCGCATCAGCTTCGGGGAATTTGGCAACCAGGACGTTCGCCGCCTCGACGCAATGCGGGATCACACCTACCGCCTGAAAGATGTCATGATGGCAGATCCGGTATCCCTTCCAACGTCCAGCACGGTCCGTGATGCGGCGCAACTGCTGAGTAATCAGGGGTTTCACTCCGTTCCAATCATCGATGGCCAGAAGTTGGTCGGTCTGGTCACTTCGACCGATCTGATCCGCTATCTGGTCGAGCAGTATTGATCAAAGAATCGTGCGAAGAACCCGGATTCCTGCGATCGTGCTACAAAAAAGCTCCGAAATCAGGTTTCCGGTTCACAATTTCGCTCTCCTTTGTTAAACCTCTTGTCTCACGCATTCCACGCAGTTTCAGAGAATGCGAATCCTGAGGCAAGGACGTTAAGGATATGGAATCAGCACTCATCTTGTTCTTCATGGGCGTTATGTCCCTGATGCTGCTGGGGATGCTGTACGGTGAACGCCTCAGCGTGCTGGCTGTTTTTGACGGCGATTGGCTGGGTCCAATTAGCTCAATCTTTGAGAAGCTCTGGGGCGGACTTGTTCAGGGCTTCGATGAGACTCTTGAATTCGTCCTTGCCCATCTTTCGTGGGTGGTAGCAGCCGCTTCAGGAACAGCCGGACTTGTCACCATCGCCTTCCTGATGGGAGGCGGCCTGGCCTCAGATGCGGCCGCCTACCATCGCGATACGTTAATGCCCCTGCGTTCTGGTGGAGTGATCGACAAAGTCACCGCCGTTACTGCGCGAGCATCGCAGGCTCCGATCATCCTTGCGAAGGAAGATCGTGATGACTCTCAATTGGTGTCTCAGATCAGAACGGCCGACTACATCGTGTTCGGTCGTCCTGAATACACACCGATTCGCCCGCGTCCTCGACGGCCCATTGATGGCTCAATCAATTACCCACCTGACTCGATTACAGAACTCCCAATTCTCGACATAACTTTTCGCCGTCTGGGCAGCTCGGTGATTCGCTCTGAAATGAATCCCGATATGGTGACTCGAGGTCGCCTGGTTGACTCGTTGCCCGATACCTATTTCGTTGACCGTATCGTCCGCAGGTTGCGACAGGACAACTGGCGTGAAGCGATTGGCTTGCCGGGAGATGATCTTGGGGTGCCTCAGGATAATCTGCCCGAATCGCCCTTGGCCGACGTAGAAGATCTGGAGTCTCGCGTCAAAGTCACGCCGGGAGCTTATGTCTCGACACATGATCTGCGAGTCGAAAAAAGCGTTCCCGAAGAAACGACATCAGGCGACATTACGATTCAGGTGTCGCTTTCAAATTTGGGAGATAAAACGATTGATGGATTGCTCGTTCGTGAAATCCTGCCATTTGATACGGTCGTTCGCGGAGTCAGTCCGAACGCCGTCTTTCGCGATGATACGCTGACATGGCTCGTGGATGACCTGCGCCCTGCTGAAGAATACGTATTGCGTTTCACCGTCGTGGCTCCCACGGGCTTCAGTGTGAGTGGCGGACGTCGTTCGCTGTTCGAATCGCTGACCGAAGTCTCGGCCGCAACGGCCGTGGCAGCGCGCACTCGCGTGAATGAGGAAAGTCCGGTCGTCGATCCATTCCCTTCGGAGCGCCTGCGTCCAGCCCCGGCACCACTTCCACGAAGAGAAACCACACCCCGACGAGAACTGGCAGGTACGCCAACGCTGCGTCTGTCAATCCAGGATCAGCAGGAGATTGCTCGCGTTGGCGAATGGACGCAAGTCATGTTTGCCCTGACCAATAGCGGCACAGCGGACGCGGAAGCCGTTCGCTTGCGACTCGTTCTGGATGAATCACTTGATCAGCCAGACCTGTTGCGTCTGCCGGTCGCAGATCGAGTTGTCTTCGTCGATGTTGATAAGGTGGCTGTCGGACAAACTCGACGCTTCCGACTCGAAGTGCGTCCTAACGCCAGTGGCGAAACCTTGTCAACGGCCGAAGTCCTTCTTGAGGGAAGTCGCGTCGACCGGCGTACCTTCCGGCTCGTGGCTCGAGACGCCGACGAGTCTCGGCCACGTCCCGAGAATGTCATTCGGTGAATGAGGACGCGGCCCCCGATCGCTCCGGCTGAGCCACTGGCAGATCCCATGCCTGCGGCGCAGCAGCGTGTAATTCGGCGGGGAACCGTTTTACAAACTCAGCAGCCTCGGCCCCAGCAGACCAAAACGAAGCGGTCGGAAATGCAGCCGCCCCCCGTCATAACTCCATCGCGTTCAGCATGGCCAGTCCGTGAAGAGGAAGACTGTCTACAAACGTGGCATCTTCCAGATGACTTACCAACTGCTTGCCGCCGCCTCCCGTTACAAAAACCTGAGGTCGACTGCTCTCCAAAAACTGAGTCGAAGCCGCCGAACACAAACGAGCGATGAGTTCCTTAACAGCGCCGAGTTGACCGATGAACAGACCGGCGAGCATGGCTGCCTCCGTATTCCTGCCAGGCAGCGTCGGAAGGTCGGTGAGTTCTTCATCAACATTCAGCAGCGGTAGCCGCGCGGTGTAATCATGCATTGCGTGCGCCGACAGTCGGAGCCCCGGTAAGATGCTGCCACCGCGAAATGTCTTATCAGAGGTCACAAGGTCCACGGTCGTTGCTGTCCCGGAATCAACCACAATCACCGGTCGACCGGGTTGACTCATCCGACTTCCGGCGAAGGCATTCAATAGCCGATCCACGCCGACGCGTTCTGGAGAATCGACGTCTACTCCCACAGGAATCTGACGAAAACCAAAGATCGTGACGGGACGACAATCCTGAATAGGCCAACTCTGCAACAGCAGATCACGAGCTTCCGGATCACTGGCCGCCACCATCGTGATTGCAGGAGCCTTCACACCCAGACTTTGCCACCATTCCTGAAACGCACCGGAGACGTCAGCTGTCTCATTGAGAATGCGAGCAGCAATCTCCACAGGCTCAGGATTCTCAACTGAAGTCTGGCGAAACAGTCCGAACTTTGCGCGAGTATTCCCGACGTCGATCGCCAGAATATGTTTTCCGTCAGCCATGGTCGCCTGGGGGATTCAAAACGTTTTGGAACAGACTTAAAGTACGACGAAAAAATCAGTGTCAGCTTTGGCTCCGCAAAAGCACGTGCTTTCGCAGAGTGCAGGCCAACACTTGACACAACATTGATACGCCGAATTGATACGCCGATCCTTTTTGAGGCCGTCAGAGTCACTCTTCAAATCGCAACCCTACTTCCTGGGGCGAATCGCTGCTCTGGCAATCCATGTCTCGGGATCTTCATCAAACGCAGCTTTGCAGCCACTGCAGCAAACCCAATAAGAACGGCCTTTGTAAACAATTTCGGTCGTTCCCAGACCTTCTGAAATGATACAGGTCTTCTCAGCATAATCCGTGTCACTCAGGGCGAACGAAGTTCCTTCGCGTTGAGTTGAAACTGTGTCATACCTTGCAAAAGCCGCGCTGCCACGTCGCTTGGCCACTTCCAGCAGATAGCGATTATTCTCCTGCTGTTCGAACGACAACTGCCACATTTCGCCAGAAGACTGTTTGGACTTGTCAACCTGATTGAATTCAAGTCGAAACACTTTATGGAGCTTGTCGTCGCTTCCCACAATCTCGTGGACCGGGTCTGTAAAGACGCCAACAAACTCTCGTTTTGTTCCGGTAGTATCAGTGGCCGTCAAAGTGAACTTCTGGTCGTCAACATTCCAGCTCAGTCGTCCCTGCTTCAAGTACGGGCTCTTATCAGAGTTGATCGTCAGAGCCGGATTCTTCGCATCAGTGCGTAAGTCCCAGACCCATTCGTGATTGTCCACCGCCTTGAAGTTCTCATACTCCCGGCGAGTCGTCCCGCGCCATTGCCCTAATAGAATCTGCAGGGGTTGCAGATGCGTGATAATCGCCTGAATCTGCTTTTCGATATCAGACTTTTCGCTCGCAGAAGCATCATCTCCATCAGCTCCTTTGGAACCAGAGAGACTGCTTAAAGATAATGGTTTTAGTTCAAACGTCTGTTCTGTCGGCTCGGCTTTGACCATCCCATCCGCGTTCTTAGTCTCGGTCGATGGGGACTGCACGGAAACTGATGGCGCGACCTCTGACGTCGCAGCAGCGTTGCCGCTCGCTGTCCCGTCTTCCCCGCACCCTGCAGACATCAGAGCACTCGCGACAGCAGCCAAAGTCGCGTTCTTAAGCCGTATTTTCATTGCCATATCCAATTCTGAAACTTTCAGACCCGAGTTGGTCGCGTATAGCGATCATCCCATTCTTTCATGCCCCGCGATACCTGTCTACAGAGTTTCTCCAGATCGGCTGCTCCAAAGCCCTTGATCGCTTTTCATTTGAACACTTTCTGAACACGATACGAAAAGGCCTGTCGACCCTCATACCGGGTCACCTGCGGGTTTTATTGAGGCACCCGCCTCTGTCTCAGCTTTCCTGATCAAGCCGAAAGGACCAATTTCTGATGTTACGATTTTCAATCCTGAGCCTTGCGATGCTGGCTCTCACTGTGGCTCCACTGACACATGCGGCCGACGACAAATGGGTGAGCCTGTTTGATGGCAAGACCCTGAACGGCTGGAAAAAGGCTGAACACGGGAAGGCTACCTATGAAGTCAAAGACGGCACAATTCATGGCGTGACCGTGGAAGGCAGCCCGAACACATTCCTGGCCAGTGAAAAAGAGTTCGGCGATTTTGAACTTGAGTTCGAAGTGAAGGTTCATGACCAGCTTAATTCCGGCGTGCAGATCCGTTCGCGTGGAAAGACTGAAGCCGATGTCGATGCCAACAAGCAGGGACTTGGAGTTTTCCACGGCCCACAGGTAGAGATCGAAGCAGGGCCTGGCCAGGCTGGATACATTTACGGAGAATCAACCAAATACGGCTGGCTCTCACCGGAACCGAA
>CAMAXD010000042.1 GCA_945861975.1 Candidatus Kuenenia stuttgartensis | reverse complement strand
GAAGTTGCGGACGAAGTCGTGGGCCCGAACTTTACGGAACTCTGGATCAGCATCGATACCGACGTGGATTACAACGAAACGCTCGGAAAGATCCAGACGGCGGTAGACGGCTATCCGGGCTTGTATCGTGACGTGTTGACCTATCTGCGAGAACGAGTCAAAGAGGTTCTGAGCGGAGCCAGTTCCAGCGTGGTCGTGCGAATCTATGGTTCGGATCTGAATGTGCTGCGTGCCAAAGCGAAAGAAGCCGAAGCGGTCATGGCGAAGGTCGAAGGCATCAACAATCTAAAGGTGGAAGCCAATGTGCTGGTGCCTCAACTGGAAGTCAAACTGCGGCACGATGCGATTGAGCAATTCGGGCTGACTCCCGGCCAGGTGCGTCGCGCGATCACGACGGTTCTTCGCGGGACCAAGGTCGGCGAAGTTTATGAAGGCCAGAAGAAGCAGGACGTCGTCGTCTGGTGCACTGAGGCGACTCGGACAGATCTGAATTCGCTGAGAGAAATCCGCATTGATACGCCCACCGGAGGCCAGGTTCCACTGCGCGACGTTGCGGATGTTGCGATTGTGCCTGCACCAAATGAAGTCAAACGTGAAGGCGGCTCACGCCGAATCGATGTCACTTGCGATGCCAAAGGACGGGACCTTGGTTCTGTTGCACGTGATGTGGAAGCTGCTGTTCGCGGGTTGTCATTTGATCGCGGCTATCATCCGGAGTTTCTCGGTGAATACGCGGCTCGACAGGAATCTCAGCGGCGCTTGTTTGCTTTGGGGGGAGTTTCGCTGCTGGGCATTCTGCTGATCCTTTACATGGACTTTCAGTCGATCAAATTGACGGCCATGGTCGCGTTGACGATTCCATTCGCACTGATCGGCGGAGTCATTGCGGCGTGGATTGCAGGCGGAACTTTGTCGCTGGGTTCGCTGATTGGCTTCGTTACGGTGCTGGGGATTGCTGCGCGAAACGGGATCATGCTGGTCAGCCACTACCGGCACTTGCAACAAGTAGAAGGAGAACCGTTCGGTCTGGGCCTTGTCGTTCGCGGCGCTGAAGAACGACTGATCCCAATTCTGATGACAGTGCTTACCACCGCGCTGGCTCTGCTGCCATTGGTCATGGCCGGAAACAAGCCGGGGCATGAAATTGAGTATCCTCTGGCGATTGTGATTCTTGGCGGAATCGTCACCTCCACGATTCTGAACCTGTTTGTGCTGCCGCCACTCTATCTGCTCTGGGGACGTAATGCCGTTCCGCTTTTGGAAGATAGTGAAGCTGCTCCACCTGTAACGCCCTGACGGCATAACCGGACCAACCGCTACAACTCTGGTCACCGGAAGCCGAACGGCAATTCCTGTCGATGGAGCCATCGCGCCGCGTGATCGCAAGTTTAACTTTGCAATATCCAATTCAAGGACTGTGCCCTTATCGCACCTCGATGGACGAACAGAAAGCAGGTTATTGACTCGTTTGTTGGTCAGAAGCGTGCCTTATGGGAACTCGTTGTCTTCCTCGACTGCCTTCGGCATTGATTCTCGGAATCATGCTCAGTGCGGGATGTCGTTCGGCGACTTTAGGGCGCCGAAATGCTTCAGGTGCGGACGAATACCGACCAGCTGTGCCGCAGCACGACACGGCTTTAAGTCCACAGTCGAAGTCTGAAGAAGGGGTAAGCGACGGTGATAAGGATCAACGTCATCTTTATTCTGTATCGCGATCGAAGGTTTTGTCCGAACCTGCAGGTACCCTCGAAGATGAAGATGTCGTGACTTCGTCGGATTCGTCCGCCGTTGCAACAAATCCTTTGCCTCAGCTATGCGCGCTGGCGGTTTCGAACAATCCGGATCTGGTAACGCTTCGACAATCGGAGCGAGTCAGTCTTGCTGCAAAAGGCGTGGCGGAAACCTATCCCTTCAATCCGTTCGTACAGGTTCAGGCCACTCCGTTTCAGGACGCGGGCAATGGCGGCCCGAATCGAACCTACCATTATGTCCTGCTGATGCAGACGATACAGCTGGCCCATCAGCAGGATTTTCGTGAGCAGGGAGCCAGGTGTGCTCTCAATAGCACGAGATGGAACATTCATCATGCCGAGTTGCAGACGCTCGCTCAGGCCCAGCGTCTGTACTTCACCGCATTATACCTTCGAGGAATCAGAACTCTGTCGGAAGCCAGTCTGGAGAACAATCTCCAACTGCTGCGGATCCTCGAGAATCAGCTGGAAGCCGGAGAAGCGACAGCTGCAGATGCGGCCATTGTCCGAGTCGACGCGGCGTCAAACCGACAGCAGCAACGGCTTGCTGCGGCCAACTATCAGAATGCTCTGCGTGATCTCGCGCGGCATATTGGCCTGAAGCCAGGTTCGCTTCCCGATATCACGGAAGATCTTCACTGCTTTCGATGGCAACTTCCAAATATCTCTACTCAGGAGATCGAGACCGCTGACGACGCAGGGATTCGATCGGTCAATACTTCAAGAGACAGCGTCGTGGGATGGGCTTTGTCACGCCCTGATGTTATGGCCGCTCGTTCAGATATTGACGTATCGCGTGCCAATCTGGGCTTGGCCAGTGCTTCGAAGACACCGGATATGCAGGTCGGTCCGTACTATCAGTCGACGGCTGACAGTACCACCTTTCTCGGTTTCCGTGCGCAAATGGACCTGCCGGTTGTGAATAACGGTGAACCGCTTGAACGGCAACGTCTGGCGGAGCATCAACAGCGAATCACCGCATGGAATCAGGCTCAACGACGAGCCGAATTGGAAGCCACAGCTGCAATAGATCGCTATGTGGATGCTCTTGCGAACGAAGAGTCAGATAGTTCGCAGGCTCCGTCGTCTGATCTTCCGACCGAACTGGCAGGTTTGGAGAAACAATTCGTCGCCGGTGAAGTGGACATTGTGCGAGTCGTGCAGGCTCGCAATAGTCTGATACTCAATCGACGCGCAAAGCTGGATCTTCTGAATGAACTTAGCCAGGCCGCAGCGAACCTGATTGGAGCGACAGGGATTCAAATTGAGAGTCTCGTGAGATACGATAATCAGCAGGATGCCAACTGATTGATCGATTGCCGAGAGACTTCTCAATCTCATCCTGATGGGTGACACTTTGCGAGTCGCCACCCTGCCTGAGTCGCATGGAGCCAATCGTTTGCAAGGATCGGATTGCCAGCCTGGTTATCCCCGGACGCGTTCCATCAGGATGAGACCGAGCGCAAGCATTTCACTAATGTTTGTGGGCATCGTCGTGTTTGTGCTCTCCTTCGTGGTGATGTTCGATCTTTCCGGAGTAAGATTTTCCGTCGATCGTCACAACGAGTTTCGCAGAGGCATCCGCAGCGTCCAGATCGCCTGCCAGTTCTTCATCCTTCAAGGAAAAGCGTGACGATTTCCCCTCGGGATCAGTCTCCTGACGTTCGGCAACGAGCTTGAACTGTTCAGCTTTTCCATCGTGTGAGACATTGATCATCAATTCGGTGGCGTCAATTGGAACTCCCGCCTTTGCGGCGCTATCCAGAATGTAGACGGTTACGCTGCCTGCTTCACCGTGAACAACTTCAGCATGATAATCTTCATTGCCTAGCTCGACGAGGTCTCCGTGATGAGGTCCCTCGCTGGGATGAGCATGGTCATCGTGCCCTTCGGTTTCAGGAGGCAGCTCAGAAATTGTATTGCCGGGGACCGTTGTGCCGGATTCATTGCATCCGGAAGCCGAAATGAGAGAAAGGCCCAGAATGGGTACGCAGAGACATTTCAAAGACCGGAATAAAAAACAATGACGAGTCATAGCGACATCCTTTCGAAAATAAGAAGCGGCCCCTCTGGCGGCAACGCGCCAATAGAGGGTTGCAGGTTTCTATCTGTTCTTGAGGCGTGAGGTCCAACAGAAGATTGATCAGGCCACTTTGGCAAAAGATGATAATTCTTCGCTGATCTGGCCTTCATTGAGTACAAGACGTCGTTTGGCTCGAGCGGCTGCGGTGGCATCATGAGTCACGGTGATGATCGTTCTTCCTTCTTCGTGACACATGTCGAAGGCTTTGAGAACAACCTCACGGCTTGTTGGATCGAGGTTTCCTGTCGGCTCATCCGCCAGAATAATCTGCGGATCATTCACCAGCGTGCGTGCCAGAGCAACACGTTGCTGTTGACCAACACTCATCTCCGAAGGCTTGTGATTGAGCCTGTCTGCAAGTCCAAATCGTTGCAACATAGCTGTTGCCCTGGCGGTTTGATCCGGCAGCGAAACACCGTTAAGCCCCAGAGGCACCTGAACATTTTCCAGGGCCGTCAGGTAGGGAATCAGATTGAATGTCTGAAACACAAATCCCATTCGCTCACGCCGAATCGTGGATCGCGCAACCACGGACTGTTCATAAATTGAGGTCTCATCCAGCCAGACACGACCGGATGAGGGTGATAGCATGCCTCCGAGCAACGATAGCAGCGTTGACTTGCCACTGCCGCTCGGGCCGATGACGGCCACATATTCACCGGCGGAAATACAAAGGTTTTCGCATTGGAGTGCTGTGACCGTTTGTCCGTGTCGTGTGTAGATGCGTTTGACATTTTCGAGTCTGATCATTGGTCACACCTCCTGAAAGCAAAGGCAAGGATCAAGCTTTGCGGCTTGACGAGCGGGCCAGTAGGCAGCCATCACAGCCAGCAAAGTTGCTGCACCGACAGCCATCACAGCCAGTCCCGGCAGAGGCAATACAGCGACTCCTGCCCATTGTGGTCCAATCAGAACAGCCGTCAGCAGACCAATCACACAGCCGATTGTTCCAGCGACAAGACCCAGCACCAGAGCCTTCATCAGGAACAGTCGCTGAACAAAGCCAGGCGTCGCGCCAATGGCCATCAAAGTGCCGATCTCGCGGCGACGTTCACGAACATTCGCCGCAATCGCACTGGCGAGGCTGGCGCCACCGACAAGGATCAGAGTTCCCAGAACAAACCAGGATGTCCCGGACATCAGCCGATTGACCCCAACCTGTGTCTGCACGACTTGAGAAACAGTCACGACTCTGGCATCAGGCAATAGCTTGCTCAGTTCCGGAACGAGATCTCCGGCCGCGTCTTCACAGCATCCGATGACCTCAATCGCGCTGACAACTTCTCCGGATTTGGCCAATTCCTGCACTGTGTGCAAATGCGCAAAGACTCTCGAATCATCGACCGTCCCGGTCCGCGACAGCGTCCCAAGAACCGTGAAAGTTCCTCCCAGTAGTTCCACGGTGTCTCCGTCAGAGAATGCCGATCGCTCCGCCACGTCTGCACCAAGCACGATTTGATTTTTCTCGAGGTTCTCGATGGAGCGAGTTGTGTTCAGTGACTCTGGAGTCTTGTCGGCCTCAGAGGGCTCATGGCTGGCCTTCTTGCAGCCTTCATGTTTCCTTGGAGTAAACAGGGCAGCCGTTTGCCACGCCTGCTGTGCGGTAAATTCGCTCTGCGGAAGAATTCCGGTCAGCGTCACTTCCAGTCCGCCCAAACTTGCGGGCATGCTGAGCTTTGGAGTGACCTTCTCGACGCCAGCCAGTCCCGCCATCAGCACTTCGGTGACATGTTCTTCCGGCAGAGTCTGACCATTGCGATCGGCCGCATAGTAGTTCTGCAGCGATGCCTCTTTAGGAAGAATCAGGATATTGGCTCCAAGGCTGGAGAGCTGCCGTGAAACTTCCTGTTCGGAATGAACCGTGACATGGCGAATGGCCACAAGAGCAGCCACACCCAGCAGGATTGCCATGCTGCTGGAGACAACCGACCATGGCCGTTCTCGCAGCTCTTTCCAGACAAGTGATCTGAGATTCATGGTTAGTTCTTCCTTGATGAATTTGTCTTGACGGCCTGCTGAGCCGGTGCTGCTGCGTGCTTGCAATTCGGGTCATCACAGCACTGTCCGGACTTGTGGATGGCGGCTGCGATTTGAGCTGGCGTCGAAGCGGTATCAAAGTGTCCAACCAGAACTCCCGGAGGAGCGATCAGCACGGCATACGGGCCAACAACCTTACGTGGATCTATTTGCATCTGAGTTACAAACCGAGCTTCAGCCGGATCGTTGACTCGCATTGATGCAAATGTCATCCGATCTTTGAACTGAGGATCTGACTGAAGCGCTTTGACGCCGTTCGGAACAGCGGCCTTATCGCCAGAAGAAACCAGAACGAATACAAGCTGTTTGTTCTGCAGCGATTTCATGCACTTCATCATGGTCGGCGTGACAATTGCCGCGCTGAGATGTTCGTCGGAGATCTTTTTGGCGAAGACTCCTGTGATGGCTCCGTTGGGAGCGACCGCCACTGTCAGTGGCATCGGTGCCCGACCAATTCCGAAATGCTGCACAAGGGGTTGCTCCGCCGGATCGTTAGCTCGCGCGGTGACCACAACGGCCTGTTCACGACGCTCGGCGACGCCGGTTTCAACAACGCCCAGCATTTCTCGACCGGCCGTATTATCTTCCTTCGTAAACACGATGAATGTGAATTTGCCTTCGCTACCGGCAGTCTTCAGAGATTGCTCCAGCCGGCTCAATGGTCGTGATTGAGCGACAGCCGGTGAAGATGTCTGACGCACTTGCGACTGAGCGTAGATCGGTTCGGCAATCGTAATCCATCCTCCGACAACACCGAACAAAGCGAACATGGTTGACGACTTCATAGAGATTCCTTCCAGAATAGTACGTGTCTCAGACACGTGATGAAAACAGTGAGAGCCCATTTTAAAAACGGCTTCGGTAGTGCAATTCGTGAGAATTCCGTGTGTTTCCAGAAGTCTCACGACTTCTGCTACAGGTTTTGAAACCGCCTCTAGAGAACACAAAGCGAGTCATCTGGCAGGACTATATTCTCGGAGCCAGCATGATGATCGTCATGCCCGCGAGGCGTACAATGACGCCAACGAGATCCCAACGACTTGGCCGTACTCCATCGACAAGCCAAAGCCAGCAAATCGCAACGGTGATGTAAACTCCTCCATATGCCGCATACACTCTGCCACTCGCGGCAGGATGCAGAGAAAGCAACCTGCGAACAACGACAGACTCGCCGCTGCGGGCAACTGCAACCATGCTGTCTTGCCTTGTTTCAGCCAGAGGTACGGCAGATAGCAACCGACGATTTCTGTGATCGCCGTGATCACAAACAGCAGCAGTACGAACAGGAGATTCATGACCTGGTCCACACTCGCGGATGGGAAACACTGCGAGGGTTAATCGAAGGAGTCGAAGCATCAGCCGGTCTGAATCTGCAATCTCGAAGAGAGGCAGTCCTGAGTCAGCAAAATGTGGAAAACGAATCCGGCTGGAGATCATCGCGGCTTGCGCAATGACGACTCAACAGCGAATGACGACTCAACAGCGAATGACGAATCAACAGCGAATGACGACCGAGGACACGATCGTGAGGCCGACGGTCAGGCACTCTGGCGAGCGCAGGTGGACAAGTTTCGCAACAACGACGTTGAGACTCGTTGTCCGAGAAGAATGAACCGGCGGAATTGGCGGACGCCTTTGCTTCCGATCCGACGAAGTTACGCCGAAGAACTCCAGTGAGTCCGGAACACTATTTGAAGACAGCGGAATATGTCGACATCCACATGGAATACTGGATGTCAGAGGCAACTCAAGCGGGACAGTTTCCTCAAGAGGATCGCTATTGTGATCTTCGTGTTCGTGCGTTGTGGCAATCTGGCAGACAGCATGTGAGTGGCTGTTGTGGTCATCTGCACTGGACGAATTTGTGTGCTCATGTTCACAACACGAACAAGCCGCAGCTTGTTCATGAACACAGCAGATCGTTCCATCACTGCGGAGGCACAACGTACAGTTGCCCCATGATCCTGTGAGGATCTGAGCAGCAATCAGCGTTGTTCCCAGCAGAATCCTGAACATGAAATGCACTCCGAATGGCTTGTCACTATCGTCTTTTCGTCCAACCGATGCTAGACGGATCATCTGGTTGTTCTGAGTGGTCAAACTTGAACATGCCCGCGGATACCGCCCAGCTTGCCTCATTATGGCCAGTTATCCGGAAGTGCCGGTTGTTGAGACGCATCGGGCCGATGTGTAGGTTTCACTGCAAAACCAGGCAGGCTCTAATTGCCACAAATGCTCACATGTTCATCCTGGATCTCGACTTCTTTCCACAGCGCACCCCAATGGCGTGGACTTAAGGGAAATTTGTAGCGGAAGTCGCGTAGACTTTCTGTGATTTGGCAGGAAAGCCGGAACTCTTGGCGAGTTCCGCTACGCCAAGTCCACGCCATTGATAGCGCACCCCGTGGATGCACAGCCCAGCCCAGCAGCCGAGGATAAAAAAGGTTCGAAGTTGTCGTGTCATCTCGGACCCGTTGTCACTCTGTTCTGTTTCTGGCTAAAACAGAATCTGCGATTTCTATCGCTGCAACGTGGGATCGAGCCACATTCCCCAGTCGGCTCCAGCACCGTCATCGGTGGGGTGAGTCAGCAACTCCAACTGTTCGATACCATCCAGCGACACCTCAAACGGCACCGTTACAGAGGACTGGACGACCTCTGACTTCCAAAGCGTCCGGCCATCGCCTTTGATTTCAAATTCGACCGATCCATCATGACCTGCAGCGAGTCCCACGTGCCCGGAAAAGCCAGACCACTTACCCTTCAGTTCGTACACATGAAGAGCTGGTGCGTGGGCGTAGATGCCGGTTTCAAAGAACTGACCACCAGATTCCAGCAATAGCTGTTCATCAGGAACTCGATCATAAACCACCTCGCCCCAGCCCACTTTGGCATTGGTGGGAACGAAGTTGGTTAAGGGAAAACTCTTCTTATCGCTCACAATGTTCGCGGGAGTTTGAGTCGCCTTAATCGGTCGCACCAGTCTTTCCGCAATCGCCGCGATCTTGGCATTCTGAATTTTTCCGGTCAGCTCGATGGCTTTCTTCTGATCACCGTTTGTCAGTGCTGCAACAATCGACTGCAACTGCTGCCGTGTCTGAATGGATGTCAGATCGGGCGTGCCATCGGCCTTGATGTCGTAGGGATAACGAAAGTTCGTCGCTGACATTTGACCGGCTGCAGATCCGTTAACATGCAGGGGAAACAATCGCAGCTCCCCGACTGTTCCATGTCGCAACGCCTCTGAGCGAAGTTCGAAATGGCCATTGGTTGTCGGGATCGCGGAAGCGGTGGTTGCATCGTAATCACTGCCGCCCTCGGGATCGAAGTAGGCCACAACCGCGTAAACGGGTGGGTCAGCATCGACGATCCCGGTGACTTGAATGCTCTTACCTTTCGCCTCGATCTTCAGCTCATTGATCTCCGCGCGAGTTTCGAGGTTCAGGCCCTTGACAGATCCGGAGAACTGCGGATGCGAAGCAAGACGGAGAGCGTGAGCCAGAGTGAGGAACGAGCCTTTGCCTTCGCCACGCAGTTCGTCTCCATACGTGCGGTTTCCTGAACCCATCAACGCTTCGCCCTTCACCGATTCATCCGGCCGAGCTGTACAATGCGGAAGCCCGAGTGCATGCCCCAGCTCATGAGCCATACCGCCAATAAAGATGGAGTTATGTTTGCCTAATGAGATGCGTCCGTATTGGCCATCTTCAATCATCGGCTTCTTAAGTTTCAGGTTAAGAGTATCCAGTTCCGGCGAATCCAGTTGCCATGCCGTGCCGCTGCGAAAAGAACCGCCAGCGTAGTAGGGTGAGTTGTGTGTAAATTGAAGCTGCTTTGCATCCCACGTGGCCAGGTTACACAGGATAAAGATTGTTTCCCTGTTGGCATCGATACCGGCGGCGGTCAGCACAGGTAGACATTCTTCACGAATCTCGGAGCCGGACTCCATCGCGTAGTGTGCGGTCGGATGGTTTCCTTTCACAATGTGCAGCAGCAACTGTTTGCCATCGTAGCGAAGTCGAATGGTGCGATCAGGCATGCCATAACGCTCCATCTCATCGGCATAGAACGCCTGAATGTGTTCCATGATGCGAGTGAGACGAGCCTGATAGTCGGCCGGGAATTCTCGATCTGACGGTGTCCAGCAGACAATGTGTAAAAATCGTTCCCCCGGTTCGGGTTGAGCCGTATGCCAGGCATTCAGAATCTGTAATGCGTTCTTGACCTGTTCTCGTTCTGCGACAAGATCAGAAGCAATGCCGTGGGCAGCCAACAGCGTCCATGTGAACAGGAGTGCAAACAGGGGATGAAAGTGTTTCATGGCAGACGCTCGATTGGCAGGCAGGATTGTGATTCTGGCCGAGGACTTGCGGCAGAATACAGGATTCGGATGCTCGTGATGAGCGAGCCCGCGGCCAATAACCTGAATCAAACACGAATGCGGAGTTGTGAACTGCGAGAACAATCCGGCTGCCTGTGTTCTGTCGTTCGCGAAACTCGGGATCCGGACTCGCGAGAGCTTTCGTATGCACCGCTATTGCTGCTGCGGCTCGGTCGTCGCCCCGCGGTAGCTGACGACGACGGTCAGATCAAGCGTCAGGCCTCGGCGGATTGTTTGTGTAAACAGGATTTCAGGATTCAGCCTCGCCAACGGGAACTCGGGATGCGATGACAGCAGATCAGAGATGAGTTGCTTCTGCTTTCCGGTCGGTTCAGTTCGATCGACGGCATTGAGAGGCTCCTTGAGATTCTGCCATGCCGGATTGGCTTCGCTCAGTCGAACAATGACAGCGCCTCCCGGATGTTCCTGCAGCCATTGCTCCAGTGCTTCCGGATTGAGAGCTTCTTTGATCGAAGGGATCTCACCGACAAAGTTTAACTGGCCGTGGTAATCACCCAGCCACGCGACGGGGCGAGAACAACCCGCGGTAAAACGGGCGATCGGCTTCAGATCAAAACCATCCCAAAGACTTCCCGAAACGCCCCAGACAACAATTGCGATAAACACGACGCTGGATGTCGCCACCGCCAGGACCAGGTTGGAGATCTTCTTCCACGCCGGAACCAGCAGCAGCACGCCGCATAGTCCCAGTGGAATGGTGTAGGAGTTCTCCAGAATCCCGGTGAGCCTTGTGCGCGTTAGTTCCGGTACGGAATTAAACACAGCAGGTAATAATGCCATTCCGATCGTTCCCGGGACAATGAATGCCAGATCTCGTCGACTGACGGTGTCAACCGAAGTCATCATTCTGGCCAGGATCATTGCGCAGGGCGAGAACATGGGCAGCAGGTAATAAATCTGTTTACCGCTCACCAACGTCAGGATCAAAAGGGAACCGCCAACGCAGCACACGAGGAATCGCATTCCATTGTCGAACGCCGTCAATCGAAACCCGCGCCAAACGGCTCCGAAAGAGATCCACGGCATCAGGCACAGCGGCAGCCACGGCAAATACCACCAAAAGGGCTGACGATGCGCGAATGAATTCACCATGCGACCGGCGGTCTGACCAAAGAGCAGTTCATTGGAATACTTTGCTCCTCCCGCCGATGCAGAAGGAATAGCCCATGCCAAACCAATGCCGGCCGCCAACAGGATTGCTCCGAAAAGTCCTGCATACCAGCGAGATGTTTTTGATCGCACTGTGTCCGACCACCATGGAGCCATCACCGCGGCGGGCAATACATGAACCAGAACGACGGGGCCCTTGGATAAAATTCCAAGTCCCATGCCCAATCCCGCCAGCAGCCAGCCTCGGTAAGTTCGTCCTTCTGACGCGTAGAGCAGACCAAGCAGCGAACACAGACTGCAGCAGGTCAGCAAGGTGTCGAACATTGTTAACGGGCAGAATACAATCCACAGCATCAGCGACACATGGACAACTGGAGCCAGTTGAATCAGTAACAGATTCTGAGGCCACAGTCGTCGAGTAATCAGGGACGTCAGCACGAGGCACATAAGCCCGGACGCAGGTGCGACCAGCCGACCGGCCAGTTCACAGACGCCTGTCACAGACCAGACGACATTGATCAGCCAGAAGAGAAGTGGCGGTTTGTGGCTGTACGGTTCGCCATTCAGGTGCGAAACAAGATAGTCGCCGCGTTGATGAGCTTCCCAGGCCACACTGAGATAGCGAGTCTCATCAACTGGCAGGATCGGTCGGCTGATAACGACGACCGCTGTCAGCATGGCCGCAAGCACGACAGACCACAAAAGATATCGCATACAGGCATGAACTTTACGAGTGGTCTGACGAGGTCCGCGGCCTTATTCAGCTTCTGCGAGTGGCCACGATTGAGGTGATGTCTGAATGTGATATCCCGCGAACACCGGGCCTCTATTTATGCCGCCCGAAAAAACAGCATGGTCCCTGTCAGCCGGCCCGGCGGGTGACGGATTCTGAATTGGGCCCAATCGCGGATGCGGCAGAGGCCGTGATTTTCAAACGGTTGCGTTCCTTGCGAATCAACTGCAAGTTACGCATATAGATGAAGAGTCCAAGGCCCTGTCCCAGGATAAACACAGGATCCTGTTTGTGCAAGGCATAGGTCAACAGCACGATCCCGCCGCTGATACTGAAGTACCAGAATGCTGTGGGGATGACGCTCTTCTTCTCTTTTTCACTTTTAAGCCACTGCACGACGAAGCGAGCGGAGAACAGGAGTTGCCCCATCAAACCGAATACTATCCACCGTTGGTCGTTCGTCATGAGCCACATCCATTTGCGTAATGACTGGTAACTGATTTCTGCGAATAAGCCAGGCAACTCCGGCAAGATCGACGATGCCACACATCAGTCGTTGCAGAGTTCCGTAGTGCGAATGGCCATGAGCTCGTGGTCGATGATTGACCGGCACCGAAAGCACTCGACCACCACCGCGAATAATCAAGGCTGGCATGAACCGATGCATATGATTGAATCGAGGCATGCGGAGAAATGCCTCACGGTAGAAGACTTTGATTCCACATCCCGTATCCGGCGTCTGATCTCCCAGAATTCGACTGCGAACGCCATTCGCAATTCGAGAACAGAACAGTCGCCACCACGAATCTTTGCGAGTCTTCCGGAATCCAGCCACCATCATCAGGCGATCTTCGGGTGTCGCGGCCTCCAGTGCAAACAGCATTGCAGGGATGTTGCCGGGATCGTTCTGCCCGTCGCCATCCAGCGTTGCGATGATCGGCGCGACGGCAGCGTCAATTCCCGTCATGAGTGCCGTACTTTGGCCACAGGAGGCCAGGTGCCGCACGATTCGCAGCGAATCAAATCTTTCTGTAAGCTGATTCAGCAGGTGCGGAGTCGTATCCGTGCTCCCGTCGTCAACAACGACGATTTCAAACTCGCAGGAATACTCGAGTGCGTCATGGATCTCCTGCAGCAGTCCTCCAATATTTTCCGCTTCGTTATGAACCGGAATGACAACCGATAAATCCATGGCGACCTCCCTGAATCACGTCCGGCACAGCAAATCCTTCGCTGCGACTAATACGACAACCGTAGTATTCTGCGTGGTCTACTGAATTCCGAAAACTGTGTCAATGTGCGAATGCAGGAGACCCAAATTCATCGGCGATGGCAACGCTGATTTCACTGCCGGGAAAGTAATGAACGCCTGACAAGACCGGGATTGGCTCCCACAGAGATCCGGGAATCGTAGAGAATGCGTGATCGGTCTAAGCTCATTTTAAACCTCACAGATTGAGTTTCGGCCGCTCTGAATGTTTCCGGCACGTGTTTGGGGGGCAGAATACTCACGGATTCCTCGGACGGGAGAGAATAAGCGCCGAACCAGTCGCAGCGTTTGAAGTTGTTCGTCGCCTTTTGCTAGTCTGCTGCAGCAGCCATTCCCCGGCTGCCTGACCAAACCCGTCGGCGGAGCGACGGGCGTTACACGGAACTGTCGTCTCCGCCGACGGATTTGATTGAACGTTCGAATGGCTCGTGACTTCCTGAAAGGCACCAAAGACTCCTACGACGTTGTCGTGATCGGCAGCGGTCTGGCGGGTTTGACGTCCGCCAATATCATGGCTCGACAGGGCTACAGCGTGTTGCTTCTGGAGCACCACTATCAGCTCGGCGGAATGGCCACGTGGTTCAAGCGGGCTGGCGGACACATCTTTGATATCTCCCTGCACGGCTTTCCGCATGGAATGATCAAGAGCTGTCGCAAGTACTGGACGCCGGAGATTGCCGAATCGATCGTGCAGCTCAAAGGTGTCCGTTTCGAAAATCCGCAATTCTCTCTGCGG
The DNA here is from genome assembly GCA_945861975.1 of Candidatus Kuenenia stuttgartensis. Taxonomy (GTDB): domain Bacteria; phylum Planctomycetota; class Planctomycetia; order Planctomycetales; family Planctomycetaceae; genus SXXK01. The sequence continues at coordinate 10,053 of CAMAXD010000042.1, read as the reverse complement.
ACCACGTTCACTCGCGAAGATTTCACGCGCATCCTGGTCGAGCACTTCGGAATCGCTCTGCCGACGGTCCAGCAATTCTTCGACACCGCACGGAGTATGAACTTTTTCGATGAACAATCGAAAACGACCCGCGAGTTGTTCGAACAGTTCTTTCCCGGTCGTGATGACGTCGTCCGTCTGCTGATGGAACCGATCACGTACGCGAACGGGTCAACTCTGGAGGATCCTGCGATCACGTATGGCATCGTATTTTCCAACTTCATGCAAAAGGGTGTTTACACCTTCGAAGGCGGCACTGATGCTTTGGTGCTGAAGATGAAGGCCGAGCTGGAACGTAACGGCGTCGACATCCGCATCCGCAGTCTGGTGGAAAAAATTGAAGTCGGGCCGGATCGAAAAGTGACGGGCGTAGTTGTGAACGGCAAACGCATCGGATGCCGCACTGTTGTCTCAAACGCCAACGTCAAGAGCACCATTCAGAACCTGGTGGGTGAGCAGCACTTTGACAAAAAGTTCCTCGATGACGCGAAAGCTGTCCGTCTGAATAACAGCTCGTGCCAGGTCTACATGGCTCTGAAACCCGGCAAGAGTTTCGATGACAGTTGCGGTGACCTGCTGTTCCATTCCGAACACAAGGGTTTCGATGTTGACGCTTTGCTCAGCAAAAAAGTCAGCAGTCGCACGTTCAGCTTCTACTACCCGTCGACTCGTCCTGGCAGCGATCGCTGGCTGGTTGTTTCCTCAACGAACGCAAATTATCGCGACTGGGCCGATCTGTCGCCGGAAGATTACGAAGCGTCCAAGAAAGATCTGATCGAGACGACGCTGGATTGTCTGGAACGCTACGTTCCGGATATCCGAGCCAAACTGGATCATGTGGAAGCGGCGACGCCAAAAACATTCGAACATTATACGCGGCATCTGGCAGGATCTTCCTTCGGGACCAAGTTCGAAGGCCTGCAGGTCAGCCGTGATCTGCCGCAGCAGATTTCCGGGCTCTTTCACGCGGGCAGTGTGGGCATCATCATGTCCGGCTGGCTTGGTGCGCTGAACTATGGTGTCATCGTCAGCAATGACGTGGATAAACTTCTCACTCCTTCTTCAGTAAGCAACTCCACATGAGATTCACATCAATGATCTGTCTGACGGCGATTCTGGCCACCAGCCTTTCTGACGCACACGGCGATGAAGGCATGTGGCTGTTTAACGATTTGCCTCTGGCTATGCTGAAGGAACGTTACGGCTTTGAACCTTCCAATGAGTGGGCCGAACATTTGATGAAGTCGAGCGTTCGCTTCAACGTCGGCGGATCGGCTTCGTTCATCTCCAGCACCGGGCTCGTCCTGACGAATCATCATGTGGGCTCAGACACGCTGTTCAAGCTGTCAACACCCGAACGAAACATCATGGAAGTCGGCTTCCTGGCGAAGACTCCTGATCAGGAACTCAAAGCACCAGACCTGGAACTTAATCAACTGGTCAACATCAAAGATGTGACGGATGTCGTTAAGGCATCAGTGACCGACGGTATGTCGACCGAACAAGCCGTGGCGGCTCGGCGAGCTGTTATCGCGAGGATCGAAAAAGCAGCTCTGGATGAATCCGGCCTGAAGAGCACCGTCACCACGCTCTACGGCGGCGGTCGTTATCATCTTTATCAGTACAAGAAGTACACTGACGTGCGATTGGTCTGGGCTCCTGAGACCGCAATCGCGTTCTTTGGCGGTGATGCGGACAACTTTGAGTATCCTCGGTACTGCCTTGATGCCACGATTTTTCGAGTATACGAAGACGGCAAGCCGGCAAAGATTGAGCACTTCCTGAAGTGGTCGGCTAATGGCCCGGAAGAAAACGAAGTTGCGTTTGTTTCCGGTAACCCCGGCCGCACGAGTCGGATCTTTACAATGGATGCGCTGAAGTATCAACGCGACCTGAACCTGCCGTACATTATGGCCAATTTGCGACGTCAGGAAATTCTGCTTCAACAGTATGCTCTGCGCGGCAAAGAGAATGCTCGCCGGGCACGCGATGAGCTGTTTGGCGTGCAGAATTCTCGTAAGGCTCGCCTTGGAATGCTGGCCGGTTTGCAGGATCCTCAGGTGCTGGCGGATAAGGCCGCGGCTGAAGCCAAATTGCGAGAAATCATCGCGGCTGATCCCAAGCTGAAAGCTCTGGGTTCCGCATGGGATACCATCGCTGAAACGACGAAGAAACGTGCTTCGCTGTTGGGTAAGGGTGTCGCTATTAACTCACAGCTCTACAACATCGCACTCGAACTTGTGCAAATGGCGGAAGAAGATCAAAAGCCTTCTGGTGAGCGACTGCCGGAGTTCTCTGATGCTGGGCGTGAATCATTGTTGCAGCAACTTTACTCAGAGGCTCCGATCTACACCGATCTGGACCAGACTCTACTGGGCGATTCGATCGCGAAGACTCTGGAACAGCGAGGTTTTGATGATCCGGTGTGCCAGAAAATTCTGGCAGGCAAGAGTCCAGCTGACCGCGCCGCTGAGTTGATCAGTGGGACAGAACTGTTAAGCGTTGAGGCTCGCAAAAAGATCGCTGCGGGCGGAATTCAGGCGATCAATGACAGCAAGGATCCGCTGATTATGCTGGCAAAGATCGTCAACCCGCCAATTCGCCGCATTCGTTCGATCACGGATCAGCTCGACGAACAGGACAAGCAGGCGTATGCCTTGATTGCCGAAGCGAAGTTCGCGACTCAGGGCACTTCGGCTTATCCCGATGCCACGTTTACACTACGACTCGCGTTTGGCCCGGTGAAAGGTTACGAACAGGACGGTCAGCAGATTCCCGCTTGGACCAACGTCGGCGGTGCTTTTGAACATGAAAAGCAGCACGAAGGCCAGACGGACTACAAGTTGCCGGAGTCATGGAAGAAGGCCGAGTCAAAGCTGTCGAAGACAACGCCATTCAACTTCGTCAGCACGGCTGACATCATCGGCGGAAATTCCGGAAGTCCGGTTGTCAACAAAGCCGGAGAACTCGTTGGTCTGATCTTCGATGGAAATGTCCAGTCGTTGTCTGGTAACTATGTTTACACGGATAAACAGGCACGCTCTGTTTCAGTTCACTCCAGTGCAATTCGCGAAGCGTTGCAGGTGGTTTACGGAGCTGACAACATTGTGAAAGAACTGGGCCAGTAGTTTAATTGAGACGAGGCGGAGGCCGGAAATCAGCCCGCTGTGTTATTGGCGCCGATAACTCATTTTCTGTGATCCGCTCCGCTGTGCGGTTCGCATTGCGTGTGGATAATATTGCGAACTGCAGATAGGTAGCCTCACGTAAGAAGCGGTCGGTTCTGGCATGTGTCCCGCTTTGCAGAACGCGGGATACCTTCTAGTGCTCTGTCAACCTTTAAAGTTGGGGTTGAATTGTATTTGTACGACGGACTTCCAGTCCGTCGGCGGTAACCTTTGTCGACGGACTGGAAGTCCGTCGTACCCGAAAATTGAGCCTTGACAGAGCACTAGCATCCTTGTTCGGCATGCTTAGCCTTGCCGTGGCTTAAGGCTGCGTCACAGTTGAACGCTGCGCGAAGTGACTCGTGGACTCGACCCAAGGTGACACTCCCCTATGAAGCTCTTTATTCCTCGACTGCTACTTTCAGTATTGGCCTGCGGGTGCCTGAGTCTTTTCGGTTTGACACCGATCGCTTCAGCTCAGTCTTTGGACGACGCGCTTCGGCAGACGCCGGTGGAAGATCTGGTGACGCGAGCGAAAGCGGAGGGAGATGCGGCCAGAGGTGCGGTAGTGTTTTTTCAGCAGCAGATGGCGTGTGCGAAATGCCATTCGGTTGGTGGAACATTGCCGTCATCACTGGGGCCGGATCTTGCCACATTGGCGAAAGAGGCTACTGACGAAACAATCGTCGAATCAGTCTTGCTGCCATCGAAAGTGATTCGCAAGGGTTTTGAATCCGTCACCTTGGTGACAAGCGATGGTCATTCCGTCGTTGGAATTCTTGTCGAACGCACGGCAGAGAAAGTTGTCATCCGCGATGTGACTCGCAATGGCGAGCAAGTTACGTTTGCTATGACTGATCTCGATGAAGTCGTTGAGAATACCGTTTCGCTGATGCCAGCCGGTCAGATGAACCAATTGGCCAGCCAACAGCAGTTCTATGATCTGATTCGGTATCTGATGGAGATCCGCGATGGCGGGGCGGCTCGGGCAAAAGAGTTGCAGCCATCTGCCGCCCTGCTGACTCTGAAAATTCCCGAGTACGAGCACCACATTGACCATGCGGGGTTCATCAGAGAATGGGATGACGACGCGTACCAACGAGGCGAAGCGATTTATCGCCGAGTCTGCCAGAACTGTCACGGCACGAAGGATCAAGTTGGTTCGCTGCCGACATCTTTAAAATTCGCCACCGGAAAATTTCGCAGTGGCAGCGATCCGCACACAATGTATCAAACGCTGACCAAAGGCTTTGGCCTGATGGCGGCTCAAACATGGATGGTGCCGTCGCAGAAGTATGACGTCATTCACTACCTCCGTGAGACCTATCTGAAGCCGCACAATCCGTCTCAATATGTCGAGATCAACGAGGCACTGTTATCTCGTTTGCCTGCAGGAGATACTCGCGGGCCGGCACCGAGCACGATTCAGCCGTGGAATGCCATGGACTATGGCCCCAGCCTGACGCATTCTTATGAAGTGCCGGGTTCGTTTCACAACATCGCCTACAAAGGAATCGCGATGCGTCTGGATCCCGGCGCGGGCGGGGTTTCACGTGGTCGGTATTGGATGATGTTCGATACTGATACTTTGCGAATGGCAGCGGCATGGAGCGCTGCTGATCCTCCCAGCTCCGAGCAGAACTTTATCGACTGGAGAGGAATTCAGTTTAATGGCGAACATCAGATTCATCCGACTGTCATGGGATCAGTGCTCGCCTCCAATGGAACCGGTCCCGGTTGGGCGAATCCCGCGAATGGCGAATTCACAGACGACCAACGTGTGCTGGGGCGAGATAATCTGCGTTACGGTCCTCTGCCTCGAAGCTGGGGACGATTCAAGGGCACGTATTATCACGAACAGCAGGTGATCCTGTCGTATTCGATCGGCAACACGGATGTGCTGGAACTGCCGTCTGTGCAGATCAGCGATGAGCCGTCTCAGCCACCGTTGTTCCTTCGCACTTTTAACGTGGGACCGCGAGATCACGACTTGGTGCTTCAAGTCGCTCAGAAAGACAATGCTGTCGGCGGAGTGATTCGATTCGGCTCCGATCCGAAGATTGCATCCAATACAGATGCAGCCCGGTCGCCGGAGTTCGATGGTCACACGTATTGTGAAGTCAAAGACGCCACAGACTTCGAGATGACTCAGGATTTCACAATCACTGCGAGATTGAAAACTCGGGCCAATGGGACGATCTTCGCGATCACAAAACCCGACTCGCCATGGGTTCCGAATGGACAATCGCTTTTTCTTCGAGAAGGTCGGCTGACGTTCGACATTGGCTGGGTCGGAGCGGTGACCTCGAAGAAGAAAATCACCGACGGAAAATGGCATGATGTCGCCGCAGTGTGGACGAAGGCCAATCAGCAACTCACGCTGTTTGTCGATGGCAAGCCGAACGGGCAGGGGCAACTTGTCGCCAAAGAGAAGCTGACCGACGGAGTTGTGCGAGTGGGATTCACGTCTCCAAATTTTCCTGAATCGGAATCGTTTTTCGCGGGAGAACTTGAGAATGTTCGCTTCTATAAAACCGCTCTGATGCAGGAATCTAAATCTGAATCATCGCTGAAGGAGCGGAAAGAAGGTCTTGTGGCTGAATGGCAGTTTTTCGAGACAACAGAGCCTGAATCCTCGGTTGTCACGGACGCGACCGGTCACGGCCATGATGCGACTTTGATCCAGGGCAGCGAGCCGTCGGTTAAGCCGTCGACATTACTTACAGGACTCGCACCATCAACGATAAATGCCACCTGGTCCAGTCTTGATGGCCGACTACTGCTCACAATTCCGGCTGGCCAGGAACTTCTGCGTTTCACCGTCTGGATGTCGGCTGAAGACAGTCCTGGCAAAGCAGCGCCGTCGATTCTACACACTGAGCAGGATCTTCATTCGCTCATTTCCGGCGGGCCAGCTCGCTGGAATCAGAAGGTCACAACCACCGCGACCATCGGTGCTTCGGACGGTCCATTCGCAACCGATTTTCTGACCGCCCCCGAGAATAATCCGTGGGTCGCACAGACTCGATTTACCGGCCTCGATTTCTTCGAGGATGGCCGCATGGCGGTATGCTCCTGGGACGGAGATGTCTGGCTGGTCGATGGTTTCCTGAAAGGCGATCAGCTGACATGGCAGCGGATTGCCAGCGGGCTCTATCAACCGCTTGGATTAAAAATTGTCGACGGGAAAATCCATCTCACGTGTCGCGATCAACTGGCCGTGCTGCACGACCTGAATGGTGACGAAGAGATCGACTACGTTGAATGCTTCAACAATGATCATCAGGTGACCGAGCATTTCCATGAGTTCGCGATGGGGCTCCAGACTGACGCTGAAGGGAACTTCTACTATGCCAAGTCCGGACGACATGCCCTGGAGGCTGTTGTGCCGCATCATGGCACGCTGTTGAAAGTCAGCAAGGACGGCTCAACCACCGAAATTCTGGCGAATGGTTTTCGAGCCGCCAACGGAGTTTGTTTAAATCCGGATGGGTCGTTTGTGGTCACTGATCAGGAAGGTTTCTGGAATCCGAAGAACCGCATTAACTGGGTGACTCTGGCTGAAGATCGCAAGCCAAAGTTTTACGGCAACATGTTCGGCTACCATGATGTGAAGGATTCTTCCGACGACGCCATGGAGCCGCCTCTGTGCTGGATCACAAACGCATTTGACCGTTCTCCGGGAGAATTGTTGTGGGTCAATAGTAACAGCTGGGGGCCGTTGAATGGCTCACTGCTGAATTTATCGTATGGTTACGGAAAGGTGTTTTTGGTTCCTCATGAGTCCGTCGATTTGAAAGGCAAAGGCCGCCAGATGCAGGGCGGCATGATCGAACTGCCAATTCCAGCATTTCCTACCGGCGTGATGCGAGGCCGTTTTCATCCGGCCGATGGCCAGCTTTATCTGTGCGGCATGTTCGCGTGGGCTGGGAGTGCCACAACGCCGGGCGGTCTTTATCGTCTGCGGGCGACGGGCCAGCAGATGCATCTGCCTGCCGAACTTCATGCCACGACAAAAGGGATGACGCTGCGGTTTACGGAGCCTCTGAATCCCGATTCAGTCAAGCCTGAAAACGTTCAGTTAAAAGTCTGGTCTTTGAAACGCACCGCAAATTATGGTTCGGAACACCACAATGAACATGCTCTGGATGTCACCGGTGTGGAACGTTCAGACGACGGCCTGACATTGACTGTGCTGGCAGACATCAAGCCGACATGGTGCATGGAAATCCGTTACTCATTACAAGCCACCGACGGCAAAGCCATCAGCGGCGTGATCCACAACACGATCCATGGAGTCGCGTCAGAATAAGCCAACACAAGCCAGAAAGATCAGGATCGCAGATCGACTGGAACAACCGCTCATCATTTCGTTTAACGGCAATACCGTTCAATGAAGCAAAGTAGTAGGCACATTCCATGTGCCGCAACCCTCAAAAAGCAAGGCTTTTTGAAAACTCAGCGGACGGCACACGGAGTGTGCCTGCTACTTTTTGAACGGTATTGACGTTAAACGAGAATGTTCAGGGTGTGGCCACGTCAACGGACCGCCGTCGTCCCGCTTTGCGTCTAAAAGAAACGCCGCTCTTCCGGTATGACCCAGAAGAGGGCGTGAGGTATTCCCGGTGGGAATACAGCAGCCTCAAAAACAGTGGAGAAAGACAGCGGTTTCGCAAAGCGGTAAGGAATGCGGTGCAAAGTGGGCCTCCGCTCTCTGATTTCTGGGTGTGAGGACTTGCCGGAGGACGTTCGAGCCGTTTAGTGGAGGTGGGTGACAAGTCCCAGGTGGGTTCGGTAGAGTTCACGTCTCAGTAAGCCCGGAGCCGTTTTGAAGAACGCCGGGGGCTGCTAAATGCCTGGCATACCCCCGCGTTGCTCCCGAACGAAATACCCGCCCGATGAATTCCCGAATCTTTGCCACGTGCCCCCAGTGCAACGCCCAACTTGCGGTTGGGCGTGAGAACGCGGGCAAGCGAATTCGGTGTCCCAAATGCCAGTCGGCGGTTCAAGTGCCCGACGGGGAAGTGACTCCTCCAAACCCGCCGGCCGAAGTCGATGCCGCCCCTGCCAGTGGTTCGACCGATCGAATCACGGCCACGTGCCCAAAGTGCAGTGCAAAACTTGCAGTGGGTCTTGAGAAATCGGGGCTGCAATTGCGCTGTCCGAAGTGCCAGGCCCCGGTCCAAGTGCCCGATCGAAATGAGGACGTGAACCCGCCACCACCGCAAATCGGAACGCTCTGGAATGTAGCGGTTGGTAAAAAGAAGATTGGGCCGTTCGGAAAGGCCAAACTCCGAGCGTTGGTTGACGCTGAGAAGCTATCGGGGACCGCTTTTATCCGCGATGTGCCGGGCGAAGCTGATTGGAGCGAAGTTCAGACGGTTCCGTGGCTGTTTGATTTCCCGGAGCACAGCCATTTCAGATATTGCCCGGAATGCGATTGTCGGGTCATTGTTGCCAACAGTCCACAATCGAACCCCGCTCGTTGTCCCGAATGTACGGCCCCCGTCATGTTCGTGGATTATCTGGACTTCAACGCCAAGCCCGAGCTGGAGTTACCACCCCCGGAGCCATGGAACAAATTCGATATTCTGGTGATACTTGCTGCGGGGGTGGCAATGTCTGCGGGATTCTTTGGCGCGGTGGCGTTGCTTTGGAATCCGCCCCTTTCCATGTTGCTGGGGTTCATTTTTATCGTCGCTGGTGGCGGTCTCTTTAGCGTTACATTTCATCATCGTAGCCAGACGAAGAAATACAGGGATCATTTGAGTAAGGTTGAACGGACACTGGACACTCGAACCAATCGTTTGGCTACGACCTTGAACGAACTTGAGGGGCTGAAGCGTAGTTTGGTCAAGGTTCGAAATACTTTGGTGCAAGGTGCCGAAGGGGAATTCCGCCAACAACGGGCGGAACTCGCTGAGAAGATTGCAACGGCGGAGGATTCTGTGAATGCCGTTCATCGCATGGCCGAACGTTTCCTTGACGAAACCCGCAAATGGTGGTCGTCTAAACTTACCGGCGACAACTTTCAAACCACGAAAGACCGTATCACGAAAGCCATCGCATTCTGTCGGAAACAGGGCTACGCGGTTTCGACCAAACAGGAACGCGAATTGACGGCACAACTAAAAGCTGAATATGAGATCGTTCTGAGACGTGAACATGAAAAGGGAGAACAGAAACGCATCCGGGAACAGATGAGAGAAGAACAAAGGGTTGAGCATGAACTCAGACGGGAAATGGAACGCATCGACACTGAAAAACGAGTAATTGAAAAGGCATTGGCAGAAGCGTTGCAAAAAGTGGGTGCCGAGCATTCCACAGAAGTCGAAGCGCTGCGAGAGAGATTGCGAGAGGCCGAAGAAAGAGGACAGCGAACGCAAGCCCAAGCTGAACTTACCAAAGTCGGATACGTCTACGTGATTTCAAACATTGGTTCGTTTGGTGAGAACATTTTCAAAGTTGGCTTAACCAGACGCCTCGAACCGTTGGACCGCGTGAAAGAGCTTGGGGATGCCTCTGTCCCGTTTAAGTTTGATGTTCACATGATGATATTCTCTGAGGACTCACCTAAGCTGGAACGGACGCTCCATCAGGCCCTTCATAAACATCGAGTAAACCGGGTTAACTTCCGAAAAGAATTTTTCCGCGTGGACTTAGAAACGATTCGGACGGTTGTGGAAGAACACCATGGGGTGGTTGAATATGTTGCCGACGCTGAGGCATTGCAATACCGACAGTCTTTGACCATCTCAGACGAGGATGCCGAATACTTGGCGAAAGTCGAGGAAGCTATCAACGTTGAAGATGAAGACGAAGACGACGATTTGGAAGGGCGAGATGA
>CAMAXD010000041.1 GCA_945861975.1 Candidatus Kuenenia stuttgartensis | reverse complement strand
TCACCCTGGAAGACGCGGACAGTCACAGCTGGCTGATTGTCCGAGGCGGTTGAAAATGTCTCTGTCTTCGTTGTTGGGATCGTCGTATTTCGTTCGACGAGAACTGTCATGATTCCGCCTTCGGTTTCGATACCAACCGAGAGAGGAGTCACGTCAAGAAGGACAACGTCTTTCACCTCGCCGGAGATGATCCCACCCTGAATCGCCGCGCCGAGGGAGACTACTTCGTCGGGATTTACACCCTGATGAGGTTCCTTGCCGAACAGATCCCGGACAAGCTTTTGCACCTTCGGGACTCGAATTGAGCCGCCAACCAATACGACTTCATTGATGTCGCCTGGCTTCAGCTTGGCGTCTTTCAGAGCATTCAAAACCGGCTGGCGGCAGCGTTCGACCAGAGGATCGATCAGCTCTTCAAACTTTGACCGGGAAATACTGAGCTGCAGGTGTTTCGCACCACTTGCGTCGGCCGTGATGAACGGCAGATTGATGTCCGTTGCCTGTTGTGACGACAGTTCCTTCTTAGCCTTCTCCGCAGCTTCACGCAGACGTTGCAGGGCCATGGGATCCTTACGGAGGTCGATGCTCTGTTCCTTTTGGAATTCGGCAGCAATGTAGTCAATCAGCACTTCATCGAAATTGTCACCACCAAGGTGAGTGTCACCATTCGTGCTGAGAACTTCGACCAGCTCATCACCGACTTCAAGGATCGAAACGTCAAACGTTCCACCGCCGAGGTCGAAGACGCAGATCTTCTCTTCTTTTTTCTTATCGAGTCCATAAGCCAGAGCTGCGGCCGTTGGCTCGTTGATGATTCGAGCGACATCAAGGCCCGCAATCTGACCGGCGTCTTTTGTCGCTTGACGTTGCGCGTCGTTGAAATAGGCCGGTACGGTGATGACCGCCTTGTTGACTTTGTGGCCGAGGTAGTTTTCTGCGGCTTCCTTCAGCTTTCGCAGAACCAACGCGGAAATTTCCGGAGGCGTATGATCTTTGCCGTGGACATTGACTTTCACATAGTCCGTCAGCGCCCCTACGACTTTGTAGGGCACCATCTTTTCTTCGGACTCGACTTCCTTGTGGCGACGGCCCATGAATCGCTTGATCGAATAGATCGTATTCTGAGGGTTCGTTACCGCCTGGCGTTTTGCGGGCTCACCCACAAGGGTTTCGCCCTTCGCGGTGAACGCGATTACGCTGGGCGTCGTTCGGCTGCCTTCCTGATTGGCGATGACTCGAGGCTCACCGCCTTCCATGATCGACACCACGGAATTCGTTGTTCCCAAGTCAATACCGATGATTTTTTCGCCCGAGACTGCCATGACGACGCTCCTCTGAGACTTCTGTCCGCAGTCGCGCGATCCGGTATCGCGGCAACTGCATTTTGTTAAATGACTGGTTTTGAAGGCTCGCTGCACCAGAACCGGGGTACTGCGAAAGCGGAGAATTGAAAGATGAGGTGGTCTGTCGCCTTGAACGTTGAATCACTTCGACAGGTCACGATCCCACTTAGCAGGTTCCATGCCGTTGGAGTTGCTTTGTTATAACTTGTTCTGTGACATAAATTTAAGGAAAACGAATATTCGCTGCTCGGGGCCAGCAATGTCATAGTGGCAGGTCGATTCGTCGTTGGTCATGATGATCACTGGTGCCAAAAAGGCACCCTCTCTTGACGCGTGATGTCGCGTGCCAGTCTGGCACATTGAGAGATTGGGAGTTCTTTGTGTTGGGGGGAAGGTGCTAAGTGGATCGGATTTTAGAGAGAGACCCCCCCCCGCTTGACACTCAATTTTGACGCCTGTAAAAGGCCGGAGTGTCTATTTGAGAGGCGAGGTTCAGCTCCGTCACTTGTTCGGATGGGATGTCCGGGAGTGTTATCGAGCCGTTGCGGTTTCGCTCGTTCCTGCGTGCGGGGTCCTACTGAAGAGCCGGTCAGCAAGTCTGAAACTCGCCGGATGTTTACTCGCGCGAGGGCTGGGCAGGCTGATGGCAAAGAAACCGATCGCAAAAATTCCTGTGAAAAAGTTGGCGAAGAAAGCCCCGGCAGCGACCGTTTCTGCCCGGCCAAAATCCGTTTCGGCTGAGGTGGTGCCACCGACCGCAGTTTCCCCTGAAGTCCAGCTTTCGCGGCTTGATGAGCAGTTAGTCGGGTTATTGAATAAGCGAGCGTCCCTCTATCTGGAAAAGATGAAGGGCGTGCAGACGCCGTCGAAGATCATGTTCAGTGATCAGGATCAGCAGCAAGTCTGGTCGATGATCGATCGAGTCAATCAGGGGCCGCTGACTTCGGCAGAGATCAAGACGATCTTCCGGCCATTAATGAGCGCCGGGCGTCAGCGAATCAAGAGTATTCGGGTTGCGTATCTTGGCCCCGCGTACAGCTTTACGCATCAGGCAGCGATTGCTCGCTTTGGTGAGGCTGCGGACTTGGTGCCAGTCAGTACGATTGCCACGGTGTTTGAGGAAGTGAATCGAGGCCACGTTGATTTCGGCTTGGTTCCGATCGAAAACAGCACGGATGGCCGAATTGTTGATACTCTGGATATGTTCACTCGGCTGCCGCTGCGAATCTGCGGCGAAGTGCAGGTTCATGTGCATCACAACCTGCTGGCTCGGTGTGATCGCAGTGAGATCTCTGAGATCTACAGCAAGCCTCAGGCGTTGTCCCAGTGCCGGGATTGGTTGTCCAAGAACATGCCGCATGCTCGGCAGATCGAGGTTACGAGTACTTCGACGGCGGCTCAGTTGGCTCGTGATAAGCCAAATGTGGCGGCTGTGGCCAGCCATCAGGCGTCGATGCAGTATGATGTGCCAATTGTCGCTGAGTGTATCGAAGATAATCGCAATAATGTGACTCGTTTTGCGGTGATTGGAGACAGTGTTGCAGATCCGACCGGGGCAGATCGCACGGCTGTTCTGCTACAGATTCCTCATCGTCCGGGGTCATTGTCAGAAGCTTTGGAGGCTTTTCGTCGGAATAAGATTAATCTGACGTGGATCGAATCCTTCCCGTTGAGGCAGCCTGCGGTGGGCTATTTGTTCTTCCTGGACTTCGAGGGGCACATTTCGGAGCCTCGTATCAAGAAGGCTCTGAAAGAGCTGGAAAGTTTGCCTCCGGATCGGCTGGAAATTCTGGGATCGTACCCTCGAAGCGAGCCCTCCAAATAATTTTGTGCGGATGCGCCAAGTAACTTTTTTTTTTCAGTGCTCACCCTATTTGACGCCTTTGAAAGCCTAGTGTCACTATGCGACGTTTTTTGATCGCCGGTAACTGGAAGATGAATACGACTCGCCATTCAGGGGTGGCTCTGGCGGGAGAGTTGGCAGCGGTTGTTCCTCAGGCTGAAACTGGTGTTGAGGTGCTGGTTTGCCCTCCATACCCTTATTTGCTGGCAGTTGGGGAAGCGCTGGTTGGCAGTGCAGTTCACTTGGGTGCTCAGGATGCCTATTTTGAGGCTCCGGGTGCATTTACGGGCGAAGTTGCGGTCGACATGCTGCGAGATTGTGGTTGTCGCTACGTAATTTTGGGCCATAGTGAGCGCCGCCACGTGATGGGTGAGACGGACGCGATCATCAATCGGAAGGTCCGGGCGGCTGTTGGTGGCGGCTTGGCGGCGGTGCTTTGCGTCGGTGAATTGCTGAGCGAACGCCAGTCTGGCCAGACAGAAGAGGTGCTGGATCGGCAGATGGAAGGTGGTTTGGCCGGGGTCTCCGAGGCAGAGGCGGCTCAGGTTGTTATCGCCTACGAACCGGTCTGGGCGATCGGTACAGGCGTCACGGCAACTCCAGAGCAGGCTGAATCTGCGCATGAACATCTTCGCAAGTGGCTGGCTCGCCGCTATACTCCTGCGTTTTCGGAGAAAGTTCGGATTCTGTACGGCGGAAGTGTGAAGGCCGATAACGCCGAAACATTGCTCGGTCAGCCTAATGTTGACGGGGCACTTGTGGGCGGGGCCAGTCTTAAGGCTTCGACCTTTGTTCCGATTATTGAAGCGGCTCGCAAGTTGAGCGCATAGAGTTTATTTGAATGAAAGCCTGCCGAGATCCTTCTTCCCGTGTGGATGATAGTTCTGGCAAGTAAAAAAGAGAACGTTCGCATGAGACGGACCTCAGTCCGTCTTTTCGCGTTTAGAATCAAAAGAGAATTGTCGGGCAGGAGTGTCCGCGGTTTGTTTTAGCGTGGAGCAGTCAGTCAGATGTCATTTTTCATCGTAACCCTCACCATCCTGCTGATCATGGTCAGCCTTTTCATGATTCTGCTTGTATTGATCCAGCGTGGTCGAGGCGGCGGGCTTGCGGGGGCGTTTGGTGGCATGGGTGGCCAGAGCGCTTTCGGAACTCGGGCTGGTGACACGTTTACTCGCGTCACCATTGTGCTTGCTGTGATCTGGATTCTGATGGGGGGCGTGCTTGGAATTTTGATCCGCAAGGACGCGAGAGCAGCGGCCACCGGAGAGAAGTCCGGTTTCGTTGAAACTCCTGAAGCAAAAGCAGCGGCCGAAAAGAAGGCGGCTGACGAGAAGAAAGCGGCCGAAGAAGCCAAGTCTGGTAAGAGCGAAAAGTCTGACGCGAAGTCAGCAGACGCTGCGAAGGATGCCGCTGCTCCAGCGGGCGAAGCCAAGGCCGACGGAGAAGAAAAGAAGGCCGCTGAAGGTGCTGCTCCTGAAGCAGAGAAGAAGGCTGAGACTCCGGCCGCTCCGGCTGAAGGCGATGCCAGGAAAGAAGAGCCAGCCGCTCCTGCAGAGAAGCCTGCTGAGTCTGCTCCACCTGCAGAAGGAACGACGCCTCCTGCAACCCCGGCCACTCCAGAATCGCCAGCTCCCGCAGAAAAGCCTGCAGAGCCTGCTGCTCCTGCGACGGAAGAGCCAGCCGCTCCTGCGAAGCCAGAATAACCCCGCAGCGTTCCAGTCGTCGACCGGGTCATCCGGTCGACAGGGCTCTTTGATATTCAGGAGTCCAAGTGTCGGCAGTTCTTAGCGATCTGCCTGTTCGTTGAAAGCCATTGGTTGCCGAGCTTCACAAGTCGGTTTTTCCCGCAAGGTACTTCATCGTGCTGCTCAGCATGACAGGTTTTGGAAACGCTTCGTTGCAAACGGAGGGTGTTCACGTCAGTTCAGAGATCAAGTCCGTCAATAATCGGTACTTGAAGATCTCGGTGCGTATGCCCGATTCGGTCGCTCGATTCGAAGCCGAGATTGAAAAGCTGGTGCGCTCACGTGTGACGCGTGGCTCGGTTCAACTCTCGATCCGCGTCAGGTTTACAAGCGGTCAAAGTGAGTACCGAATTGATCAGGATTTGCTCAGAAGTTTTCAACGACAGCTTGCGGAGATTTCTGGCGACGCAAAAGGGCATTCCGCGACTCTTGGCGAGTTACTGTCACTTCCCGGCGTTGTTTCACAGACAGAGCTGCCCGAAGAATTTGTTAACTCATTGTGGCCGGCTGTTGAAGCTTCTCTGAAGGAGTCGCTGGACCACTTCGAAGATTTTCGCCGCCGCGAAGGTGAGTCGATGCGGCAGGATCTCGAGAAGCAATGCGAAGTTATTGAAAACGAAGGACGGCAGGTCGCACTTCTGACACCGCAGGTGGTCACTGAATACCGCGACAAGATTCTGGAGCGTGTTCGTCGTCTGATTGGTGATGCCTCGGTCAATATCAGTGAAAACGATGTCATCCGTGAAGTCGCGTTGTTCGCTGACCGCTGTGACATCAATGAAGAGATCACGCGACTGCGAAGTCATACTGAGCAGTTTCGTCGGCTTCTGAACGGTGAGGCTTCACTGGGACGCAAGCTGGAATTTATCGGTCAGGAGATGTTTCGAGAGATCAATACGATTGGTTCGAAAGCCAATCACGTCACGATTGCACTGAGTGTGGTCGAGATGAAAGCGGCGATCGAGCGGATGCGGGAAGTCCTGCAGAACGTGGAGTGATGAGTCAGAGGCACCAGGAGCGGATCGTTGTGCTGTCCGGGCCGAGCGGGAGTGGTAAATCCACGCTGGTCCGGTTGTTGGTGGATCGCGCTCCGGTGAAACTGATGATGTCGATCTCTGCAACGACTCGACCGCCTCGTCCAAACGAGGTGAATGGCAGAGATTATTGGTTTTTGACGGACGCGGAGTTCCGAAAACGACTGGCTGAAGGGCAGTTTTTGGAGCATGCCGAAGTGTTTTCTTCAGGGTTTCTGTACGGAACCCTGACATCTGAGATGGATCGAGCCTGGAGTCAGGGCGGGTGGGCATTCCTGGAAATTGACGTTCAGGGAGCGATGAAAGTTATGCAGCAGTACCCAAATGCTGTTACGATTTTCCTTTGTACGCCGTCGCCCGGAGAGTTTGAACGCCGATTGAGGGCTCGTGGAACGGAATCAGAAGAAGTGATTCAGCGTCGGCTGGCGACTGCGGAGAAAGAACTGCAGTTGTCTGACCGTTACAAATATGTGGTTGTGAACGATCAGCTGGAAACCGCGGTCAGCGAGATCTGTGAGATACTGAAGGCGGAGGAGAAGGCTCGAAATGCTTGATGAATTCCGTGAAGACGAAATCGCCCGCAAGGTCGGAGGTCGTTTCAAGATGACCGCCCTGATCCAGAAGCGCATGGTTGCACTGAACCGTGGCGCGCGGGCTCTGGTTGATCTGCAGACGAAGGATCTGATGCAGATTGTGGTCGCCGAAATCATGGGCGACAAGATTTATCTCGACGCCACCGGCAATCTCAAAGCCGTTCAGGACGATTCTGCACTGGTCGACAAGCTCGATCGTTTGCTTGCCGAAGATGGTGGTCCCGGTATCGACGATCTTTGATCAGACCGGCTACTTGTTGAATCTATGCCCTGAGGATCGTCACCGAGTCTCAGGGCTGTTTTTTTATACGACCATAGTGTGCCATGACAGACGTACTTCATAATCGCGAAATCCTGCTGGGTGTCTCTGGAGGTGTTGCCGCCTACAAGGCCGCTGACCTTTGTAGCCGTTTGGTCCAGCGCGGGGCGAAGGTGACGGTGATCATGACGGAGTCTGCCAATCAGTTTATCGGCGCCAGGACTTTCGAAGCGCTGACTGGCCGACCAGTGTATTCTCACGCTTTTGAAGCCCAGGAACATTTTCAGGGCGAGCATATCGGATTGGCTCGGCGAGCAGAGCTGGCTGTAGTGGCTCCAGCGACGGCTCAGACGATTGCTCGGCTGGCTCACGGGATGGCCGATGATCTGCTGAGCACGACATTGCTGGTGGTTACCGCGCCGGTGTTGTTGGCACCCGCTATGAATTGTGACATGTGGGCCAAGCCGGCCGTCCAGCGAAACGTGGCCCAGCTCCGAGACGACGGATACACGATTGTGGGACCGGAAGAGGGCTGGCTCAGTTGCGGGCAAATTGGTGCCGGGCGGATGGCAGACCCTGGCAGCATCGTCGGGGTGATTGAGGCAATTCTCAGTCGAAAGGGTCCCGGTGGACAATCGGAGCGTGGACAGTAATGAAGATTCTCATCACCGCCGGGCCGACTCGCGAGTACATTGACGACGTGCGTTTTCTATCGAACGCCAGCAGTGGCCGCATGGGCTATTCGCTCGCCGCCGCTGCGTTAGCTCGCGGTCATCAGGTCGAACTTGTTACAGGCCCCGTTGAGCAACCTGCGCCGGCGGGTTGTGCAGTCCATCGCATCGAGACCACCGATCAGTTGCGCCAGCGTTGTCTCGAGCTGTTTCCGGAATGTGATGGAGTGATTGCCACAGCCGCCGTTTGTGACTATCGCCCCAAAGAACGCATCACAGGAAAAATCACCAAGACAGGTCGTCCGATCACTTTGGAGCTGACCGAGACTTCGGATGTGCTGGCAGAACTTGGTGGCCAGAAGGGCCATCGCTGGGTGGTCGGCTTTGCCCTGGAGTCGCAGGATCCTCGCAACAACGCGATGCGAAAGTTGCGGATGAAGAATTGCAACTGCATCGTGCTTAACGATACGTCGGCCATTGGGTCACTTACGAACACGGTTGAAGTGCTTTCTCCGGAAGCCGAAACCATCGCCCTCTTCAAAGGCACCAAGGAAGAAGTAGCCGACCGTCTGCTCGGGCTGATTGAAACCTCGATCGTCAAGCCCGGGCTTTAAGCCGGTTGATGTGATCGGAGCGGGTGGCGCGGGATCAGCCAAAGTAGCCGTCTCGCTCCGCCGAGACGAGCCTTGCATTGCCTGCTCACGGCCATCTGGGCCCGTAGAATTTTGCGAGGCGTTCACACAAAGCGGCCTGCATTGAGTATAGCCGGCGAAAGCTCAAAGGCTCGTCTCGACGGAGCGAGACGACTACTTTAGTTTGTCCAGAATCGCTGGGTGGCACAGCCTGGATAGGTTGTGTTGCGAAGCAACAAGAAGCACAGGTTTGCACGTTGAATCTTCATGGCACGCTGGCTTTCGGATGAGAGTCCTCACTGAAGCTTCTTGTGCCTGCGGCACACTCCCACTGCGTGGAAGTGCCACCCGTGGATCGCTCGATGGTCCGTGATTTTTGAATCTGTTAGGGTGCCTGTTGCGGGATTGAAACGGCTTCATACGTTGCCGCGATTTGACATCACTCTCGTGCCCGACAGTATCCCGAACAGGCAGTTCTTATGAAGTGTTCTCTGATGAAGACCTGTTGCGGGTTGCTGCCGTTTGGCCTTGTCGTTTTGATGGCTGGAGATGGTATTGCCGACGTAAAAGTAACACCCGAGTTCTCACGGGATGGCTCGTTTTTTCGGTTCGATAACGTTCCGCTGCCAGCAATTGATGATGCGGGCTCAAAGGGAAAATGGAAGGTGATTGCCGGGCAGGGGGATGCGAACTCTGGTTCGATTGAATGCTTGTTCGATGGTCGCGTTCCAACTGTTGCTGACCAGCCAGCTCAGAATTTCTTTTTGGCTGCCGGGACGAAGAATGGACTGATTGCTGTAGACCTTGGAAAGTCGGCAGACGTGTCCGAGGTTGTGACTTATTCGTGGCATACCGACAGCCGAGCACCCCAGGTTTTTTCGGTTTATGCCGCGACGGGGGAAGAACCCGGTTTTGCTGTTCCGATGTCGGTTGAGGAAATTGGCCAGACCGCTGGCTGGAAGAAAATCGCCAGCGTAGATACTCGTCAGGTCCATCGAAACGGCGGGCAACAGGCTGTTCGGATTTTTGAGCCGGATGCGACGCTGGGGAAGTTTCGACATCTGTTGTTCGAGATGAACGCGACTGAGCCGGGCAATCACTTTAGTCATACGTTCTTCAGTGAGATCGACGTTCTTGCGGAAGACTCAAAGACGGTTCAACGCATTTCGGTGCCGGAGGTTCGCGAGATCAGATTTTCAACGGCCGATCATAACTTTCGATTCACAATTGACGTGACTCAGGCCCTTGAACTTGAGACGTGGGCAGTGGAAGAACTGAAACCGTTGATACAGGACTGGTATCCCAGAATTGTGGCGATGTTGCCCAGCGACGGATTTGAAGCAATACGCGACGTTCGATTTCTATTCCTGCGGGACGAGGAAATGAAAGGCATACCCGCTTATGCATCCGGGCCGACGATTTCACTGAACGCGGAATGGTTTCGCGGGCAGCTCAACAGTGAAGCACGCGGGGCGGTTGTTCATGAGATGGTGCATGTTGTTCAGGGCTACTCTGGTCGAAATCGTAGAGTTCGTGGGGACGTTGCACCACCGGGCTGGATCGTTGAAGGGATTCCGGACTACATTCGCTGGTTCCTCTTTGAGCCAGAAATGGGCGGCGCGAAGCTATCCCGCCAGAGACTGAAAGATGCGCAGCATGATGCCAGCTACCGGACTTCTGCCAACTTCATTGATTGGGTGATTCGAACTCATTCGTCGGATGAGCGATTGCTGGAACGACTCAATGCGGCTGCTCGAGAAGGCCGGTACTCAGGCGAGACATGGAAAGAACTCACCGGCAAATCTGAACAGGAACTGGCTGACGCATGGCGCACGAACTGATTTCTGGCATTCTGAACTCCACCAGCGGTACTGCAATTTGTGTGTCTTCGCTACAGAAGCCGTTCAACTGATGAAGCGTCCCCTGTTCTCTTTGACCGCAGTCGGGACTGACTCTCTGGCAATTTGGCAGGCAGCGATTTGGAGTTTTTGATCACGACAAATTTGACGCAAAACCTGTTTTCCTGATGATTTATGGCATTTTTGTTCGGACCTGAAGTACCATGCCAGGGAGTTCAGAAAATTGGAACATGGTGTGCAGCCCTGAATTCTTTCTTCAGATCTGTCAGGGGATGCTGTCGTTTTCGGAGTGAGCAATGCCAATTTTTCGCTGGGGCCAGCCGTGGGATCCGTTCCGCGATCTTGAGCGAGAAGTCGATCGTCTGTTGCAGGGCGTCAGTTTGACTTTGCACGGCGTCCGGTTTGGTCGCCGATTTCCTCAGATCAATCTGCTGGAAATGGAAGACAGCTACGTTCTGGTTGCTGAAATCCCAGGCGTAGATTTGAAACAGCTTGAGGTCACGACGGCTTCGGGTTACCTGACGATTAAGGGAAACCGGCTACCTCCTGAAGAGGCGCGGGAAGACACATTCCGCAGACAAGAGCGGTTCCATGGTCCATGGCAGCGAACGATTCAGCTTCCCGATCGAGTTGACGAAGAGGGAATGCGGGCTGATTACTCCGCCGGGATTCTGAAAGTGACGTTACCGAAGGCACCGTCAACGACTCCTCGTCAGATCAAAGTGAACGAAGGTTAGTCCCATGAACGAATCTCGAGATCTCAGCCGACCGGAAGAATCTCAACCGCCCGTTACCTCGGCCACGCCGGATCTGACTCCGTCTGCTGAGTCACAGGCGAATGCTGGTCCGCGTCTGCTCTTTAATCCGCCGATCGATATCTATGAAACTCCAGATGGATTGGTTCTCTACGCGGATCTGCCGGGAGTTACCGCGGAGGGACTTGATCTGCAGGTTCAGGATAACAAGCTGACTCTGTTCGGAAGAATCTCACGCACGGATGCTATGCCGAATTCAGTGATCCATCAGGAGTATCAGCTTGGTGACTTTCTGCGATCATTCATCCTGAGCGATGAAGTTGATCATGAACGCATTCAGGCGAAACTGACCAATGGGGTTTTAAGAGTGGACCTGCCTCGAGCCGCACGGGCCAAACCACGACGAATTGAAGTTTCACCGGGTTAAGAAGTCCGGAGGCTGTTTTGCCTCCGGAGCTCTCTTGCGTTTTCAAACATCCACGATGTTGGTTGGAAATTTTTGTCCGACAGGGATTCGACGGGCAAGAATGAATGCCCTCCTGCCCGAATCTCAGCCTAGTGCACTCGCTGCCCGGGAACAGATCCTGTATCCGGAGACAGCAGGAACACTTCCGGTCCACCGCTTCCGCTGGCACAGACCATTCCCTGACTGAGCCCGAACTTCATCTGACGAGGCTTCAGGTTAGCCACACAGATGACCAGTCGGCCGACAAGATCTTCTGGTTTGTAGGCTGCTTTAATCCCGGCGAAGACGTTGCGAGTTTCTCCGCCACCCAGCGACAAAGTCAGTTGCAGCAGCTTGTTCGCACTGGGCACATGACTCGCCTCAATGATCCGCGCGACACGCAGGTCGATTTTGACGAAATCATCGATGGTGCATTCGGTTGTCAGAGGCTCATTGGCCAATGCGTCTCCTGCATCCTTCCAGGAGTCCGCCGGATGGAAGCTGACGGCCGGAGTTTCCGCAGCTGGTGCAACTGGTTCAGCAGCGCCCTGTTCAGAAGCCATCTGTTCTTTGCTTTCTTCGATCATCGCTTCAACCTGTTTCGTTTCAATGCGTTTCATTAAGTGGGTGAATGGGCTGACGAGTGTTCCCGTCAGTGGAGTTTGTGCGTCAGACCAGCTTGTGATTGGTCGATTGAGCAGCTCTTCGGTTTGCTTTGCCAGGCTCGGAAGAATCGGGGCCAGATAAGTCACGATCTGTCGGAAAAGATTCAAAGTGATCGAACAGACGTCACGGAGTTCGCCGGCTTTTGTGGGATCCTTGCGAATCACCCACGGCTGACGATCGTCGACAAACTTATTGGCTTTGTCCGCCAGGGCCATGATTTCGCGAGTGGCTGCGTTGTAATTGCAGTTCTCGAAATGCTCGGCAATCAGTTCACCCTTTTCAGCAGCAGCGGCAAAGAGCCCGCCATCATCAGGGTACGAATCGCTGAGCGTTTGACCTGCGAGGAACCCGGCCGAGCGTGACGCCAGATTGACAACTTTACCAACCAGGTCGGAGTTGAATCGGGATACGAACTCATCGAGATTCAGATCGATGTCATCGAGACCTGTTCCCAGCTTGCTCGCATAGTAGTAGCGAAGGGCTGCGGAGGGCAGGTGATTGAGATAGGTGCGGCCCATCACAAACGTGCCCTTCGATTTGGACATTTTCTCGCCGCTTACTGTGAGGAATCCGTGGATATGAACCTTTGTGGGAAGATTGCAACCCGCCGTCTTCAACATGCCGGGCCAGAACAGCGTATGGAAATACGTAATGTCCTTGCCGATGAAATGATGAATCTCTGCCGAGGACTTGCTGCTCCACCAGTCATCAAGATTCTGGTTATTGCGTTTGCACCATTCGTGCGTGGAGGCCATGTAGCCGATTGGAGCATCGAACCAGACGTACCAATAGTGCCCCTTCTTATCAGGGATCTCAAACCCGAAATAGGGCGCGGGCCGGGACACGTCCCAGTCGCGCAGAGGTTCACCGAGAAAATGTCCTTTGAGATAATTGGCGATCTCGGGCTGCAGATGAGAACCGTCCTGAGTCCACTCATTGAGGAAGTCATGCAACTGTTCGAGTTCGATAAACAGATGCTCGGCCGTACGAATCTCCGGGACAGCTCCTGACAGCGTGCTTTTGGGATTCTTGAGGTCTGCTGGAGTGTAAGCGGCTCCGCAGACGCTGCAGTTATCTCCCGGCTGATCTTCAGCGCCGCACTTGGGACAGTTGCCGCGAACGAATCGATCGGCCAGAAAAGTTCCGGCGACAGGATCGAAAAGCTGTGCGACGTCTTTCTCTTTGACGAGCCCCGCTTTGCGGATGGAAGCCCAGATTTCATTGCACAGCGCCTGGTTCTCAGGGCTGTTCGTGCTGCCGTAATTGTCGAACTCGATCTGAAAACCACCGAAGTCCCGGACGTGAGCTCCTCTCATGTCCGCGATGACGGCTTCTTCGGAGCGGCCCTCTTTGCGAGCGCGAATCATGATGGCTGTGCCGTGAGTGTCGTCAGCGCAGACGTAAAGGCACTGGTGGCCGCGCAGTTTCTGGAAACGCACCCAGATGTCTGTCTGGATGTATTCCACGAGATGGCCAATATGAATATGGCCATTTGCGTAGGGCAGGGCGGATGTGACGAGAATCTGACGGGTCATTGTCTGAGTGATCCAATCGACAAAAAGCGAATATTCAGTGCGCTGAGCAAGGAGAAAGAGGTCAGAAACCAACAGCCAAATGGCTTGCAGAGTGCTGCGTGCTGACGATACCGGCCAGGGTTTTCACGCTGAATTGGACCTGACGGAGGGAAACCGGTCAACCGGTGAAATTGGTCTCTCTGCTTCGACACAGGCCGAAAACACGCAGTTCAGCAAGGAATAGGAGAATGAGCATCGCAGGAACGTGGTGGAACAATGACATTGCCGCATTTTCGGCTGTCCAATACCCTCCGCACACTGAATCCTTACTTTTTCACTCTGCACCGTCGTCAGCGAAACATGACCATTCACGGAAGAACGGGTCTCTGCTGCCCGATCGCTGGAAGACCAGTCGATCGTCGAGAGCGGTGTCGTCTGCGCCGATGCGATCGTGACCGGCGTGACTTCTGTGATAATTCCGAATGTGAGCTGTTGAGATGTCACTCGTCGGAGTGGCGTCTATGAAGCTGCTGCAGCGATACATCTTCAGTGAACTGTTGCGCGTGTTCAGTCTTCTTGTCATCGTATTGACCGTCATGCTGGTGTTTGTCGGTTTGTTTCGAGAAGCGACCGAGCGCGGGCTGGGAGCAGTTCAGATTCTGCAGATCATGCCGTTCGTCGTCCCCAGCATGTTGCCATTCACGATTCCTGCCACGTTGCTGCTGTCCGTCTGCGTTGTGTACGGGAGAATCTCGGGTGATCTGGAAGTGATTGCCGCCAAAGCCGCTGGTGTCAGCGCGACGCAATTGCTGGCTCCGGCGTTTCTATTGGCATCGGTGCTGGCTGTCTGTTCATTTGGAATGACGAACTATGCGATTCCCTGGGCGGTGACCAACATCGAAAAAATCGTTACGCAGGCGATTGAAGACATCTTTCTGGAAGTTCTCGCCACACAGCAGATCTACAACGACCCTAATCAGGGATATTCCATCACGGTCAATGAAGTTCGTAATCGCACTCTGATGGAAGCCACTTTTCAGTACCGCCGAAAAGATCACCAACAGTACACGGTGCGAGCAAAAACGGCGCGGATCAAGTTTGATCTGGATAACCATGTCATCAAGCTGCAGTTGAAGCAATGGAACGGCAGTCAGCCGGGCTCAGATGTGGAAGGTGAGATGGACAACATGGAGCTATCCTTTCCGATGCCATTGGAGATCGGAAAAGTCAAAGCTCGTCACATGACCCTGAACGCACTGAAACAGGGGATCATCGACAGTCAGATGGCGCAGGGTGCTCGTGAGCAGCAGTTGAATCAGGAAGCTGCGATGCTGATGCTGACCGGTGACTTCGAGCAATTGGCGGGTGATTCAATTGCAGCGATCGCTTCGGAAAAGAAGAAGGCGATCGGCGATGAGAGACGCTACCGAACAGAGATCCACAGTCGCTTTTCGATGGCGGCCAGTTGTTTCTTTTTTACGCTTGTTGGCGGTCCGTTCGCTATGTTACAGGCTCGCCGACAGTTCATCACCACCTTCATTATCTGCTTCCTGCCAATTCTGATCATCTACTATCCTGTGATGTTTCTGATGGTCAACCTTTGCAAAACCGGAAGCCTCGAACCGTGGTGGGCCGTGTGGGTCTCGAATGCGATCCTTTGCACCGTTGGGACGATCGTGCTTCGCAAGGTCGTTCAGCATTGATGAGTTATTCTGTGCGTGGCCGCGATTGAGGTTCATTTCTAAAGGTCTCCCGCGAACACTTGGCCTCAATGCGCACCGTGCGGAGCATGTTCCGATCGAAGATTTATCCGGCAGGGCAATGCTGTTCTTCTCGGCTATGGCGTTGAGATCCCTTCGTTGGCGGTTACACTGTTCACCAGCGGTCGTCTTTGATGTTGGTCAGCCGCTGTTTGTGACTCGCTTCTTGCAAGGTAACTTCGATGAGAATATCGGTCCTGGCGTCTCTGGCATTGGCCCTCATGGTCGTGGGCGGATCAACGGCTTCTAATCTGGTGGCTGGCGATACTCTGGTTTTCGAACCAAAGGCTCACACCGATAAGGCCAAACATATCGTGCTGGTTTCGGGCGACGAAGAATATCGCTCAGAAGAAGCTTTGCCGATGCTGGGCAAGATTCTGAGCCAGAAGTATGGGTTCAAATGCACGGTCATCTTTGCGATGGGGCCGGACGGTGCGGACTACATGGACTCCAATAATCAGCAGGGTCTGCGTGGACTCTCTGCGCTGGATTCCGCAGATCTGATGATTATCGCGACTCGCTTTCGTCGTCCATCCGGCGAAGAAGCAAAACATGTGACGGACTTTCTGAATGCAGGTAAGCCCGTGATCGGTCTTCGGACTGCAACTCACGCGTTTAACGGTGGCGAAAAATTCGGTGACGCAATTACCTTCGCGGAATGGGGCCGAAAGGTTCTCGGAGAAGAATGGGTTTCGCATCACGGGCATCACAAGGTTGAAGGGGCTCGCAGTGTTGTTGAGCCGGGGGCTGAGAAGCATGTGATTCTCAAAGGCGTGGCTGAAATCTTTGCGCCCAGCGATGTTTACGGCGTTAAGCACCTGACAGATGCAGATACGATTCTGCTGCGGGGAGCGATCACGGAAACGCTGGATCCGTCTTCAAAGACGTTGACCGATGATGATCGCAATAAGCCGATGCAGGCGCTGGCCTGGTTGCATTCGTATAAGGCCCCGAATGGCAAAGAAGGTCATTCGTTCTGTACGACAGCGGGAGCGGCGGTCGATTTTGTTGACGAGGATCTGCGACGTCTGATCGTAAACGCCGCGATTCATCTGACGGGCGGAGAAGTTCCCGAGAAGGCCGATGTGGATTATGTGGATCCGTTTTATCCAACGTTCTACGGTTTCATCAACGATCCAGATTACTACAAGAAACTGAACTGGAAGCCGGCGGATTTTGGTCTGGGCAAGGCTCCACATCGTGAAGATCCTGCGGGGAGCCCAGAGTGGCCGTTCCGACCAATGCCAGAGAAGAAGTAAGTCTTTGCTCAGGCAAGATTCACGATCATTTTGAGAGTTGCAATTTCGCTCTCGTTTCAGCTATCCAACCTCCTCTCCGCCCTTGTCGCCGAATTGACTTCCTCTGCGTGCTACGTGCCTTCGTGAGAGTAATCTTTTTCTCACAGAGGCACAGAGACTGGTAGCCAATGTGAAGCGCTGATGGTCTTGATCAATGCACCCCGGCAGTTGTGCGGTGCGCATCAGATGAAGTAAGGATCGGGATAGCAATAATAGTCTGAAGAGTCGGCTTTCGCCCTGCAAAAGCAGACACTCATTTGTGCGTCGCCCCTAAGCAGACCATCGGGCGGAAAATCACCAGCGATTTCCCGATCTCCATTCCTGAATGCTGATGGCTTTTTCTCCGGCGACGACAATGTGATCGATCAAGGGAATGCCGATGATTTCTGCGGCAGACTCCAGGCGTTCCGTCACGCTGATGTCCTGATCACTGGGAGTGGGATCGCCGGACGGGTGATTGTGAACTACGATGATACAGTTGGCTGCGTCTCGAATGGCCGGTCGAAAGACTTCACGAGGATGAACCAGACTATTTCGCAGGGTTCCAACCGTAATCTGATGTGAGGCAATCGGCTGGTTCTTTGTATCCAGAGTGACCATGTGAAATTCTTCCTGCTTGGCTTCTCTGGCCAGACGCCCAAAGCGACTCAGGCAGAACTGAATCGCAGTGGATGGGCTGGTGATGCGAATGCGATCGCGAAAGCCTTCCTCCATAGCAGCGGCCACTCTTCGCCCCAGCTCAACCCCGGCCATGATTTGACAGTAGGCTGGTTCGCTGACGGCAATGCTGAAGCCCTTTAGTTCTTTAGGCCCCAGCCCGGGTAAGTTCTCGAGTCCGTTACCAAGGCGAGTCGCGATCTTCTCGCCCGCCTGCAATGCTGACTCGCCAGTGCGGCCTGTGCGGATAAGAATAGCCAGTAGTTCCGAGGTCTTAAGATTTGATGCGCCATGTTGCAGCAGTCTTTCGCGTGGTCTCTCGTCCAGAGGCGATTCAGTAATCTGAGTCCCATGAACCTGCGAATCGACCCATGGTGTGACTTCAAACTTCCGCGGATCCTGCTTCCAGCGAAATCGAATTCCCTGATCGGTTTCGACTTGTTGAAGGGATCCTTGTCTCACCAGGGTCTGCACAATCAGGCTGGTGATTTTTACGTGTTCGCCTCCTCCCGATTCACGGATCTCTTCGATCGCGAATTCCGGATGACCACAAAGTCGCGAGACGACCGTTTGATAGATTTCTTTGCGATCGGGTTTACTGGGTCGAGTCATACGCGAATGGAATTCAGATTTGAGGCGTTACCCTTGGCATTGGCGTTACCTGTGGAGGGGGATTTATACCCCCTGCTCTGGTGTAGGATATCGGCTTCCGATTCGTTTGCATCACGGTCACGGGGACTCTGCGCATTTTTTGGCCGGGTCATGGGCTCCGATGTGCAAATGGCAACTCTCGATGGCCTCGAATAGTTCCTGCGAATATCCTCTGAAAGACCGATCTTTGGCCGGAATTTTGCGCGAAATGGTGAATTTGGCAGCCAATTCCCGGACACCTTTCAAGGATCCAGCGTGCGGAGTTGGAGTTTCCATCGGTCCGCGTTAGTCTGCTCGACCTGAACTTGTCCATGGTGGGATTTTCGTCTGTGAACGGCACAGGTGAATTCGTCAGTATGGACTCCTGTTTGACATAATTCAGTTCTCAAGATTCCGTGTCCTGGGCGTCAATGACAATGTCTCGTATCACAGAAGTCTTCAATCGTGCATCTGGTGAATCTCGCATGGCATTTATGCCATTTGTTACAGCGGGAGACCCCTCTCTTGAAGGAACTGCTGCGGTTCTGCTGGCTCTGCGTGATGCCCGTGTGGATCTGATTGAACTGGGTTTTCCATACAGTGATCCGATAGCGGATGGTCCCGTGATTCAGGCGTCGTACACACGCGCTCTGGATAGGGGCATCACGGTTGACGGAATTTTTCGCACGATGGAGTCTCTGAAGACTCAGGGACTTCCGCCGGTGCTGGCGATGGTGTCGTTTGCGATTATCTTTCGACATGGTACAGCGGCGTTCGTGGCGGATGCAGCAAAGGCTGGTTTCAGCGGGTTGATCATCCCGGATTTACCAGCTGATGAAGCTGACGATGTTTCAGCACTTGCAAAGGCTCACGGGTTGGACCTTGTTCAGTTGATAGCTCCGACTACCACCGAGCGGCGAACGAAGCAGATTCTTGCAGCGTCGACGGGCTTCCTCTACTGCATTTCCATTGCGGGGACGACAGGAGCACGCCTGGAGTTGCCTCGTGAATTGATCGAGCAGCTTCGCAGTCTGCGAAGTCAGTCAAAACTACCACTTGCTGTTGGCTTTGGGATTGGCAGTCCTGATCAGGTTGCAGGTTTGGAAGGCGTCGCAGATGGGGTGATTGTGGGCTCGGCGATCGTCCGAAAGATCGCCGAGGCCGCCGATGTTACTTCCGCCGCTGCCGCAGTGCTCCAGTTCGCACAGCAGATGCAGGCGACGGTTTCTAGAACTCGTCCATCCAGCCGATAGGCTGCTGACACGCTAAGATTCTGCTGCATCGTTCCGGTTTTCTCAGGCTGGGCCCAAGATCGCCTGCATCAAAAATGGTCTGGCCATTTCAGAGGGCATTCGCCACACTCCGCGCGTCCGGGTGTCGTGAAACTGCTGCTGACAGATCGACTTTTCCGGTAGCTGCTGAGCCACGGAATGGTTCGGCGTATTTGTCAGGGGCGAGACATGCGACGGCTGCTGCAGATACCGATGCTGATTCTGGCATTGCTGCTGATTGGCGGTATCGGGCTGCACGTACTCACGGGGCAGAAACTACTCGACTGTTTCTACCAGTGCATAATTCTGCTGACGACCGTTGGCTGTCGCGAGCCTTCTCCTCTGACCGATGGAACCAAGATTTTCATCATGGGCTATTTGACCTGTGGCATCGGGGTTGTGACCTACGGGGCTGTTCAGTTTGGTCAGATCCTGATGAACACGGATTTGCAGGCTCTGCTGGAGCGACGAAAAATGGAAAAAGACATCGGGTTGCTGAAGGATCACTTCATCGTTTGTGGTTTTGGAAGAATGGGTGCAACGCTTTGCGAGTATCTCGAAACACGTCACACGCCGTTTGTGATCGTGGACGATAATCCGTCCGTCTTCAATGAAGACTTTCGTGCGCGACATTGGAAGTACATCTGTGGCGATGCGTCACACGATGAAATTCTGACCCGTGCTGGTGTCAAAACGGCTCGTGGACTCACTACGGTTCTGCCGACAGATGCCGATAACCTGTACGTTGTTCTTTCCGCACGACTTTTGTGTCCCAAGCTGCAGATTGTGGCGCGAGCCAGCGATGATCGGGCTGCTCAAAAGATGATGCAGGCTGGAGCGACTCGCGTAATGAATCCTCTCAGTTCCGGTGCGATTCGAATGGCGCGGTTTATGTTGTCGCCAAGCATCGAAAACTTTGTAGAGGTGGCTGAGTCTGAAGGTGTCGACTGGGAAATTGCCGACGTGCAGGTTCCGGCTGATTCAGCCCTTGTCGGAAGAAAGCTCAGTGAATCAGGGCTGCGCGATTCCGGGATCATGTTGCTGGGCGTCAGGAAGGCCAACGGTCAGAAAATTTTCCCACCTCCCGGCCATTTGGTGATCGAGCCCGGCGACAATCTGTTTGCGTTTGGCAGCTCCGAGGGTGTGGCGTCTCTCACATCGCTTCTCGAAACGATGGCGAAGTAGAGGATCCCATTGGTGAAAATTTGTGCGTGCTTCGAATAGGGGTGCGATTGAGCAACGGCTGAGGATGGGTCAGGACTGTTCCTTGAGCAGCATAAATTGAGGCCGGGTGTTCGCGGGATCCATCATTTAGATGATGACCTTAATCGTGGTCGCGCACAGAATAAAACTGTTCATTCGCACGAGTCAGGGGTTTTCTACCCATGATGGACAGTTGATCTTCCGATGAGCCGAAGCCGTCGGCCATTGTCGAAGGTCGGGTCGCGCATCCTATAACGAGTGTAGAGCCCCGATTCACTCTTGCGACAACAGAAATCTGACGGCAAGCGTGCAGTCGCGTCCTATGGTTGCGCGAAGCTATTTCCCGTCGCATCCTCTCGGCGACTCGCAGTATCCGGTGATTGCCGTTCAAAAACGTCGACACTGAGGCAGACCAGGGCCGGTACACGTGTCCGAAATTCGTGGTTTACGGACTTCAGATTCGACGCGCGCGTTTAAGCCGCCACGTGGGACATTGCACGACATCGTTGGTCGTGAAGAGACCCCCTCGAATCAGGGGCCAGGTTCTGCTGCATCCCTGACAACTGCCGATCTGAATCGCAGTGATCTGACTGGTCTTCGTCTGGGTCAGTATGCTTTGGGCGCGAGGATCGGCTCAGGAGGCATGGGGCAGGTTTTTGTTGGCCGGCATGAGACGCTTGGCAAACAGTTCGCGCTGAAATTCATGGCTGAACCCGCGCGGATGTCTTCAGAGGGGACTCATAGATTTCAGTTAGAAGTTGAGAGTCTGGGCCGATTGAGTCATCCCAACATCGTCAGTGCCGTGGATGCCGGTTGTTTCAACGGGGTTCATTTTCTGGTCACGGAGCTTGTTACAGGAAACGATCTGTCGCAAGTTGTGGCCACCGAGGGCCCCTTGGGTGAAGAGAGAGCCTGTAGAATTCTGCTGCAGGTGGCCGCTGGCCTTTCCCACGCGCATTCGCATGGATTTGTTCACAGAGATATCAAGCCGTCGAATCTGATCGTGGATGAACATGGAGTTGTGCGAATTCTGGATTTTGGTCTCGTCCGCAGTCAGCAACATTCGACGGAGATGACTTGTCCCGGCCTCCTGATGGGGACGATCGATTTTCTGTCGCCGGAGCAGGCCGCCGATGGGCGCATGGCCGATCATCGCAGTGACTTGTACAGTCTTGGTTGCACGCTTCTGTACCTGTTGACCGGGAAGGTTCCTTACAGCGGCGATCAGTTTTGCAGTATGCCGGCAAAGATTCATGGTCATCTTTTTCTTGAGCCCGCGGCTTTATCGAATGGTGAGCTGCAAGTATCGTCTCGAATGCAGACGGTGCTTGCACGCTTGCTGCAGAAGCGGCCTGATGATCGCTTTCATTCGGCCAATGAAGTTATGGAGTTTTTGAAAGTCGATATGTCTTTCTCCGAGCACTCGGGGCTTACGCGGGCTCAGGTTATTCAGCCTGTAAAAACGGGAGCCGGGCCTTCTCGGGGCCGTCTGTATTCGTTCGTTTTTGCTGGCTCGCTGCTCGCTGCGATTGCCGGAGCAACGGTTGGCCGGTCGAACCTTCAGCATCATCGAACAGAAACGTCGCAAGCATTCCCAACCCCGTCTTCAACTGACGTCGCCGCAACCGGGGTCACCGCAACTGGGGTCGCATCCATCGAGCTGCAACAGGAATTGAATGCAAATTCGGACGAGCATTCAGGCAACGCAGTGGACTCTAAAGTCGAAGAATTAACGGATGTTGAGACCATAACCACGGCGTTCAGGACGGCTGAATCCGGACGGGTACTGAATCGAATATCGGGCAAGTTCCTGTCCGGAAAACCAGGTACTGAGCCTGTGAACAGCGATTCAAAAAAGACGTTCAGCAGAGCCAATTAAGCCGATGAAAGGAAACGAATGATGTCAGTTCAAATGCTGGAGGAGTTGCTGCCAACGAGGTTTGCTCAGGCGCCAAAATCTGAACCGGATTCTTCCGGCTGTCTGGTCCGGATCTATCCTTCGCAGGGACTTGGTCAGCTGGTCACATTGACCGGCGGACGTGTCCTTGTGGGACGCGATCCATTGGCTCAGCTCAGCATTGAGGACGAATCCGTTTCGCGTCGTCACGCGCTGATTGAAAGCACGCGAGAGGGCGATATGGTTCAGGATCTGGAAAGCACCAATGGCACATGGGTCAATGAGCAAAGAGTACTGGCAAAGCGGCTTGAGCCTGGTGACCGAGTGCGTTTTGGTAATCAAATCTTCACGTATTTGTCAGCCAGCTCCATTGAGGCACAGTATCATGAGTCCGTTTACAAGATGATGACCACGGATGGGCTGACGCAGGTTCACAATAAGCGATTTCTTCTGGAGTCTCTGGAGCGTGAACTGGTTCGAGTTCGTCGCCGTCGGTCTCCCATGTGCGTGTTGATGATGGACATCGACCATTTCAAGTCGGTCAATGATCGGTTCGGCCATCTGGCGGGAGATACGGTCCTGGTAGAGTTTTCCCGACGTGTCGCATCGGTTCTGGCGGGAGACGAGTTACTGGCACGCTACGGAGGCGAAGAATTCACGCTTGTCATGGCCGACACGAGTCCGGAAGAGGCCGTGCAGACTGCCGAGAAGATACGAGCGGCAGTGTCAAATGGTCCTGTTTGCTTTGACGGCGATCAAATCGCGATCACTGTCAGCATTGGTGTGGCAGAATTTCCTGCCGATACGGTCTGCGATGCGACAGCGCTGTTGGAATCGGCCGACCAGATGCTCTATCTCGCAAAGACATCGGGACGAAATCAAGTGCAATATCGGCGGAGTTAACAAGACCATGAAGCAGAGATACCTGCCATTTTGTTTGGCGCTGGCCATTACCTTCCTGACTGAGTCTGTCGCGGCTGCTGAAGAGTTTACTCCTCTGATCGCCTTTGATCAGCAATTGTTTCCGTCGTTCATTATCTCTACCGCTTCGATGAAATCCGCTCCTCCGGAAGAAGGGCAGGAGGTCGATCCAGCTGCTCCAGTGATTGTTGGCGATCGCGATGGATTGCTGGGCATCAAATTGATCTCGCCGAATAAAGATACTCAGGTCAAAGTCACCATCACCTGTGATGAAGTGATGGAGGAAAGTCAGTTTTCCGGAAAGCTGACGAACAACGGTAAGGAGCACCACATTTATCCGAAGATCAAATATCGCTTCACGAAACTGGCCGAGGTGACTCAGGCGACACCCGTGTCGATGACGTTCCGATTGCAGATCGGAAGTGATATTAGTGAGCAGACAGCAACGGTCATGCTCCGTCCAATCCATGATTGCCCTTTCCTCGTTCAGGAAGGCGAATTGGCCCTGAATACGAGCTTTACGTTTGCCGCCTATGTTAATGAACAGCATCCGTTCCTCGACAAACTGTTGCGTGAGGCTCTGGATATCGGAGTGGTTGAGAGCTTCAGTGGTTATCAGCAGGGTGAGGCGGAAGTCATTCGTCAGGTCTATTCGATCTGGGACGCGCTAGTCACACGGGATGTTCGCTACAGCAGTATTACCGCTACGTCGGTCAAGGCCCATTCGGTTGCCTGCCAGCATGTCCGATTGATTGAAGAGAGTCTGAATAATTCTCAGGCGAACTGCGTGGATGGATCTGTTCTGCTTGCCTCGGCCCTCAGAAAAATTGGAATCGAGCCATTCCTCGTGCTTGTTCCGGGGCACTGTTATGTCGGGTTCTATGTTGATGAACAGAAGGAGAGAATGCTGGCCGTCGAAACGACGATGCTCGGGACGGCCTTCGAAGAGGATGAAGAGTACGACACGATGGATTTGCTGGAAGAGTCTGTCGATGAAGAAAATCGTTTTGATGAGTCGTGGCCCAGCTTCTCAAGTGCCGTAGTCGCAGGGACGAGCAGTCTCGAGGAACATCAAGAGAAACTGGCCTCGACGACGGAACCCGAATACATGCTGATTGATATCGATGCGGCTCGAGATCGCGGTATTCTGCCGATCGCGTTTCGTGGTAAAGACAAGTTTGTCAGCAATGGTCTTGACGAGAGCGATGCCGCAGAGGAAGAGACAGCAGAGGAAGAGACAGCAGAATCTAAGGACGCAGAGATGTCTGAGGAGTCGGATGAGGAGTCGGATGAGGAGTCGGATGAGGAGTCGGATGAGGAGTCGGAGGAGGAGTCGGATGAGGAGTCGGATGAGGAGTCGGA
>CAMAXD010000040.1 GCA_945861975.1 Candidatus Kuenenia stuttgartensis | reverse complement strand
ACCACAGAATCGATCCGCCCGGCGAGATAAAGATAAGCAGCCATCGCAGGAATCGCGATGATCAAACCCACCGCAGTCGTCAAAAGAGCAAGGGCAATCCCGTTGGCCAAAGTTTGAGTTTGCCCCATTGCTCCCGCAGTGGCGATATCATTGAAGGACCGAATCATGCCGACCACGGTGCCCAGCAGACCGATCAAAGGACTCAGAGTGGAGACTCCGTTAAGAACTCGCAAACCCTTTTTCAATTGAGTGACCTGCCGCTCTCCTCCATCCGTCACCGCCTGCTCAACCTCAGCACTTGGACGGCCCCACTTGCGGAGCCCGTGAATGAATATGTCTGCCATTGGACTCATGTTCTGCTGACACACTTTCAGAGCTTCGGCTTTGTCCAGACGACCAGCTCTCAGGTGCATCAGGAACCGGTCGACAAAGCCTCGCGGAATCACTCGCCGACGTCGCAGCACAACGAGTCGCTCAATTACAGACCACACACCAATGACAGACGCGATAATGAAAGCGGCAGTAAAGGAACGTCCCATAGCATCGGCAATACCCAACGGATCGGTAGGGATGCCTGAGGCGACCGATTCCGTTGTTTCTTCAGGGACCGCAGGACCAGCAGGCTGGATGTTCTCCAGGGGAGATCCTGCCGCTGCAGCGCCGCCGGCATCCTGCGCGAGCGATTGGCAAGCCATCAGCAACCCAACGAGCGCAACGACCATGATCGAAATGCGAGCTTTCAGAAATGACCGGACATGAATCTTCATGGTTTCTGTACTTCCAGTTTTCCGAGTTCTTCACGGGCCTTCTCGACGAGACTGGACGTGGGGAACTCTGCAATCAACTCTTTGAAATCTCGAATTGCAAAATCATTCTTCATCAAACGAGATTCACAAACGGCCGCCTGAAACAAAGCCTGTGCCCGCAATTCTGCATAGCTGTAATGGACATAAACCTTGAAGTATTCCTTCACGGCCTCATCCAGTTTCATTTCCAGAAGCAGCGTCTCCGCAATCAGAAACTGACAGCGAGCAGCGGTTTCCGTTCCTGCTCCTTCGGTACTGGACGTTACCTTTCCAAAGTACTCGCGAGCTTTCAGAAAATCAGGAGGAGCCTGTTGCTTCCAGCGTCGGCCTTGAATGTCCATGATCTGAAACTCAAACTTAGACTGAGGACTCTGCCGCTTTAGCTCCGCTTCAAGAACATCAATTCGCTCATACTCCATTGTTGCCAACGCGGATTCTGCCATCACAACCCACACCCGATCCGTCCAGTCTTGTGCGGGAATCTTTCCGGAAATAATCTCCTGACTCAGAGTTGTCAGTAGCCTGGTCGCGTCTTCATGACGTCCCAATTCCACCATCGCGTTACCCGAAAACAATCGAACCTGAGCCGCCAACGGACTGCTCGCATAGCTCGCAAGAAACTGATCCGCAGCAGCCACTAGAGGCTGCCACTGCCGCCGTGTGGCCTGAATCTCTATGACATGAAACATCGCACGTTCTTTCTCAGTCGCCCCGTACCGAGCATCTGCAAAGATCGCCTCCATTTCCTTCAGCGATTCATCGAGCTTCCCCGCGGACATCAAACTTTCCGCCAGTGACAACCGAGCCTGTCCGGCATACGGACTATCCGGGAACTTTTCGAGCAACTGCCGATGAACTGCATCCGATCGATCAAATCGCTCAGCCGAGACATTCATCCAGGCCCACTCATCATACACTCGATCCAGTTCTTTTGCGTTCGGAAATGCCAACACCAACTTCTCCCAGGACTTATCCGCATCGTCAAAGCGTTTGAGTTTTCCCATTGACCTCGCGACCTGCCGCCCGGCATCGAACGCATACTGCATCGGTGGCTTCATCTCGCCATCGACTTCGGCTGCAGACTGATCTCTGGTCACCTTTTCAAAGACGTCCGAGTAAGCAGCGGCCGTTCGCTCGATGTCTCCCTGCTCTTCGATGCATCGAGCCAGCATAAATAACGATTGAGACGCATCTTCTGAAGCAGGGTAGTCCACAACAACTTTTGCAAATGAGGCTTCTGCCTCTGCATACTTTGTCGCCTTAAACTGACACCACGCCAGCCCCGTCACACCGGCCTCTTTGACCTCAGGATCTTTCTCACACGTGGACGCCAGTTGAAAGAATGCGACTGCCTCGTCCGGAACATTCTGTTCCAGTGCAGCTTCTCCCGACTTCAGAACCGCCGTCCACGTCTGAGCCTGGTCAGGAAGATCCTGCTGCAGCAACTTCAAGTCTTCAATCGCTTCCGGGAATCGTCTCTGATGACTCAACGCCACCGCGCGGGCCGCTCTCACATCAGCTTTCTGAGTCTTATCAATGGCCACAGGAAGAAATTCATCAGCAAACGTCAACGCTTCTTCATAACGCTTCTGCTCCAGACAACTGACCGTGGCCAGAGCGAGGGCACCTCGAACTTCACTGAGCGCCTCAATCTGAAACAGTTCACGCATTTGCAGCGTCTGATCGATCACCCTGTCAAACTGTTTTGCTTCATAGAAAGCTCGCACAAGGTAGTATTGTCCCACTGCAGTTACTCGACTTTTGGGATCGTCCGAAGCCGCTATGGCTTTCTGCAACGTATCAACAGACCGTTCAAACTCGCCACGCACCAAATACATGCGTCCCAATAGAATTTGTTCCCGCGGCCGATTCGCAGCATCCGGATAATCTGTCTTCAAACGGTTCCAGATACGTTCAGCCTGTTCTCGCTGAGCTAATTCAAGATTCAACTCAGCCGCATTGAACAAACTTTCCGCGACACGAGTGGAAGTTGGCCAGCGGTCACAGATATCCTGAAAAACCTGAGCAGCAACCTGCTTATCCCCGGATACGCGGTCCATCTGAGCCTGCTGAAACAGGACATCTGCTTCAAGCGGAGTATCTGCCGCAGCAAGAAGTGCTTCCGCAAAAACCAGACGTGACTCTTCAAGTCGTCCCAATTCCTTCAGCGTCATGGCTGTCATCAGAACTCCTTGAGCCGACGAGGCTGTCCCCTTGGGAATCCGCTGCAGCCATGCCAGAGCAAGTTCGAATTCTCGCTGCCGATAAAACGACATCCCGACTCCCAATGTCGCCGAGGGCACCAGTGAGTTCTTCGGATAGCCGGTGACCATCGTCTCAAACGAGACAGCGGCTTCCTTGTATTCGCCCTTCGCATACTGAATGGCAGCAATTCGATTTAACGCTCTTGGGGCAGGGGTTGAGTTGGAATCAGCAACCACCAACTTGTATTGAGTCAATGCATCCTGAGGTTTGCTCAATCCTTCCAGTGCCTTGCCCAGACTGAACCGACAGTCCGCCAGAATTCCAGGGTCCGTCTTGCTGGATGCCAATGGATTCAGAATCGCGATGGCTTTATCGTGCTCTTTCTGAGACACATACGAATCGCCCAACAACAGTCTTGCCCAATCTCCATGGGAATGCCCCGAGTGCTTCTCGAGGTATTCGGTCAGTTGCAGAATCGCGGCTGGATAGTCCTTGAGAAAGTAACTGCACTCTCCCAATCGATAACGAGCATCAGCAACGTCCTTGCTGTCTGGTTCCGCCGTAATGTACTGCTGAAATTCTTCACGTGCGGGTCCATACTTTTCCAGAACACTCAAAGTACGAGCATGGTAAAGCCGAGCCAAATTGGCGCGTGAATGCTCCGGAAATTCTTTGAGGAACTGGCTTAATGTTTCTTCAGCCTGCTCCCAACGTTTGCCACGATAAAAGCCAAGACCGAGATTGAAGTCGTCTGCGGCCTTGTCAGCAGCCGCCATCTCAGGCAAAAACATCATCACAAGAAGAAACTGAAGCACGGTTCGGCAAACCGATGATGTTGTGGCCGGCCGAAGAAAACGGCGCAAGCCTGAATCTTTAAGGACCTGACGCCCCTCCCCACGGAACAAACTGGAGGTCAACATGAATTTGTTTTCCACTTAGAAACCTGCAGCAGAACATTCTGATTGGAGTAGCAACAGAACAACACTCCGACCCAAATGGCGGAATCAAGGGATAGTCCCACCAACGTAGCTGACTCGATTTACCATGGTACGCACGAAAAAGCCGTTTCCGAAGCCTGACACGCCTCAATTTGGCATGACTCCCAATCTGTACGCCCCAATCAGACATGAAATACTCACCCCCGTTTGCGCAAACCACCGCTGGGCGGTCCCATTGTGTCACCGAGTGGTACTTCAACTCAACATTTATTCATAAGTTGACGCCTTGCGATACGACGAATCCAAAGGGGTTACGCAACGCATTTTTCTCCGCACAGTGTGAATTTAGACCGGGTGTTCGTGAGATACCTTAGAGGACCGCCGCAATTGTTGCCGCGCAAAGAATGAGGCTTATTTCCAGTCGAAAATTGACGGCCCCATGCCCGGCACAGTATCCTGAAGGACCGCCTACTGAATTTAATGACCTGCCCGCACGCTATTCAGGCAATGCGTCCCGTCCCCGCTTCATGCCCCGATCCAACCAACGCTCAGGAGCAAATCATGCTTCGAATTCACTCCGGTCAAACGTCTGCCTATTGCGATGGAAGTTCGCGCCGAAGTTTTGTGCAACTGGGAGTTGCCGGCATGGCCAGCGTTGGCCTGTCTCAGATCCTGGCAGCAAAAGAGCAATCTCAGGCGGCAGGCAAATCCTCCAAAGACACCTCGGTCATTCTGCTCTGGCTCGATGGCGGCCCGGGACATATGGACACATACGATATGAAGCCGGAAGCTCCGGCGGAATATCGTGGCATCTGGAAACCAATCCCGACTAATGTTCCGGGAATGGAAGTTACAGAACTTTTCCCGCTGCAGGCTAAAATCGCAGACAAGTTTTCCGTTGTTCGTTCGCTCCATCATGACAGCGGAGATCACTTTACAGGTGGTCACTGGATGCTGACTGGTCGTGGCGAAGGCGTCAGTGGCGCGAACACCAAAGGCAAGTATCCGTTCATCGGATCAGTGGCCACCAAGGTCACAGGAGCTCGTCGGCCAGGAATGCCGGCTCATGTTGCTGTTCCGTATGGAATGAGTATCGGGCTGCGTCCGGGATACTTTGGCGGAAACTATCTGGGTGTGCATCACAATCCCTTCGAAACAGAAGGGGACCCCAATGCAGATAATTTTCAGGTCAGGAATGTGGGCCCGAGTCAGGATCTGTCTCTCGATCGGCTCAACGATCGCCGCGCCCTGCTGACTTCAGTCGACAGCCTGCGCCGCGAAGCCGACGCATCGGGCATGTTCGAATCCATGGATCGCTTTGATCGCACCGCGTTCGATATGGTGACAGGAGCAAAGACGCGAGAAGCATTCGACCTGACAAAAGAGGACGCAAAGACCCGTGAACTTTACGGTCGCCATTCCTGGGGCCAAAGCACTCTGCTTGCGCGGCGTCTTGTCGAGGCTGGCACGACGTTTGTCTCCTGTCACTTCGGAGGTTGGGATCACCATTGGGATCTGAAGTCCGGGATGGAGAATTATCTGCCAAAAATCGATCAGCTTGTGTATGGCCTGCTGACCGATCTGTCTGATCGAGGACTTCTCGAAAAGACTCTGGTTGTGCTCTGTGGAGAATTCAGCCGTACTCCGCGAATGAACGACGGCGGCAATGGTGGTCCTCCGCTCAGCAAAGGAACACCGGGACGTGACCATTGGGGAAATGCCATGTCCTGCTTCCTGGCCGGTGGAGGAGTGCAGGGCGGTCGCCTGATTGGTTCAACCGACCACCTTGGCGAATCTCCAAAGGAACATCCTCTGCGACCAGGCGACATCCATCACACAATTTACCAGGTGCTTGGAGTTGATCCGTCACAACATTTTCTTGATCACTCCGGCCGACCCGTTGTCGCGGTTGATCATGGCAATGTAATCAACGAACTGTTTTAGCCGTCTGTCAGCAATTGTCTGATTGAATGCAGGCCAGACCGAGCGGAGCGAGTTCCGGCTTGTGCAAGAGTCGCTGAACTGCCGGAACTTGCTGGCGTTCGGTACGGCCTACGAAATAAGTCAGCCCACCGCCACGCAAGCCTCCGAAGGCAACCACTGTTCCAGCTGTGTGCGAATCTCATCCGTCGGCTCAAGCAAGTCGGCAATCGAATCCACAATCAAATCGGGCCTAAATGCGAAGTTCTGCAGGTCAGCTCGCGAAGTCGTCCCCGAGAGCACCAGAACCTCGCGATAGCCTATCTGAAATCCACCGAGGATATCTGTATCCATCGTATCGCCAATCATCACCGTGTTCGCCGCATCAAGTCCCAAAATCCTTCCGAGCAGCTCCTATCATCACTGGACTTGGCTTTCCGACACTGAAGGCTTTCACTCCTGTGGCTTTCTCCAGCAGAGCAACGACCGCTCCGCAACCGGGTCGCGTTCCCGTCGACGTTGGACAGTTTGGATCCAGATTTGTCGCAATCAGTTTCGCACCTTCCATGATCAACTGCACGGCTCGCTCAACCATTTCGAACGAGAGCGTCCGTTCTTCGCCGACCACAACGTAGTCTGCGTGACTATCGACGATTGAGTAGCCGTTGCGGTGCAGCGCATTCATCAGTCCGCTTTCACCGGTAACGAACGCAGTGCCGTGCGGAAGCTGACTCGCCAAAATCGAGCAGTCGCCATGGCACAAGTGAAGACATGCTTCCCCTTGATGGAATTGCGTGCATGCTCAAATCAAGCGCAGGTTTTTTGACAATTGCTGGAGCCTCAAAACAGACCTTGAAGAGGCATCTTGTGCAAGCTCTCTAAACCGATGCACGTAATGACCTGATCATGCCTGAGGCTTTGTGCAGCGTCTCACGATATTCTTCCAGAGGATCGGAATCCGCAACAATGCCTCCGCCAACCGGAAACTGAACCCATCCGTTCTGAAGGGTAAACGTGCGAATCAATATGCTGCTGTCAAAATCACCACCAGCCCCTAAACAAAACAGACTTCCGCAATAGGCTCCGCGCACTGTCGGCTCAAGCTCAGCAATAATCTGCATCGCGCGAATCTTTGGTGCTCCCGTGATTGAACCACCGGGAAAACAGCCGGCCATCAGGTCCCAGACATCACACTCTTCACGCAACTGACCGACAACCGTGGAGACAAGATGCAGCACCGTTTCGAAACGCTCAATCTCACACAAGCCGGTGACTCGAACCGATCCCGGCCTGCAACTCCGTGAAATATCATTCCGCAGGAGGTCGACAATCATTACGTTCTCTGATCGATCCTTCTCACTGGTCGCCAGTTCAGTCCCGGCATAAAGATCCGCAATTGGAGATCGCGGTCGACGGCGCGTGCCTTTGATCGGTCGAGTCTCCACCAGTCCGTTCCTGTCGACCTTCAAAAATCGTTCGGGTGATGCACTGACAATTGCAAATCGCTCCGCGTGAAGAAGCCCACAAAATGGAGCCGGGTTGTTGGTTCTGATTGCCGAGTACAACTGCAACGCCGTTCCATGCCACGGAGCCATCAGTCGCTGGGAAAGATTGGCCTGAAAGATGTCTCCAGCGCGAATGTATTCGATGACTCGACTGACCGCCTGCACATATTCGTCACGAGTAAAATCAGAATAGATCTCGGACGATGGCTCGATACGATTCAATCGACTGAAGTGTGACTCCGTGACAGCACTCGCACGTCGAAAATCAGCCTCCGTCTCTCTCTCACAATCAAGAGACTGCAGCCGTCCCAGCAGCCACTCCTCTCGTTCCGTGACAGTAAACCTTCGCAACGATGCAGGCATATCGATCACATAGGCTTTAATTGTGCCGCCAATGTGATCCCAGACAATTGCCCAGTCATAAAGCCCGGCCAGCAAGGCCGGTGTTTCGAAATCATCAATAATCGGAGTCGGAAGTTTTTCGAAAGCTCGCCCCAACTCATACCCCATCAGGCCGGCAATTCCTCCAAAGAATGGAGGCAGATCGGCGATCTCACGACTTTCCG
Source organism: Candidatus Kuenenia stuttgartensis (assembly GCA_945861975.1). GTDB lineage: Bacteria > Planctomycetota > Planctomycetia > Planctomycetales > Planctomycetaceae > SXXK01. Next base: position 16,466 of record CAMAXD010000040.1, on the reverse strand, counting down.
GCTCACCCAGCAGCCGTTGCCATTCACGTAGCTTTGCGAATGGCGATGATCCTTGTTCAGCAGCCTTTATCTCAACGCGATCTACGGGGTCGGCAGTCAGAAAAGTATACCGAGCATCTCGCTCACGATGCCGCGCGGCACTATCCAGTAACAGTAGATACGGAGCGTCTTCAAAGGCAGCGACAGCCTGCAATACTGTCAGCCGGGGGTCGAGCTCGATAGTTCGAATGAACAGTGACACATTCACACTTTGAATGAGAAAACTACTGGCGTAGGAGAGTCAGTCTGCTTCACCGAAAACACTTTTGAAATGTAACCATCGTCTGCCGTGCAGTCGTCAGAGAATCGGGAATCGGAAACGCTTCCACCGACGCATAGCCGTTATACTGTATCTCACGCAAAGCCGTCACGATTGGAGCATAGTCCATGTGACCGCGACCGGCCGCCTGCCGATTCGAATCCACGAAGTGCACGTGCCCGATGAACTTACCGCCATCCCGTAAGCCACCACCAATCGAGGTCTCTTCAATACTCATATGGAATAAATCCGCAAGGAGACGAACGTTTCGACTGGCCAATGGCTTCAGAAGCTCGACGCCCGCCGCCATCGTCGTCGCCATATTGGTTTCGTATCGATTTAATGGCTCATAGAGCAAAATCGTTCCACATCGCTCGGCATGATCACCAAGTAATTGCAGGGCATCACGCAGATAACCAATCGCGGTCTCTCGATGAACGACATCATCCCACTTGCCCTGCATTGATCCAATAATCGCGGGAGCCCCATGTTCCGCACCGGCAGAAATGATATTGCGAATAAACTCAACGGCCTCATGCCGACGTCCTGCATCCGCATCACATAATGACAACTTGTGAACCACCATACCCGCACCGGTTCCGACCGCCGCCAGCTTCAAGCCATGTTCTTGTAGCAGTTGCGCCAATGGCAACGACCGAATGACGGCGCCCGATGGAGCAAATAACTCAATAGCATCGAAGCCAATCTCAGCGGCCGCCTTGCACGCGCCCGGCAAATCATCATGAAACACAAAGGGCCCTTTGCGAGCCTGCTCAACGAGACTTACTGTAACTGCGGACTTAATCATGGAACACGAGCCAATTTGAGATCTGAACTTTGAAATCTGACGTCTGAAATTTTCAGTGGGTGATCCTGGATACCGAGAACAGCCAGAAATCTCAGCTACGCACAGGCACGTCAGGATGATAACTCAAACGCAACGCCAGCAGTTGCTCAAAGATGAGGACCGCGATCAGCAACCCGATCAACACCCAGCGTATTTCGCGACCTGCCTCTGATCCACCCAAAGCCTGAGCAGCTTCAGCATCCAGAACTCGAACATGCCCCAGATCCGCCTGCTGCATCAATTGTTCTGCGTCCGCCACAGCCAAAGCGCTCTCCAAGGAGGAAACATTCAGAGCAATCGCCAGATCTGTTCCGGTCCCCTCGGCGTCAAATCGCCGAACTTTATAGATCCCGGGGCGGTCGGCCTGAGCAATCGTCACTCCGAGCTTTTCCTCCTGAACCGTCTTCGTCGCGTTCTTCTGTTCCGGCTCATCAGCTTTGCTGTTGTCATTACTCACTGCGGGAGATATAGGTCTCTCTGCCTCAAGTATTGTCGCCTGAAGACGAACGAAGGTTTCGGCAATCGGTTCATCGTCATTCGCCGCTTCCGGAAGAAAAACTTCAACGTTCTCGGTGAAGCGGCCCACAGACCATGCAAGCTTCACGGGTTCAGTCAATTCACGCAGCTCAACACTGTCCGTCTGCTTTTGCAGATACTGATGCATCAAAAGGTGCATGACCACATACCCCGGTGCAGCAGGCGAAACGGGCCAATTCGACCAACGACGACCAGCACCCGTCAGAAAGGTAAGAATTCTGCCTTTACCGTGACTGTGCTCAAAGCCAACCGGCTGCCGATTCTTTAAACGAATCAGTGTCCGCACCCCATCGTTTCGCTCTGCATCATCGGGTTTGAAGTCATCCGTAACCTGCAACCATCGAGCAACCTGCACGGTGTCCGGGAAAGGACTATCCGGAGTGCTGTAGACGACAAAAATTGGATGTGGCTCAAAGACGGGATTCACGAAAGCCTTTTGATCGGAGGCCGTTCCATCTACATCCTCCGCAACTGCTTCGTGCAAGGTCCCCAAAGGAACCGGAAACAAATTCAATGAGGATTCTCGCAGCGTCTCCGAATACCAGCGAGTATTCGCCTGATCTCCCGGAAACCAGGCGATGCCTCCCCCAGCCCGAACGTATTCGGCAAGCAAAACAGATGCGTCGGCCGGAAGGTCTCGAATATTTAACAGGTAGATGCAGTCATAAGCGTTCAAATTTGACGATGTCAGCGACTGCGAGGGACGCACTTCTGTCGTTAGTCCAGTCAAAGCCGGATCAGCACTTAAAGCAGCCGCCACGAACGAGGCATCTTCCTGCTGTCCTTCATCATCGACAATCAAAACAGTCCGTCGCTCGGTCACTTCAACCGCAAGAAATCGACGATTGTCTTCTCTCAAAGCATCTTCATCGAGTCGAACTTCGACCTGATGTCGACCTTCGGAGTCGAATGTCAGGTCATGAGAAATCTGTAATTCGACTGCCGGATCAAGATCCGGAACAAGCACTTTGCCTGGCAGAGAATTGCCATCGACAAAGACTGTGCCTCGCAGTCCACTGACTTTAGTCGCACCATGATTTCGAATCGTCAACGTCATCCGCCAGGGAACACCCTGGGCAACGGCCAGAGTCTCGGCCGACAATTGCTGCAGGCCAATATTCGGCCGAGCATCTTTCACCACCTTGACCAGATCGACGGACGCCTTAATTGTCTTCAGCGACTCCAGCGCCGCAGCGACTTCAGGACGATTATTCCAGTCTGATGCGCGAAGGTCGGTTAAAACATGAACCTGAGGCGACGCACTGCCATCGGCCGCCAGAATATCTTTCGCCGCGTTAATCGCATCGACAGGTGAAGCTGCTCGCCACGAGCAAGTCAGATTCCGCAGTCTCGGCAACAACTCCTGAACCAGAGCGCCATCCAGAGTACGATCCGAAACGATCGGACGGCGAGGATCGGTAATCGACAGAATCGTGACTCGAGACGCTCCCGACTGACGACTTCCTTCGGCCAACATATTTTCCAGAGTGGTCAGTGCTTCACGAAAAACAGTCGCATCACCTTCACGATCGCGCATCGAGAGCGAATCGTCCAGCAAGACAACATGATGCATACTGGCCCCGCGTAACATTAACAATCGGCTGGGATCCAGTACCAGTCGAGCAATCAACAGTACGATCAACAGAACAGCAAGAACTCGCAGCAGCAGAAGCAGCAACTGCTCCAGAATGATTCGCCGACGGTTCAGTTCCTCGCTTTCGAGGAGAAACTCCATCGCCGCAAAGCGAACTCGTTTGTACCTGAGTCGACTGAGGATATGAATCAGAATCGGCACCGAAACCAGCGCAGCCCCAGGCAGCACGAAAGCTGGATTGAGGAAGAACTGGATGAGCCAGGACATGATTCACTGAGGTTTCGGATTAAGGTTTAAAGTCCGGGATTTGAAATCTAATCTCTGAGATTGCTTAAACGCGGCAGAGTTTCATCAATCGGTCACTTCTTTCGTCTCTGCATCAGAACATGAGCCAGCGAAGCATCCAGATTATCCGAGGTACGAATTAGCTTGTAATCGATCGCGCTCCCGGCACAGCGACGCCGAATGGCATCCAAAAACTTGTCAAGAGCCTGCATATAACCTGCACGCAATGCGGCCGGGTCGCAGGTCAGCTTGCCGCCGTCCTCGAGCCCCTCGAATCGCAACGTGCCGGAGTAGCGAAACTCCAGTTCTTCGTCATCCATGATATGCATCGCGATGACTTCATGCCCTCGCTGACGCAGCATCGTGAGCCCCTTGAAGAGTTCTTCTCGCGGGCAGAACAGATCAGACATCAGGATCACGATGCTGCGACGAGTCAGTGACTCGTTCACTCGACGAAGCACGCCCAGAATGTCGGTCTTGCCCCCAGCCGTTTGAGTTTCCAGGCCGGACAGAATGGCCTGCAGATGATTGTTTCGACTGCTCGCCGGGATCTGACTGCGGATCACAGAATCGAATACGCTGACACCAACGGAATCATGCTGCTTCAACGCCAGCATTCCAAATGCCGCAGCGATCGTCTGCCCATAGTCAAACTTGGACATTGCGCCAGACTTGAACTGCATCGATTCGCTGCCATCAACGACCAGCATGATGCGAACGTTCGTGTCTTCTTCGAACTGCTTCAGATAGTAACGATCGGATCGCGACCATAGCTTCCAGTCAATACGGCGCAGGTCATCCCCGGCCACGTATTCACGGTGCTGTAGAAATTCGAGCGACTGACCAAAGTACGGACTGCGATGTAACCCCGAGACGAAGCCTTCGACGACTCGACGTGCCCGCAGTTCAAGACGCGAGATTCTCGCAATCTCCTCAGGCCGCAAAAATCTTTCCAAGTCCTGGGTCACTCGTCAGTTCACTTTCGCGAGCAGGTGTTTCCTGAATCAGCCGTTCGATAACCTTGTCCGAGGTAATGCCTTCGCTCTGAGCCGTGAAGTTCGGCACAATACGATGACGCAGGACCGGACCAGCCAACTTCTGAATATCGTCAGTCGAAACTGTCGTCCGTCCGCTCAACAATGCTCGTGTCTTCGCCCCCAGCAGAAGATTCTGGACAGCTCGCGGCCCCGCGCCCCAGCCAAGCCAGTCGTTGATCCACTGCGGCGTACCGGGTTCGCGAACACGAGTCTGGCGGACAATCGCCAGCGTGTAATTGATCACATGGTCTGAAACCGGGACCTGACGAACCGTCGTCTGGATCTGCAGGACCTGCTCACCGGTCAATACAGGCTGAACCTCAGGTCGAAAGTTGGACGTCGTTTGTCGAGCAATCTGTCGTTCTTCTTCAAACGTTGGATACTTCACAAAGACCTTGAACATAAAGCGATCCTGCTGCGCTTCCGGAAGTGTATAGGTCCCTTCCTGTTCAATCGGGTTCTGTGTCGCCAACACAAAGAATGGTGAGCTGAGCTTGTGAATGGTCTGACCGACTGTGACCTGTCGTTCCTGCATCGCTTCCAGCAAGGCTGCCTGCGTTTTGGGCGGGGTGCGGTTGATTTCGTCGGCCAGAACGACATTGTGGAACAATGGGCCAGGAATAAATCGAAATTCACGCTGCCCGGTAGTGCGATTCTCCTGCAGAATATCAGTGCCCGTTATGTCGGCCGGCATCAAGTCAGGTGTAAACTGGATGCGGGAAAACGTCATCGACAAACTACGAGCCAGGGTGCTGACCATCAGAGTTTTCGCGAGCCCCGGCACTCCCTCCAGCAGAACGTGACCCTGGCTGAACAAACCGATCAGAAGCTGCTCGATAACTTCATCCTGCCCCACAATCACTTTGCGAATCTGTTCCTGCAGTTGACTGTACGCTTTATGCAGAACATCAACCGCCTCTGCGGAGATGTCATTCTGGTTCTGTTCCGACATTTCAAATTCTCCGGCCTGCACTGAGACCGTTCCATGGGGCCGTTACTGGGTGTGACCGGCAAATGCCGGCTGCGAGACTGCTGCGACGTTTCCCGCCGAACAGCCTCTCGAAAAGACGATGATCAGCCCGAAAAACCGTTCGAATACTGAAATCACCGACCAATGGTAGTTAAGACTATAGCAGACGGCGTACCATTGAGAATTCAACGGGGAATTTCTTCCGGCAAACGTGGGATCACTCGGTTTAGTACATGGCATCAATAATCCTCGGAGTGCGAATCTGTTGTATTTCGGGACAAACTTGACTCCCCTGCAGAGACAGCGACACTACAGACCTTAATCAACAGCAGGTCATAATTCTTGCGTAAAAAAGGAGCCCTCATGAAACCGTCGACACAATTGTCTCGCCGCACAGCACTTGGTTCTATTGTCGTCGGCAGCCTCTATTCGTCGGTATCCGCCTGTCCAGCGGCCCTCGCCCATCCGGAGAAGCCAGCGGATTCAGCGAGAAGGAAAACACAGTTCGGCGTATCGACGTACTCGTTCTGGCAGTTCAATCGTGAAGAGTTTCGGGACATTAATGCCTGCATCGATATGGCCGCCGAATGGGGCTTCGATGGAATTGAAATTCTCCATCGCCAAATGACCGACGAAAGCAATGCGACTCTGCAAAGGATCAAACAGCGAGCCTTCATCAATGGACTGGACCTCTGCGGCTTTTCGACTCATCAGGGCTGGGTTTCGCCCGATCCGGAAGTTCGCAAGAAGAATACCGAACACACGATTCACTGCATCGAACTGTCTTATGCACTGGGAATTCCTACGATGCGAGTCAACACCGGGCGATGGGGAACCAGCGGAAATTTCGATGAGCTGATGAAGAATCGCGGCATCGAACCGGTTCTTGAGGGCCACACCGAAGACGAAGGTTTCAAGTGGGTGATCGACGGACTCACAGAGTGCCTGCCTGCAGCCGAAAGCTGCGGAGTCACTCTTGGCCTGGAGAATCACTGGGGACTCGGACGCACACCGGAAGGCGTCATGAAGATCGTCAAAGCGATCAACTCACCATGGCTCAAGACGACACTGGATACCGGCAATTTTTTGGAAGATCCGTACGATCGTCTGGAACTCATGGCCGACGACGCAGTCCTTGTTCAGGCTAAAACTTATTACGGCGGTGGACTGTGGTATTCACTGGAGCTCGACTACCCGCGAATCGCAGCTTTGCTGCGGAAGCACAAATTCGGTGGATATGTGTCACTGGAATTCGAAGGGAAGGAAGACCCCAAAGTGGCTATCCCGAAGAGCCTTGAAATGTTGCGATCCGCCTTTGCGTGATGGCAGTCTGATGAGCTTCACTGACAAGAGTTGCAGAATGAGGAAAACGCACTGAGCCTGAGACACGGCCGAATTGAAGTACAAAATCGGCAAGCGTCTCAGGCTCAAGTCTGAGCAAGATTTTGCTAGTCGCATTACAGCATTTGCTTCTCCGCGATCAGATCCTTCACAAAGCCGACAGTCTCAGCCAGTGCAACCTTCTTCGGATCAGCTTCAGTACGCCATTTGACTTCGGCGATGCCTTCAGCCAGGCCTTTGCCTCCAATGGTGATGCGGAGTGGAATACCGATCAAATCCGCGTCCTTGAACTTAAAGCCGGGCCGCTGATCACGATCGTCCATCAGTACATCGATTCCGGCAGCGGTCAGTTCATCATAGATACGATTTGTCACCTTCATGACTTCAGCATCGCTGACATTGAGCGGAATAATCTGCACAGTATAAGGAGCGACGTTAATCGGCCAGATGATACCGTTCTCGTCGTGGCAGGTTTCAACGATTGAAGCCACAACGCGAGTCACTCCGATGCCGTAGCAGCCCATGATAATCGGGTGAGACACTTCCTTATCATCCACGAACTTTGCATCCATCGACACGCTGTATTTGGTGCCCAGCTTGAAGACGTGCCCGACTTCGATGCCATGAACCATACTGAGCGTTCCCGCGCACTTAGGACACGGATCGCCAGATTCCGCGTTACGCAGATCAAAGGTTTCTGCCAGTTCAAAGTGCGTTCCGGGAATCACACCCGTCAAGTGCGCGTCCTTGGAATTCGCACCGATGATCGCCGATGTAATCAAGGCCACATCGTGATCGACGAAGTACGGGCATTGAATGCCAATTGGACCTGCAAAACCAACTGGTGCTCCGGTGACCTTCAGGATCGTCGCTTCGTCGGCCAGCTCAACGGATGTGGCCTTGGTGGCTCGTCGAATCTTACCTTCGTTCGCGGTATGGTCGCCGCGCAGAAGAATTGCTACTGGCTTGCCGTCGGCCATGTAGATCAATGTCTTGATGAACGAAGTCGCATCTGACTTCAGCAGCTTGCTGACCTGGTCAATGCTGCCTGCGTTCGGTGTATCCACTTTCACAGGAGCCGCAGCACCTTCGACTTTCGCGGGAAGCTTTGACTTGCGGCCGGTTTCGGCGCGTTCCTGATTGGCCGCATAGCTGCAGTCCGGGCAGTGAATCACAAAGTCTTCGCCGTTGCTGGCGGGAACCATGAATTCGTGAGACGCATCGCCTCCGATGGGACCGCTTTCTGCTTCGACGGGCAGATACTTCAGACCGCAGCGTTCGAAGATCTTGCAATAGGCTGCATACATGGCATCATAAGCCACGTTGAGCTGTTCAAGTGATGAGCCAAAGCTGTACGCATCTTTCATCAGGAATTCGCTGGTTCGCAGAACGCCGAAACGAGGTCGCTCTTCGTTGCGAAATTTGGTCTGAATCTGGTACAGCGTAATCGGCAGCTGGCGATAGCTGCCGATGTGTTTGGCCATTAGATCTGTGATCACTTCTTCATGAGTAGGGCCGAGTGCGAAGTGCAGCTTGCGGTCACCACGTTTGGCTTCGAAGTTGAACAGCACGTTGCCGAAGGCTTCTCGACGTCCTGTGCGTTCAAAGATCTCAATCGGCTGCAGCGCTGGCATGAAGAGTTCAATCGCGCCGGCTTTGTCCATTTCCTGACGGACGATCTCTGACACCTTGCGGACCGAGCGGTATCCCAGAGGAAGATACGTGTACGATCCTGCCATCAACTGCCGAATCAGCCCGGCTCGCAGCATCAACTGATGGCTGGGCACTTCGGCTTCGGCAGGAACTTCTTTCATCGTCGGGATAAACGTTTGTGACCAGCGCATCGGGGGACCTTGAGCAGATAAAAGACGTTGAGGAGCAATAATCGGCCGGATTCTAGCAAAGTCCGCCAAACGGCAAACATCGTTTCGAATTCTCCTGACATAGACAGAAAATCTGACTCGCACCTGTCAGAATTGGACTCGGCCTGTGTTCTTGGGCCGGAGGAGAGAAGGTGGACGAGATTCCGGAAACACGTGACAGCCTGCTGATTCGAGTCGCCGACACGCGTGATCAGGGTGCGTGGGAGCAGTTTACCAGGATCTATCGGCCGGTTGTTTACAGCGTGGCTCGGATGAACGAGTCACACTGACAAACTTCGGTCTGGCGCGAGCTGTCGACCACGCCCAAATGACTCGCAGTGGAGTTATCGCCGGAAGAATGTCGTGTGCCGGTGCGTCGCCGAACTTTATTGCTAACCTCTGCTGGACCGATTCTCGCATTGGCAATAATCACGGTGAGTTGTCTGGTGATTGGTGGAGTCTATTCCATCAGTCAATCACTGTATGAAAATTCAGACCCGGCAACGGCCCCAGGCTCAGCAACATCCAGTTCGCTAACAACCAGCGAAGAAGATTCATCGACGCTCGAGGAGTGGGATTCGATTCAGGCGGACATCGACGCGTTCGAAAACGATCTGCTCCCGTCCGAAATCGACGCGTTGCAACTGTGGCCTTCGTCAACTAAGTCAGAGCCTCCCTGACCCATGCCACGGCGAGCGGTATCGCACTCACTCGCCACGGAAGCAGCAAATCCAGGTACTCAATAGGGTCCACGGATGAACGCAGTTAAACACAGACAGCAACGACGACGGCCCCAAATTGCAATTACTTCTGAAATCCCATCTGTGTTCATCCGCGTTCATCTGTGGACACTCCCTAACTCCAGTTTTCTGAATCTACCGATCGTATTCATCCAAAGCACAACTCGGGATACCGCAGATGCCTAACAGCTCAAAATCAATTATCGCAACAATAACCCTCTGCCTGTTGATTGTATGCTCGGCCTTGATATCACAAGACACCCCCGAAGTCCCTGCCAAAGAACAGACGGCCTCCCGCTGGCTCAGAGGAAGACGAACTACTCAAAACCTATCTTATTGCAGAACAGCGAGGCTCGAGATTCGAAAAAAAACATCGAACAGATGTTCGAAAATCGTATCACTGCGGCTTTCGATGAACGCACGAATTCGCTGATTGTCCGGGCGAAGGAAGCCTTGCACCAGCAGATCGAATCCCTTCTGATTCAACTCGATGAAGCTCCCGACAGAGCGACCCAGGTGGGTGGCGTCACCGGATTAACATCGTCTGATGCCTCAAAACCGCCGATGGCCATAGCGGAGTTCCGTCGCCGACTCGCCAATCTGGAAACGCCTGTGATGCAGCTTGCAGAGAAAGTGCGAGCTGTTGAAACTTCGCTCAGCAAAGATCACCGCATGGTTCCCTCGGTGATGGTAAAACACGGTGAGCGGACACTGGCTCTGACCGTCGGCCCGGCGACGATTGTTCCTGACAATACGCCGCACGCGATTGATCGCACGTTTCTGGAGTTCTACAACCGCGATGATGTTCCGACCGAGTATTCGCAGGAACTCGAATTCCCCGATCTGCGGGCCTACGAGGCGAAGGAGTCGCTGACAAAGTTTCAGCTTGAGAATCCTGTCACTTTGGAATTGTCGGATCAACTTTCCGCCATCATCAATCATGGTCAGTCGGACTTCAAAGTGAAGACCGACGCAGCCAGAGTGACTGCCGTGGAGCAATCCACAATATGGGAGCTTCCCAGCCACAATTTGACTCGCGAGTTCAGCGGGCTGATCCAGATCGATCAGCGACTGCCCGAAGGAACTCCGCTGTTTAAGAACGGTGAACTGGCCGGCATCACGCTGCTGGGAACTCGGTTTATGAAAGACGATGTGCCGGGTTCGTATGTCGTTCCGGCCAATCGCATCTTCGAAGTGCTGAGACAGGTGAAGACGGAGTAGGTCTGCCGAAAGCAGGCAGGTCGACTATAGTTCCTTTCTGCCGGAAAGGAATTTCGCCGCAAGGCGAATCTGAGCGATGCTGAATCAACATGCTCAGTCGGTTCTGAAATGCATGATGCACTCAGGTCGCGGCGAGCCGAGAAATCCTGCCCGGCAGGCAGGATCTACTTTCAGCGACGCACTTTCCACACTGCCTACAGCTTTTTCAGCAAGCTGCTAGACTCCCGCAAAACTGATTTCCAAACGCGCGAAGACTGGTGTTGGTGGCGGGCGGGAACGACTCTCTGAAAGCGGCAACATGGCTCGGGTGTTTGTAAAGGAACTAAAGGACGGCGATTCCGTCAATGAGGTTTATTTGCTGGCTGATAAGCAACTGCGAGCGAACCGCAACGCGAATCTCTACCTGCTGGCGACGCTCCGTGACCGCACCGGAGTTGTCAGCGGTCTGATGTGGAATGTCGTCGAAGAGAACGTCCAGCATATTTCCTCTGGAGATTATGTTCGAGTACGCGGCAAAGTGCAGCTCTACCAGGGCGGGCTGCAGATGATCGTGACTCACATCGACCCGGTTCCGGAAACAACCTGCGATCCGGAAGACTTCAATGTTCAAGCTCAGGCCAATGCGGCTCCGCTGCTGGCCAGACTGAAAGAATTGCTGTTTTCAATCAAGAGCACTGAGCTGCTGACTCTGGCCAGTGCTTTTATGGAGGATGAAGCACTGGTCACCGGACTGTGTTCAGCACCCGCTGGCGTGAAAGCGCATCATGCTTACATGGGAGGACTGATCGAACATGTCGTGGGTATGTCGGAAGTCGCGGATCGCATATGCACGTTGTATCCAACCCTGAACCGCGATCTTCTGATGCTGGGAGTGCTGCTACACGACATCGGCAAAGTGAAGGAACTTTCGTGGGATCCAACATTGGCTTATACCGATGAAGGGCAGTTGCTCGGTCATATCAACATCGCCATTGAGATGCTGAACGAGAAGCTCAAGGTCGTGGAAACCCGCCTTGGCCGCCCGGTTGAAACGGAAGACATTCTGCGTCTGAAGCACATGATTCTCAGCCATCACGGAACCCGAGAATTCGGCAGCCCGACGATTCCAATGACTCCGGAAGCGATCACTTTGCACCATATTGATAATCTGGATGCCAAGCTGAATGAGTTCAGTCGAACCATCGAGGACGACTTGAACGCGGAATCGGCATGGACCCCATTTAATCCTCGCACGGATCGACGTCTGTTCAAAGGCTTGCCAAAACACGTGTAATTTCGTGTGTGGTGACGATTACACCCAACGATTTCTGAGCCATCCCGCGTATTCCCTCACAGCGTGTTTCATCTTGGCTTATACTCTCTGGTACAGTTTCTGAAGAAGCTGTTAATGGAATTTGACTGGTCGTGAGATGGCCGATTGCAAATCGTAAAATCGTCTCCGAAGCCAACCCGCCTCAAAACGGACCTGATAGACAATGATCTGCGTAAGTCTCGGACGAACTCGGCATTCGTCCATTATGGAAGAACATCGGGCTCTGGCATCTAAGGGTGCGGAGCTGGTCGAGTTGCGCGTCGACTACATGCGGAAGAAGCCAGACATTGGCCTTCTGCTGAAAGAGCGACCAACGCCGGTTGTTGTGACCTGCCGACGGCGTTCTGATCGTGGCCGCTGGTTTGGAACCGAAGAACAGCGTTTGTCGATTCTGCGTGAAGCGATTATCGCAGGTGCTGAGTACGTTGATCTGGAAGATGACATCGCCAAGTCAATTCGACGATACGGTAAGACGAAGCGAATTGTCAGCTACCACAACTTCGAAGAGACGCCGATAGAGCTGTACGATATCCATCGGCGATTGTCTCAGTGCGATCCTGATGTCATCAAGATTGTAACAATGGCAAACTCTCCCGGAGACAATGTGCGGATGCTGGAGATGGTCAGTGCCGCACAGGTGCCGACGGTTGGATTCTGTATGGGTGAACTGGGAACCATCAGCCGCATTCTCTGTGGTCGAGCAGGCTCACCATTCACCTATGCCAGCTTCAGCCGTGAACGTGAAATGGCTCCAGGACAGCTGTCCTATGCCGAGGTGCGAAATCTTTATCGCTTCAACAAGATTACGAAAGACACAAAAGTCTTTGGTGTGATCGGTGACCCGATCGCTCAAAGCAAGAGTCCTTTAATTCACAACGCAGCGTTCCGTAAGCTGGGGATCGATGCTGTTTATCTTCCGTTGCGGGTACCGGCCGATGGGTTGCTTGCATCGTTGAAAGAGTATGACAGCCTTGGAATCAGTGGCTACAGTGTGACGATTCCTCACAAAGAGGCCGTGTTGCAATTCTGCGATTCTCTGGATGCGGAAACCGATGAAATCGGCGCGGCGAATACTCTCTATAAGTCTGATGGCGAATGGAAAGCCACGAACACCGATGCCTCGGCAGCCATGGAAGCCATCCAGTCCGGGATGCTGAAAGCCGGCGGTTCTCATGAACTGGTGGGACGCAAAGTACTCATTCTTGGGGCGGGTGGTGTCGCCCGGGCGATCGGCTATGCCCTGCAAAATGATGGCGCCACCGTGACCATTACAAATCGTTCGCGAGACCGAGGAAAAGCGCTGGCTGCAGAGCTTAAATGCCAATTCGCGTCGTGGGAAAATCGCGGCGCGGAAAGCTGTGAAATCCTGATTAATTGTACGTCTGTCGGAATGCATCCGAACCTGAACGAAACACCATTCGAGCCGAACTGGCTGAGCGATTCAACGCTGGTCTTCGACACCGTGTACAACCCGGAGCAGACTTTGCTTCTGAAACACGCTCGCGAACGAGGCTGTCCAACTGTGGGCGGGATCGAGATGTTCGTTCGACAGGCAGGCCGTCAGTTTGAACTCTTCACCGGTGAGTCGCCACCTCTGGATTACATGACTGAGACTTTGCGGCGAGCGATGTCGGCGGCTCGTATGGTGGTCGCGCCTGAGTCCGAGAAAACCGAAGACGACGAGAGTGAGTCGGACGACTGAGACAAGAATCTCTACCGCAGAGGTTGCTGGAGAAATGTTGATTTTCCTCATAGAGCCGAACGGCGTACAAACCGAATAAATCTGTTGTCCCTGGATGAATAAGAGCAACGTAACTTTGGCATCAGAGTTTTTGATTGGCGCGACATGGTTGTCACATTGATTGGTTATCGAGCCAGTGGAAAATCCAGCGTCGCTCCGAGACTGGCGAAGCGACTGGGCTGGTCGTGGTTCGACAGTGACGTTGTGATTGAGCAGCAGGCGGGAGTCTCGATTAAAGATATCTTCCAGCATGAAGGCGAGGCCGGGTTTCGAAAACGTGAAGCCGAGGTTTTGGCATATTTGCTCAGTCAGACAAATGTGGTTGTTGCCAGCGGTGGTGGTGCTGTGCTGTCCGAGGAGAATCGCAGAATCATAAAAGCGGCTGGCCCTGTCGTTTGGCTTCAGGCGCCCGTGGATGTGCTCGTTCGACGCCTCGGGGGAGATCAGATGTCGAGTCAACGACGCCCAAGCCTCACAGGAAAGCCAATCGGAACCGAAGTTGCGGAAGTGCTGGCCTTCCGAGAACCGCTCTACCAGGCATGTGCAACTCTGGTCGTTGATGCAGGAACAGAGCGCCCCGAACAAATGGCGAGACGTATCGCGGACTATGTCACCGGCCTTTCGACAGTGCAGGAACATTCGACATGATGTACGACCTGCCTCGATCGTTCGTCCTGTCGTTCCTGTTTGTCCTGGGCTGTTGCATCGGGAGTTTCCTGAATGTCTGCATCCATAGATTTCCCTCCAAGGCCAGTCTGTGGGATCAACTGAAGGCTCTCAACAGTCATGGTTCCGGATGCCCTCGCTGCGCGGCTTCCATCAAATGGCGTGACAACATCCCGTTGCTCGGGTGGCTGTTGCTTCGTGGGCGATGTCGAAATTGTCACCAATCGATATCAAAGCGTTATCCGCTGGTTGAACTTCTGACAGGAATACTGTTCGTTATTGTTTATCAGGTGGAGATGCCAACTAATTTCTGGAATGCAGCATCGGATTTTGGCATTCAATCCTCTGATGGACCTCAGACAATAACTGGGCTCTGGTCAACTCCGACATGGCTGCACATACGTTATCTGTTGCACATCGGGATGATCTGCTGTCTGATCGTGGCAACTTTTATTGACATCGAACTTCGCATCATCCCGGACGGATGCACGATCCCGATGCTGCTTGTGGCGATTATCGTGTCGACCGCATGTGGGCAAACGTTTCTGGTTCCCGTTTGGACTCAGGACTACAGCGTTATCACAACACTACGGTCCATCTCACCAGATTGGCTTACACCTCTGATTTTTGCCTGGGACGCAACGGCATTTGCGGCAAAACATCCATTCCTCCATGGCTTTCTTGTCAGTCTTGTTGGAGCAATAGCCGGGGGTGGTGTCGTCTGGATGGTCCGCGTCATTGGCGTTCTGGTTCTCAAAGAAGAGGCGATGGGATTTGGCGATGTTACGCTGATGGCCATGGTGGGAAGTGTCGTGGGCTGGCAGCCAGTGACGACCGTTTTTTTTGTTGCACCAGTCCTCGCAATTGCAGCAGCAATTGTCGCCTGGCTGACGAAACGCGATCGGCAGATTCCGTATGGACCATGGCTCAGTCTCGCAACCTTCCTGTTGCTGATGACGTGGCCCATCGCCTGGCCATTTGCCGACAGAATTTTCGACATGGGGCCCTTCGTGCCGCTGCTTGCGTTGATCATGGCTTTGTCACTAGCGGCCTCCTTACAGCTTATTCAATTGGTCAAACGTGCATTCGGCGTATCACCGGTCATCGACGGCTTGAGAATTCGTGACCTCGAAGAGTTTCGCATTCTACGGCGATGCCTTGGACTTCCCGTTGAAGAATTGCGTGTAAAGACGGACGGCGGCTGGACATCGGCTGACCATCTGATGTTCTACAACGGCGAACATCCTGACGAGCAGACTGGTCAGTGGAATCGCCCACTGTGGCCGGGTACTCGGGCAGGGCAGGGCGGAGCAGCATACGATCGATGGCGATACGGTGACCGAAATCGCTAAGATGTTGCGGCTACTGTAGTCATTGAGCATGACACAAATCCGTGTCAGTTGCCGTACCTTCAATGACTTCAAATCAATCGTCGCTTGCAAACCACTCTCGACCAACGGCCCGAATGTTATGAAGTCTCTGCACCGCCTTGTTGCGTTGGCTGCCGTCGTGTTGACCAGCATGATCGCAGAATCAAAGCCCCTCCTCTCGCAATCGGTTGATGTGACGAACGTTGAAGCACGCTTCGGCGCGGAGCTTGATGGTTTCCTGAAGGCTCACTGTCAGCAATGCCACAATCCAGCGAAACAAGAAGGCAAACTGGATCTGACTCAGGCTGTTTCAGTCGATGCAGTGCGAGCTAATCATCGTTTGTGGGAGATCGTCCTGCATCGGTTGGAGCAGCAGGAAATGCCTCCGGCTGATTTTTCTCCTCAGCCATCCGAAGAATCCCGTCAATTGGCCATCGCCTGGCTGAACGATTTCCGAAAAAGTGAGGCTCAACGGCACTCGGGTGATCCCGGTCCGGTTCTGGCCAGACGGCTCAGCAACGCCGAATATGACAACTCAATACGTGATCTCACAGGCGTCGATATTCGACCCACTCGTGAGTTCCCCGTCGACCCGGCGAATGAAGCGGGCTTCGACAACTCGGGCGAATCGCTTTCGATGTCGCC
>CAMAXD010000039.1 GCA_945861975.1 Candidatus Kuenenia stuttgartensis | reverse complement strand
TCAAGTACCGGAGGCGGGGGTCGAACCCGCACTAGATGTTACTCTAACTGGATTTTGAATCCAGCGCGTCTGCCATTCCGCCACTCCGGCGGGTACTTGCATTTACACAGAGACGACTTCCCACAACGCGAAAAACGTTGCACTGGCCGATCTGTGGGAGCGGAAAACTAATCGAACAGGGCACCGTTCGCAAGGCGATGCGTCGTGGGAGTCCCAGTTTTTGACGGGCGGGACAGATTCCCTCGGAAAAATCGGTATCGTCGAAAAGTCTTCGCTCGAGAAACACCGACACTTTTCGCCAAACCACGGTTCGGAAGAGCCGCAGTCACATTGTCATTTCAGGGGCATTTTGAACGGCAGGCTTCCGGAAGCGTGGCACGGAGCCTTGTGTCCGGTAACATTCCGCAACTCACACTGGCTCGCCGCGGACTTTGGGAAGACGGCTCGGATGTTCGGCGGCGTCAGGCGAGTCTCTGTCTGATTTTCATGACTCCGGAAGACGAAATTTCTGCAATGGCTCATTCCCAGCAAGCTGACGGCTCGGTTACTCGTTTTATCAACCACCATTATCGTCACTTCAATGCGGCCGCGTTGATTGATGCGGCCAAGGGCTATCATCAGCATCTGGCTTCGGGCGGAAAGATGATGATTACTCTGGCCGGCGCCATGAGCACTGCGGAACTGGGATTGTCGCTGGCCGAGATGATTCGTCAGGACAAGGTGCATCTCATTTCCTGCACCGGGGCGAATCTGGAAGAGGACGTCTTCAATCTGGTTGCTCACGATTACTACGAACGAGTGCCGCACTATCGCCAGTTGTCGCCACAGGACGAACAGGATCTGCTTGATCGCCACATGAATCGAGTGACGGACACCTGTATTCCGGAAGGCGAAGCGATGCGCCGCATGGAGACGGCAATGCTGGAAGTGTGGACGGCGGCCGATCAGGCCGGCAAGCGATTCTTCCCTCACGAATTCTTCTATCAGGTACTGCTGAGTGGCAAGTATCAGGAGTTCTACCAGATTGATCCCAAGGACTCGTGGATGCTGGCAGCCGCCGAAAAGAATCTGCCGATCATTGTGCCTGGCTGGGAAGATGCGACACTCGGCAACATGTACGCCGCTGCCGTGATTCGCGGTGACATCAAGAATGTCCACACGGTCCGCACCGGGATCGAATACATGACCTGGCTGGCCGAGTTTTATACTGAGGCCAGCATGAAGAATTCGATCGGCATGTTTCAGATTGGTGGCGGCATCGCGGGTGACTTCCCGATTTGCGTTGTGCCAATGCTGCATCAGGACCTACAGCGTAACAGCGTGCCTCTATGGGGCTACTTCTGTCAGATCAGTGATTCGACAACCAGCTACGGCAGTTACTCGGGCGCGGTTCCGAACGAAAAGATTACCTGGGGTAAACTGGGAATTGATACGCCGAAGTTCATTATCGAATCCGATGCGACGATTGTTGCGCCGCTGATCTTTGCACATGTGCTGGGCTGGTAGAGCCTGGTCGGGTGGCGAGTGGCACCATGAGCGGCTGAGATACGTTGGGCTGTCTGTGATTTAATCGTTTAACGGCGAGCCGCAGGCGTCGCCAGATTTCGCCGACGCCTGCGGCTTGCCGTTAAACGAGAACGTATTATGCGTGGTGCGTTGGGACCCGATTTTCGGGTCGGATGGGCATTCTTGCCCGTCGAAAGTCAGTCGGACAAGAATGTCCAACCTACATCTTTGGGCGTGACAATCCACCAGACACGCAGAGGCTTAAGAAACTCAAATTTTGCGGCAATCGCGTCACATCACTGGAGAACAGCAAAGCGTGCGAGTCCTTGGACTGGATATTGGTGGAGCAAACATCAAGGCTTCCACTGCCGATGGAGAATCCGTCAGCATCAGCTTTGCAATCTGGCAGAATCGCGATGGCCTGCGCGGGATTCTGAAGCAACTGCCGCTTTATCGCGACGCTGCTCCGGATATCGTGGCTTTGACGATGACGGCTGAACTTGCGGACTGTTTTCAGACCAAGGCCGAAGGTGTTCAGTTCATTATTGAAGCCGTGCAGGCTGTCTTCGCAGGATCTCTGATTCGAGTGTGGTTGACGTCCGGCGAATTCGCGGAAGTGGCCGATGCTATTGAGCTGCCTCAGTTGGCCGGCGCTTCCAACTGGCATGCTCTGGCGACCTGGGCTGGTCGAGCAGCTCCTTCCGGGCCGGCTGTTCTGATCGATATCGGCTCGACAACAACGGACATTATTCCGCTCCTTGATGGTCTGCCGGTTCCCGAAGGTCGAACGGATCTGGAACGTTTGGCCTCAGCGGAGTTGCTGTACACCGGTGTTGGGCGAACTCCTGTTTGTGCGATCGTACAGACGGTACCACTTGTGCCGGATGAAGAGAGTGCTGGTCCGGTTGGCGTCTGCCGCATACCTGTTGCCGCGGAGTTATTCGCAACCGCACTCGACGTGCATCTGTTGAATGGCGATGTGATGGCGGATGCAGGAAATTGTGAAACGGCTGACGGGCGCCCTTTGACTCGTGAAGCCGCGATGAACCGCCTGGCTCATATGCTGTGCTGTGATGCGACGGAGTTATCCGAAACCCAGTTGGTGAAAATCGCCGAGCACATTGCTGAGCAACAGCTTCAGCAGATTACCGTGGCGGTGAAGAACCGCTGCCAGTATGTTCGCAAGTTGGTGGCGGATTCAGGCGTGACGAAGATTCATGCGGTGATCAGCGGAAGTGGTGCCTGGCTGGCGGAACGAGTGATTCAGGAGGTTGGTGAATCCTCCTTTGCTGCCGTGCATAATTTGTCGGAAATGTTTGTTCGCAACGTCAGCCGCTCCGCGCCGGCCTTCGCAGTGGCTCGCCTGGCGGCCGAACGCTGCCAGGACGATTTGCTGCCGACTGAGCCGCTGTATTAAGAGCACTCAGGTGCGGGCAACTTGACGATTGAGCACAGACCGCACATATTGCATGTGTAGACCAAGCCCTTCCCAATTAGCCTGCCCAACTGAGGAAATCGTCATGTTACTGAAACGCGTCAGTCTTGCCGCCGCACTGTTTTTTTCCGCAGTCAATGTCGCCACTGCAGCCGATGTTTGGGGACTTAAGCCGGGAACCCCAGAACTGAAATCCGCCACGACTCTGGCATTTGGGCCTGAAGACATTCTGTTTGTCGGCGATGCGAAGAATGCCACTGTGTTCGCGATTGCAACGGGCAACACGGAAGGCGATGCCGCAGCCGCCTCAATCAACATTGACGATCTGCCCACAGCAATCGCCAATGAACTGCACGCTAAAAAGGTGGAAGTCAACGATGTGGCCGTGAATCCTCGCACCGGAGCTGCTTTCGTCGCAGTTACAGCCGACGACCATGCCGCCCTCGTACAGATTGATGGAGCTGGCAAGATCTCTGAATTGTCGCTGAAGGACATCAAGTTCTCAAAGGCGACGCTGGCCAACGCTCCGGAAGACAAGGTCGTCGGTGAAGGTCGACGAGCACAAAATCGTCGGACCGATTCCATCACCGATATTGCGTTCTTCGAAAACAAGCTGCTGGTTTCAGGACTCAGTACTGCTCAGTCAGCATCAACCGTGCGGGAAATTAGTTTTCCCTTCGCCGATGCGGATAAAGGCATTGGCGTTGAGATTTATCATGCGGCTCATGGTAAGAGCGAAGATTCTTCAGCGATGAGAACCTTCGTGGCCATGATGATCGATGGCGAACCAAGCATTCTGGGAGCCTATGTTTGCACGCCGCTCGTGAAGATTCCGGTCAAGGAATTGTCAGCCTCCGGTGAAAAGGTCAAGGCGACGACCGTTGCGGAACTTGGCAATCGCAATCGTCCGCTCGACATGATCAGCTATTCGAAAGACGGAGCTGAATATCTATTGCTCAGCAACAGTGCTCGCGGCGTTATGAAGATTACGACAGCGGGCCTGAAAGAAAACAAAGGCCTGACAGAGCCCGTCAGCGGTGGCGGCAGTGCCGGACAGAAGTATGAAACCGTTGAATCCATGGCTGGCGTGGTTCAACTGGACAAGCTGAACGAAACGTCAACGCTGGTTCTCGTGCAGGCTGAAGGCGGCCCGCAGAATCTGAAGACCATTGCACTGCCATAGGGGCTGTGCTCTAAAAGATGCAACTTTGAAGGTTCATCAGGATGCCCCGGAAGTGTGATTGCTTTCAGGGCATTGTTTTTTATGCGACGACTCTGTCGTGAGAACAACGATTATTCGTCGTTCCGCTGACTAGCTGGTCCGCACTCAACCCGGGTGAGCCTATGTGTCCGAGTTATCTCAGAATATGCCTGCCACTCGTGGAGGCTCTAAACCGGTTTGCGGATTGGATTGAGCGTCCTGCCCCTGGTCCACCGCAGCATACAGCCTGGAACAGAATCATCGATGTGGCCTGTCGTAACCGGCGACTGGCGGTACGACGTAGTTTTGTTCATTTATGAATCGGGCGAATGGACTGTTCTTGAAGACCAATCAGAATACCTGTCCGTTTTCACGTCAGACAAATGGTTGGACGACGCATTGAATCCTCAAAGCCACGTTAATCGAGGCCAGTTGGATTTCGAAGAGTTGAATCCCATCAAAGACTGGATCGAGTCTCGTTTGTAGATGACGATGCCATCGTAAAGTCAACGGACTATGCTCTGCTGTGGATGTTTGGGGAACGCTGAGTAGGTGACGCCGGAAACAAGCTGGGCGGAACGCCGACTGCCGTGATCGCAGCAAGGTTCAAGGAGACACGGAGGCTGACGCCCAGCCGCTCGCCGATGTTATTCTTTTAAAGCCTTTTTGGCTTCTTCTGCCTCTTTCAAATGCTCCGGCGTCAGGGGGAGCGGTGGGCAGGCTGTGGCTGCGTAAAGACTCGTGTTACGGGCAGGGTTTGCATTCTTGCCCGTCAAAACCCAGTTGGACAAGAATGTCCAACGTACATCTAAAGGCTTTAAGATGTGCGACGGTGAGAAGAAAACTCAGAGGCAGAAAAAACCGGATCGAAGAGAGAAAAGCGGCCTCCCTGCCGCATCGCCATCCGTGGTGGACAACTCTCGGCCAGTCGCGTGTCGTGTTGAGTGAGCAAGCGACCTGCTGGGAAGAGTGAGTAAGCAATGCTTTTCTCGTCTTCGATCCGTTCTGCTTCCGGATTTGAAAGCGGGATTATTGTGTCAACTGCTTGAAGAGTTCGCCGAAGTCCGGCATCTCATCTTTCAGGACATTGTTCCATGCATCTGGTTGCCAGATTTCCACACAGATGACAGCTCCAACAACGACTGTTTCTTTTCCAGCATCAACGCCAAGAAATGGCCTGAAGCCTTCTGGTATCAGAAGTCGCGAGCGATTTGCCAGTCGTGTCGTCTGATGGCGAGTTGATAGCAGACGTCCCAGGCGTTGAACTTCGCTCCAGCGTTGTTCCATTCGTCCCGAGTCGATTTTTTGCTTCAGCAACGCGATGCCACTGTCGAGCCGTTTCTGCCATTCCGCAGGCTGCCAAAGGCTCAGACAACCGGCTCTTTCCTTAGCGATGATGACATCGCCATTTTCATCAGAGATCGCCCCAGACAGCTCCGGCGGAAGCATCAGGCGAAAGCGATCATCGATCGTTCGCTTGTATTCTCCCGTCAGAAACATGTGGAAACCCTCTTCCTTCTTACAAGGGCAGCACCCCCCAGTAATCGCTGGTCTGCCAGAACAGGCCTGTCAGCCAGACACACATAACTTTTGTGTGACCGCAGCTGCAAGCCGAAGGCCTACAGCGTACCGGGCATGAATCCCACTTTCAACTTGTTTTCAAAGATCATTATGGGCGTTAATCCCACAAATTGCTCCAGCAGCTTACGCGCGGCAGTTCGCGTCGGCAAGGGACCGGATAATCGAATTTTCCGAATTTAACGGAATGCGATCCTGGGCAAATTGGCGACCGTGAGTTTGCGGGAATCGAAAGGGCCGCTCCCCGGTTTCGGAGTGGTATGCGTTGGCATGGAAAGATAGAAAGCCATGGTGGGCAATGACTTCAATGCCCAATCTGTCGGATATCTCTGCTGCGAAAACTCTGTCGAGAATCCCTGTTTGACCTCGGGTGTTTTCGGCCCTATATTCGATTTGGGTTTATGAACTGGACTGCGGCATTGATAGTGTGATCATTGCAACTCATCCGACAGCAAAGAATGTCGTCGAATGATTGGCCGGTGTGGGACTTATTCTCTGCACGGTGCAGATTGAGGCCGGGTGTTCGCGGGATACCCCCGGGAAGTTCGCCTCAATCGTGGCCGCGTGCAGAAAAGATCCCCTCCGACCAGCACGTCTGGTTTCATGGTTGAGATCATTAGCAGGGCATGATGCCGCTCGGATTTGAATGCACTGGGTGGATGGACCACAACGGCAAACACGGCTGTCGGGGTCCAGGGGAACATCATGCGTCTAAACGTGCTGAGTTGTCGGCTCTGGTCGACAGTGACTCTCGTCTCACTGTTTCTTCTAACGCCGCCTGTCCTGCGAGCTGAAGACCCTGTGGAAGCCGATGCGTCCATCTACGCCGATGCGGCGGACGCATTAAGAGCGGGCGAACTTCTTGAAAACAATCGTCAGTGGGTTGAAGCGATCAACCACTATGAAGCGACGCTTAAGCGTTTCGCCGATGACGAAGGGCTGAAGTATGGCCTGCGTCGAACACGAATCCACTTCGGTGTCGATCGTCGCTATTCGGACCGCAGCTTTGAAGAAAAGCTACTCACCAAAGGTCGAGCAGAAGCTTTGGATCTGTTTGAGGACATCCTGAGTCGGGTTCAGTATGAATACGTGGAACCGGTCAAGGAGACTCGTTTCGTTGCTCATGGAACAGAGAGCCTTTACATGGCTCTGAAGAATGATCGGTTCACCGCCAAGAACAAACTTGACGACAAAACTGAAGCCATTGACCGAGTACGCCAGAGCCTTATCAAGGACTTCTGGAATCGTCGTATCGACAGCCGCATGCAGGCTCGATCCACAGTGACGGCCGTTTGTGATCTGTGTCAGCGCGAGTTGGGGATCTCAGGAACTGTGGTCGTGATGGAATACATCTTCGGCGGCTGCAATGCACTCGATGAATACAGCAACTTTCTGACTCCGGATCGGTACAACGATCTGTTCGGCAGTATTCAGGGGGAGTTGGTGGGCATCGGGATTGAGATGAAGGGCGTCAAAGGCCGCGGCATGCATCTTGTCAATGTGCTGTTCAATAGTCCTGCGGAACGCGGTGGTTTACAGCCTGACGACTATCTGGTAGCCATCGACGGTACCGACTGCAAGGATCTGTCGACAGACGATGCTGCTCGGCTTCTGCGTGGCACCAGTGGCAGTCAAGTGAAGCTGACGTATGAATCACCAGACGGGGCTCAAAAGAGCGGCGATTTCATTCGTCAGCGAGTTCAGATCCACAGTGTGACTCGAAAACTCATGCTGGATGAAGTCAGCGGTATTGGTTACATCCGCATGGAAGGATTCCAGAACAACACTGCTGAAGAACTTGATGAAGCGCTGCGAGGGCTGGAGCGTCAGGGCATGAAAGCTCTGATCTGGGACCTTCGCGGTAACCCAGGCGGATTGTTGGAAACGGCGGCGGCCGTAATCGACCGATTCATCGATCGCGGCGTTCTGGTGTCCACAAAAGGGCGCTCGCCCGAGCAGAATCAGGTGTTTCAGGCTCATGGCAATAATGTACGTCACTATCCGTTGGCGCTGATCGTCGACGAAAACAGTGCCAGCGCTAGTGAAATTGTAGCGGGGGCCATTCGAGATCATCATCGTGGCAAAATCGTGGGGCGAAAGACTTACGGGAAGTGGTCGGTGCAGAGCATCATCCATCTTCCCGGCGACACAGGTCTGAAGCTGACGACGGCAAAGTTTTATTCTCCTGACGACAAGAACTACTCTGGCAAAGGATTGGCCCCGGACGTCGAAGTTCCGGAACCGAAGGATCTGCAGTACTCGTTTTATCGAGGACGTACGACGGAAGAGATCAGTGCGGATCCGGATGTGGCTGAAGCCATTGAAATCCTGCAAAACCAGCTCCAGTAGAAACGGACGCGGGGACATCGAGTGGCGTCACCTCTGCTGCATAATTGTCATGGATCACGCCCCGGCGAAGTCTTTGAAGATTTTTTCCCCGACGGCATTGTCGGCATCGATCTCGCCCACGAGTCACGTGAGTTACTCGTGGGAACTCGCCGCGGCCACCTGACGTTGATGAATCAGTCGGGCGATCGGCTGGTTGAGAACCTGAATTATCCCGGACTTTCGCGCGTCGTGATTGCTCATTCAGGCGATCTTGGCGCAGCGATTGTCAATGAGCGTCGGCTGATCTGCTTTGACAGAACTCTCCGACCACTCTGGGATGTCGCAATCACGGGGCGGATCACGGGACTGGCTGTATCACCGCACGGAAGTCATATTGCTTTCTGTACAGATGCGTCGCGGCTTCACATTGTGTCAGCCGATCGCAAAGAGATAGCGAAAATCGAGACACGTCGACCGATGGAACATCTGGCCTTTTTTTCTGAGCAACCCGAGCTGCTGGCTGCTGCGGAGTTCGGGCAACTGTGTCGCTATACTCTCAAAGGCAAAGAAGTCTGGAGTGAGCAACTACTGAACAATTTGGGAGATATGAGTTTGGCGGAAGGAGCCAAACGCGTCTTCCTTGCGGCCTTCAATCATGGCGTTCAGGTTTACAATCGCTCGGGCGAGCAACTGGGAGCTTTCGCGATTGACGGCATTCCTTCACGAGTTTCGGCGGCCGCAAATAAGAGTCGAGTGGCGGTCCTGACTCTGGAGAATCGAATCTACTGGCTGAATTTTGATGGCGAAATTCAATGGGCCGTGGATGTCTCACAAGATCCGCCACAATATATCCGTACGGGGCCACTGGGCGATCGACTTTATATTGCCACTCAATCGGGCTGCGTACTTCAGGTCTGCTGGCCGTGATTCAGGGAGTCTGAATCCGGAATCACGATCTTTGTAGTTCCGTCTGGCACAATGTCACTGACCTTCTCGCGACCACTGCCGGAGTTCGTTTCCAGCTCAGCAATCCACCGCCGCAATTCCATCCCGTATTCTTCAGCAAGATCACTCTTGATCAGTTCTCGCAGGAAGCCGGCGGCACCATACTCGGACAACTCAGCCTCTTCGGCCGTGCTGAATCGTTGCTGCGGATCAGGATGCACTAATCCTCGCAGCAGGCGAATCAAGGGTTCGCTGAACTGAAATTCTTCCATCGGCAGAAGGCTGGGCAAACGTTCCAGGATCGTCTGTTTGGCTTGAATCAACTGTTCAAAATTCATTCCGGAAAACGGCTTGGACCCGGACAACATTTCGATCAGCATGTAGCCAAGGCTGGCCAGATCGGACTGAGCGGTCGCACGATGCCCGGAGAGAATCTCGGGGGCAGCATACTCCAGCGTACAAGGCTGAGCATGAGGAGGCCGCCCGAGCCAATAAGCCGAACCGATGTCGATGATCTTGACCTGGCCCGTGCGTTTGACCATGACGTTGGATGGCTTCAGATCGCAGTGGACGATCCCGCCCCGATGCAGCGCTGCAATTCCTTCGAGACATTCTCGAATGATGGCCACTGCCATGCCTGGTTTAAGACGACAGTCGACTTCACCGGTCGTAATGACTCGTTCTGTAATATTGGCCCAGCGCGTTTCGGTCACGGCGTCCTGAACAAATGCCAGAGTATCTCGTCGGAGAATATGCAGCAGGTCAAATCCATCGATCCACTCCATCTCCAGTACATAAATCCCACTGTCGAGCTGAAATGTATGGACCGAAACAAGGTGGTCGACCTGAATGCGAGCGACGATCGCGGAGACTTCGGCGAGGCGATGCATCTCCTCTTCATAGCGCGCCAGCGAACTGAACGCGGCGGGAGAAAAGAATTTCAGGGCGACCGGAATACTGAATGAAGCGGCCCCTCGGCGTTCCGCCAGCATCACGCTTCCCTGACCTCCCACACCCAGTCGCTTTATGAACGAACGTTCAGAGGGCCAGTTGATCGCTGGTCGTTGCAGCAAACTTCCATACACCTGCTGAAGCCCCAGAACCTGGGAGTCAGGCGACGTTTTCATGCGTATGTTTGATCGCGTCGTCAAAGATCAGGACATCCGATCCGTATGTCAGAAAAACGCTTAACAGTCAGCCCCTGTTTGCCAAATCGATTTGCAATGGGGCTGAATTCGACGACAGGCCGAGAATCCAGCGGTTCAGAATTCCACGTGAGTCGCGCCAGTCAGGCTCACAACCTTGAGCAAAACCTAACCACTCGCAGTGTAGGAACCTTTGATCGAATTGTGGTTAAGAATGGTGCAACTTTGACTCTAATCGATAAACATGCGATGGTTCTGTTGACTGTCGGAGCGAACCTCGAATGCTCGGAAGAGGTATTCGTATTGGTTTTTGTTGACTGCTGAGCCGGAGGCGACCCACCCCCGCCGTCGCCGTCGGCTTTGAAATGACCGATTGAATCAACAGTCCGAAAACCGAACGAATGCGAGCTTCAGGAACATGTCAGAGTGTCTCTTGCCCTTAAAATCAGCATTGCCCTTAAAATCAGCATTGCCGGTAAAATCAGCATTGCCGGTGCTGTTCTGGATTCCTGGATGAGACAGTCGCTGTAATCGATATCAACAAAATGGCGTTTCTTCTTGGAAAACCCCCCGCAGAGTACGCAGAATCCCCTTATCCGTCAGAATTCCCTCCATCTTTGATCTGTGCCACCGGAATGAAGTTGTCGAAACGCGACATTTGAGCAAACTTTAATTCAAACTCGGATCCATTGTTTACCGAATGGCACGGATCCCGCCCCCAACCCCTTTGAGTGACTGAAATGAAAACCCTGCTGATTTCATTAGCCGTAGTACTGGCTTTCGGAAACGTTTCCGAAGCTGGGCTGAAATCCTGTTTGAAGGCGGAACAGAATAACTGTTCACCGTGCAAGACAACTCGCTGGTACAAAGCGAAAGATGGCACCTATCGCGAGATGATGCCATACAAGGACGCGCTGTCTCGTGCAGAAGATGCCGACGACATGGAACCGGTGCTGAAGCAAGCTCAGGCTGATTTGGTTGCTGCCAACGCTGCCATCGAAGCCGCCAAGGCCGAGATCGAAGCGGTCAAAGCAGAAGCTGCCAATGTAAAGGCTGCTATGGAAGCTCAGGTTGCTGAACTGAACAAGCAGCTTGATGGCGAGAAGAACACAGTGGCCGCTGAAAAGGCGCGAGCAGAGAAGGCCGAAGCCGCTCATAAGATGTGCATCGAAGAAGTTGCTCAACTGCGTGAAGCCGGCAAGAAGCAGGACGAAGTTCTGGCATCAACCAAAGGCGAATTGAAGACAACGACCGAAGAGCGAGATGCCCTGAAGACAGCCAAGGCGGATCTTGAGAAGCAGGTGACTGACCTGACTGCGGCCAAAAACGCAGCGGAAGAAGCCCTGAAGGCTGCTCAGGCTGAAATGGAAAAGATGAAGCAGGAAGCTGCTGAATCCAAGAAGGCCGCTGTTGAAGGCGAGCCAGCCAAAGAAGGTGAAGATCCAAACGCCGGCGGTGAGAAGCCACCGGAAGCTGGAACTGAGCCAGCTCCTTCCACTGAGCCAACTCCAGAGCCAGGCAAGTAGATTTAGTCACAGACTAAGTAGAGTGCTCGAAATCCAAAGCCCCGTCAGATTCACTGAATCCGACGGGGCTTTTTTCGTTTTCCTCCACTTCTGAACAACCGGACTGACGACACAACCGGACTGACGACACAACCGATCATCCCTGAACGTGAGCGATGTGTGTTTGCATCATCCAGGGCCAATCCGAGCATGCGCTCCGGTGAGATGAAATTGTTGAGCTGGATTTGACTCCATGCAGAGAGCTGTTTTTAAGCCGGTTTGCGGATGGGAGAAGAAAGATGGTCAGTGCTGTCCGCCAGTGAAGCCTTACAGCGGTCATTTTCGTTCTGGGACTATTGACCGCTCATTCACCCGCATACCCCACGACTCTGCGACAGACGGAAGACAAGAAATCTCCGGAGGCGTTCCTGAGCGGTTGAGCAAGTTCCGAAAAAGTGCTGGTCGAAATTCTGGCAGCGCTCAAGCAGATCGATACTCGAATCAACAACATCGAGGATCTCCTTCAGAAAACGGCGGAAACCCCGACTGAGAAGCCAGCTCGTCACAGGCCCGATAATCATTTTCAAATCGAGCTTCGTTGTCGCTGGCAATCGGGTCAATTATCGGGGCACTTCGATGTTACTCGGAACCCTCAAGATACTGAAAGCCAGGCGATCAGATCAGCAAGGACGACGTCTCGGTTCGGTTCAAACTCCAGTGTGTGTCGAGCACCTGAATAGACCTGTGTTGTGAGTTGGTGAGTACCGAACCGGTTAACTCTCTCGCGAACCGCAACGTTATCGATAATGCTGTCGTTCTCGGCCAGCAGCAACAACGTCGGTTGCAAAATTTTCGCACAGTGAGTTGTCAGCTCGCGATCCAGTTCTCGGCCTGCATTCAGAAAACTGCTGGAGACTGTGTGCAATGCGAGGGGGTCATGAGAGATGAATTGTTGCCATTCGGGGTCCTGAGTAAACAGAGCAGGATCGTCGAGAGGAATAGGAATGTGGTGCTTCACGATTTCAAATGTGCGTGCCAGATTGAGTCGTAAACGCTGCGACCAGGTTGGCCCGATTTTGGCAACGAGGCCCGGATACAGCAGCGCGAGGCGATCGAATTCCCGAGGAAACAAAGCCGCGACGACTGCTGCCAGTTTTCCTCCCCAACTGATACCCAGAATCGTGATGGGCAATTGAGCGTTTGAATTCACGGTGCCAACGACAGTCTCATTGATGGCCAGCGCGCGAAGTGCTCGCACATCATTTGCCAGCCGCATCGCATGCGCTGCATGGCCGCGCTGGAAACCATTCAGGCCCGAGCCACGGCGATCCGGAAAGTAGACTGCGAAACCAGCGTCGGCCAAACAACGTGAAGAATAATCATACCACCCGGAGTGACTTTGCATGCCGTGCAGAGCAATCACAATCCCCCTGGGATGCACAGGAGCCCAGTGGCGAAACTTCAGACGGTAACCATCTGACGCGACGTGTTCGCGAAGTGATGGTTCGATCATTTCTGCACCACTTCCTCCACCGCTCGCGCAAAGGCCCCGAACGCGCCCTGATCAAACAGAACGAATCGAACCATCGTCGGATTCTGATGCCATCGAACAAAATCCATCGTCGTCTTGACCAGATTGGCCGCTGCCAGATCAAGAGGATACCCATAAGCTCCGGCACTCAGGGCAGGGAAAGCAATACTGTTGCAGTGATGCTGCACCGCCAGTTTCAGGCACGCTCGACAGGCCGACGCCAGCAGCTCTGCTTCTCCCTGACGACCGCCCTTCCAGACTGGTCCCACGGCATGAAAGATATACTTGGCCGGAAGATTGCCAGCCCCGCTCATCACCGCGCTGCCAGTGGAGCAACCCTCAGGATAATTCTGCGTTGTTTCCTGCATGATGGCTGGACCACCCGTATTGTGTATAGCCCCATCGACACCGCCACCACCGGCAAGGCTGCTATTGGCGGCATTGACGATCGCGTCGACGTGTTGCTGAGTTAGATCGCCCTGAACCAATTCCATGCGGCACGGGCCAAGTTTCACAATCATCGCTGAGTCCGAGTTTCAAATGAGTCGATCAGTTTCGGGCTGAAAAATAAGCCTGCGGAGAACAATCCGACGCATTTCACCCGAGCCATACATTCTGCAACCATCACAATGTGACTTGGACGCGAACCGGATTCAATCGGGTCTGGTCGTTTTTCCACATTGATGGAGTTGTCCGGGGAGGATCAGCGGACTTATGCACAAAACCGACTGCAGTGGATTGTCGATCGAATGATTTCCACACTATGGCGTCGGCTGAAGCTGTTTCAGCAACACGTCAATCCGTCCGGACTCCTCTGTCACAGCTCGGTCGTTGGAGTAGATTTGACGTGCGGCGGTCAGTGTCTTGACAGCCCTGTCGATACTCACCGAGTCACCCGATTTTGCCATCGCTTCAGCTTCAATCAGGATTCGTTCCAACAGGGCCTTGCGGCCGACTGTCAAAGGTTCTTTGTCCCACTTCTGCTGTGTCTCCACCAGAAACTGGGACAAGTATTCGTTACGAGAATCCTGCGCGGCAAGTTCACGAACCGACTGCAACTGCTCACGTGCGGCGACCGGATCACCATTACTGAATGTATCAAAGGTTCGTCGAATCAGACGTTGCAGCTCTGAAGCTTCATCCTTGCTGCTTTCAGGATCTGCTCGCAAAGATCGGCAGAAATCAAATTGATTGGCTTTCAGAATGAGTGCATCAATCTCTTCTTTTGAATTGGGCAGGGCATCTGCGTCCAGTAGCGGCTGTAGAAATTCATCCCGTGCACGCAGCCAGACAGGGCTGGGGGCTCTGGCCAGCAATTCGCGAGCCTTCGCCAGCTGTTCGCCGGGATCAGCCACGCTGCGGCGGTTCATCCAGATCCCGAAGACAATGATCAGGGCCAGGAGAGTAATGAGCACAAAAATGTTATCGAAGAACTTTGCGACCGGTGACTTAACCAGTGACGAGGTCACATCGTCTCGGATCATGTTTCGCACCATTGTTGCCGGGCCGGGATGATGCACGTCCCACTCGGCGGATTCGTTTTCTGACATGATCGTCGTGCCGGGTCCAGGCCGCTCGACGGTTTCAGATTCCAACTGATGCTCGATCATCTCCAGACGCAGTTTGATCTGTTCCAGTCGCTTCATCACCACTAAAGCATCCGGCAGCCTTTTGGCAGGATCTTTCTCAAGGAGCTGACACACCAGTTCTTCAACCAAACGCGGAAGATCAGCCACATAGCGACTGGGCTTATCAAACTGGCCGAATTGGTGCTTCTGCAGAATGTCATTCGCGCTGGCGCCGGTGAACGGAGGGCGTCCGGTCAGCATGGCATACATGACAGCACCCAGCGAATACAGGTCACTGCGCCGACTGGCTTTTTGGCCCCGCGCTTGTTCCGGTGACATGTATTCGGCCGTGCCCACAACGCCTCCTGTGCGAGTCAGTCGAGCGGAAGCAAATAAACTGGCGACTCCGAAGTCGGTCAACTTGATGACTCGATCGTTCGTCAACATCAGATTGCTTGGCTTCAGGTCACGGTGCACGATTCCGGCATCGTGAGCAGCCTTCAACGCGGCTGCGATCTGCATCGAATACTCAATAACATCTTTCCAGGGCAGCTTTTTGCGATCCGTGATTTCGGCCGTCAACGTGTGCCCGTCAACAAACTCCATGGCATAGTAAAACGTGCCATCCGTTGTCTCACCATCCTGGAACAACTGCACAATATGTCGATTCGATAGCTGTCGCAGAGCATCGATCTCACGGGAGAATCGTTGAACAAAGCCTTCTTCTCGAGCCATCGCGGCGGGCAACACCTTGATGGCGGCTTCCTGCTTCGTCAACTCGTGTACGCCATGATAGACGTTGCCCATGCCTCCAGCGCCGATCTTGCGATCAATCAGATATGGTCCAACTTTATCGGGATGCATGGAAGATCTCTTGAACTGCAGAATTGCCGACGGGACGGGGGCGACAGGCACAGCCGGTCGGACCACCAGTTTACCGCAGTGCTGGCAGCGGAGAAATCATAAAGCCAACGCGGCCGAGAAACGGTTCCTTTACCCGCGTGCTTTTCCAGCCCGCTTTTCGCCGAGTTTCTTCTGCGTCAGAAGTTCTCGCCCTTTTTCGAAGGCGGGGGCATACCAGAACACCAGACATCCATTGCCATGCGTTGGGACCAGTTCGCTCGGACGTACACCTTTTGCAGTCCTTCGGTCAAAACCCAGGATTACTGAGAACTGCAGTAACCTCTGAGACAAAATAAAGCCTTTAGAGACTCATCCATGATTCTGACTTTGATGGCTTCTCGAAAGTTGCGTCTCCGAGACTGCCTTCCCTGGCGGGCGACAGGTCTGTGCAACTTTGAGGATTATGGAGAGGGCCTTCTCACGTTGGGTCAGAAAGCCCTGATCTCCTTGTGAAATCCCCGGATTTTCAGACGGAGCATATTGAAAGATCGTTGTGCTGAAGAATTCGACTAACATGTCCAAATTGCGAACGGTATTGGACAGGACTCCGTCTGCCTCGGAAATGTGACGAAGATGAACACGATGCCTTTTACTGTGTGCGGATTTGTGATCGTCAGCTTACTGTCGACGGGCTGCGCGGATGGTCGCAAGTCAAGCTCTGAGTCAGCCGCGGATGTTTCATCTAAAAAGTCCGAAATCGAAATCGTCTGCGAAGAAGGCCCATTAGAACAGTCGGCAGAGACCGTTGCGGGAACGCCAAAGGCTGAGAACCTGGCCCTGCCTCGCAGACTGACTTCCGCTCATCTTCCCAATGCTATTCAGATTCACGAAAAAGTGATCTCGGGCGGACAGCCAGCTGGTGAAGAAGCTTTTCAGGAGTTGCAGGATCTCGGCATCAAAACCATCATCAGCGTGGATGGTGCTAAGCCTGATCTGGAACTCGCCAAAAGACATGGTCTGAAATACGTTCACCTGCCTCATTCTTACGATGGCATTCCGGAGCAACGCGGGAAAGAACTGGCAAAGGCGGTGCGAGATTTTGAAGGCCCGATTTACATTCACTGCCATCATGGCAAACATCGCAGCCCAGCGGCCGCGGCTGTGGCCTGTGTGACAGCAGGGCTTATCGATCCTTCCGTGTCGTCGGTAATTCTTAAGCTGGCAGGAACCAATCCCAATTATCGAGGACTCTATGAATCCGCAGAGTCGGCTCAGAAAGTGGACGACGCGGTTCTCGACGCTCTGAAATGCGACTTTCCGGAATCGGCAGAGCTGACTCCGATGGCTGAGTCGATGGTGCATCTGGAGCAGACTTTCGACTCGGTTAAGACAATAGCAGCCGCCGGATGGAAGTCACCGTTGACTCGCCCCGATCTTAATCCAGCTCAGGAAGTCCTGTTGCTGAAAGATCATTTTTCAGAATTGCTAAGAACCGAAAGCGTTGCCAAAGAGCCCGCAGGCTTTCGGAACATGCTCCGTGAATCAGAATCCGCCGCCGTCGATCTTGAAGCCGCATTGATGAGTTGGAGCGAATCAGGAGCAGCGTTGCCTGTACCTGATACGCTGCCCGCGTCATTTGAACGGGTCGTCAAGAATTGCGTGGCCTGCCATACCGAATTTCGCGATGTGCCATTGAGTGAAAAGCAGCGGTAACAATCAGGTAATCAGTTCCTGAATCACTTTCGCCGGCAACACACCAGTCAGTCGCTGATCGAGTCCCTGATACTTGAACGTCAATCGCTGGTGGTCGTAGCCGATCTGGTTCAGCACGGTGGCATGGAAGTCACGAATGTGAACCGGATCTCGCACGATGTTGTAACTGAAGTCGTCCGTCTCGCCGTAAATCGTGCCACCTTTAAAACCACCACCGGCCATCCACATTGTGAAGCAGCGAGGATGGTGGTCACGACCGTAATTCTCCCTGGACAATCCTCCCTGAGAATAGATCGTTCGGCCGAATTCACCGCCCCAGATAATGATCGTATCGTCAAACAAACCGCGTTGTTTGAGATCTGTAATCAGACCATAAGTGGCCTGATCAAGATCTCGGCATTGATCGGGAAGACGTCCGGCCGCATTGGCATGAGTATCCCAGTTGTTATGGTAAATCTGCACAAATCGTACGCCGCGTTCAACCATTCTTCGAGCCAGCAACATCGTGTTGGCCAGAGTGCCGCCCTTCTTTGAGGCTTCGCCGTAGAGTTCAAACGTGGACTCCGGCTCTGATGCCAGATCGGTCAGTTCGGGAACACTCGACTGCATTCTGAACGCCAGTTCGTATTGTTGGATTCGAGTATGAATCTCGGGATCGCCCAGTTGTTGATAACTCAGCTCATTCAGTCGTCTCATTCCATCCAGAGTTGTTCTGCGAACATCGGGCGTTACGCCGTTTGGGTTGTTGATGAACAGAATGGGATCACCGGCCGAGCGAAATGATGTCGCCGCGTATTCGCCCGGCAAATAACCTGACGACCACAATCTTGCAGAAATCGCCTGAACCTGTTCTGTGTTGGTCGGACGAGCCACCATGACCACAAAGGCCGGCAGATTCTCGTTCAGTGATCCCAGTCCATAAGACATCCAGGATCCCAGACACGGCCGTCCGGTCACCTGATTGCCGGTTTGCAGCAGACTCACAGCCGGTTCATGATTGATCGCCTCAGTGTACATGCTGCGGACAAACGTCATATCATCGACGACTTTCTTCGTCCACGGCAGAAGTTCCGTAACCCACATCCCACACTGGCCCGCCTGTTCAAATTTGAACTTCGACGGAGCAATAGGAAATCGAGCCTGTCCGGATGTCATCGTCGTCAGTCGCTGACCGTTCCGCACAGATTCCGGAAGATCCTTATCGTACCACGCATCCATCTGTGGCTTGTGGTCATAGAGGTCCAGTTGCGATGGACCGCCGACCATATGCAGATAAATGATGTGCTTGGCCTTCGCGGGAAAATGAGTCGGCATGGCTCCGGCGTGGCCCTTCGGTGCATCCACACCTCCGATGGCTGACTGGCCCAGCAGTGACGCGAGAGCCGCAGTCCCCATGACATTTGAACCCTGCGAAAAGAAATATCGCCGAGTCATATTCTGTTTGAGTTCTTCGAATAAATTCATCGTCGAATACTCCTGAATTGATTTTCACCGGCGAGCGGCAGGGCGTTAGCCCTTCGAGTAACCACTCTCCGACACCGCAGTCTGTAGTGAAACAAAATGCCGATTCGCACTTTTCACCACAGAGGTCACAGAGTTACACAGAGAAAGCACAGTTTCTGAACACAGGTTTCGCAGAGGAACGCAGGGGGGAAAAAAAATATCTTCTCTCTGCGTTCCGCCGCGACCTCTGCATTCAATTCATTCCACGGCGGTGGTGAAATGAGCTTTAAGGAAATCACCGCCTTACTTATTCAACACTTCATCCAGGTTCATCATTTCATTACACAGCATCGTCCATGCGGCCAACGTGCCAGCGTCGAACGACACATCGGGCTCGGACTCACCGGTTTGAATCAACTCCCCGGCTTCCTTTGCATGGTCCTTATAAAACGCAGCCAGTTGTCCCAGCGACTCCGTCAGAATGGTCAGTTCATCGGCACGAAATTCACGTGCCAATAATTGGTGGGCAGCAAACTGGAGACGCTGACCATCGGCAGATCCGCCACTTTTCAGGATGTGCTCCGCGAATCTTCGAGCCGCCTCAACGTGCTGCTCATCATTCATTGTGACCAGAGCCTGCATCGGCGTATTCGTTCTTTCACGACGGACAGAGCATGATTCACGATTTGGCGAGTTGAAAATATCCAGCGATGCCGGCGGTGCCATGCGTTTGACGAATGTGTACAGACTCCGTCGGTAGAGATTGTCGCCAGAATCACGTGTGTACCGTTGAGTTGTACTGCCAATCATCGCAATGGATTCCCACACGCCATCCGGCTGATAAGGTCGTACGCTTGGGCCACCGATCTTTGCGACCAGCAATCCGCTCACAGCGAGTGCGTTATCTCGTACGACTTCCGCATCCATTCGGAAACGTGGCCCACGGGACAGCAAACGATTTGCAGGATCCGTTTCCAGCTTCAACTGCGTCACCGTTGCACTTTGCCGATAGGCGGCCGACGTGACCATCAGCTTCACAAATTTCTTCACATCCCAGCCGCCCTCGCGAAACTCGACCGCCAGCCAGTCCAACAGTTCCTGATTGACAGGCAGCTCTCCAGAAACGCCCAGGTCTCCCGTAGTACGGACGAGCCCCATACCGAAAACTTCCTGCCAGAGCCGGTTCACGGTGACTCGAGTCGTCAGCGGATGCTCCGGCTGCAGCAACCATTGAGCAAATCCTAATCGATTCTTCGGCGCGGCTTCTGGAAATGCTGGAAACGCGGCCGGAGTCGCAGGAAAGACCTGATCACGTCGCTGATCGTATTCGCCGCGGAACAGTACATAAGCCGTGGCCGGTTCGGTTCGTTCATTCATGACATGAGCGATCGTTCCGCGGGCTCGGATGTCGGCTTCTTCTTTCTCCAAAGTTGCCAGAGCAGCCGACTCTTCTCCGAAGGGAGCGTCAAATTTCTTGAGCCAGAAAGCATACAGCTCATTCACTTCCGGCTCAGATCGCTGTTCAGCGGCTTTCACCAGTGTCGCCTGGAAGCGGCTGAGTTTTGCCATCGAATCAATCTCAGCAGCCGTCAGAACACGCTTCTGAATTCGTAGATCCTGTAGAGCACCTGTGAAGGCTTCGCTGCCCGCTCGCTGGCCGATACGCCATGGCGTTTCAGTGCGAATTGTGGATCCATCCAGTTTGTCGTTCTCGATGTTCTTGTCCTGCACAGTTCCATTGATATAGATCTGCAGACCGGACGCTTTTCGGCTGCCGTCATAGGTCACTGCCACATGAACCCATTCATTGGCCGGGATCTGAGCTTGACTAACAACCTTCAGAGCCTTGTCGGGCCAGGCGTTGACGATATGCATGCCGATGCGTCTCTGCTGCATCCAGAAGTCCCAGCCTCGATAGCCTGGTCCGGCTTCCATGCGAGCCGCCATGGCTCCGCCGCCATCATTGGCTGGCACGTTGACCCATGCTGCGCAGGAGAACGGCTGATCGGCTTCAAAGTCACCAACCGTTGCCACATCGCAGGCGGCTCCTTGAACTTGCAGAGCTTTCCCGTTGGGTCCATCCTGCCATTTGGCGGAATCATTCAAAGCCACTTCAGCCGCATTGCCGTCCAGACTGTAGTGCAATAGTTTTCCGTCGCCTTCATTGAGGCCTGCAAGGAAATGCAGCCCTTCTGAAGAGACTGGTTCTCCCAGAGTTTCAGGCTTCGCCGTGGCGATCCAGGTATTGAACTCCGGCCGTGCTCCCGCGCGACGCTCTTCGACAGCGGCACGAGCGGCGGCGACTAGCGGAGGCAATTCGGTGAACCGAGCCCGGTCAGATTCCAGCGGCACCGGGATGATCGGTGGTGTGTCCTTGATGTTTCCGTCTCGAACCGCCTGCGTCGTGTTGTTGAAGAACGCCGACATCTCATAGAACTCTTTCTGACTCAACTGATCAAACTTGTGGCTGTGGCAAGTTGCGCATCCAGCGGTCAGACCCATCCAGACGGCCGAAACGGTTTCCGTGCGATCGCGGGTGTAGAGCACTGCGTACTCCTCATCGATGATGCCGCCTTCGTTCGTCGTCATGTTGCAACGATTGAAGCCCGAGGCAATCTTTTGATCGAGCGTTGCGAGGGGCAGCAAGTCGCCGGCAAGATTTTCGATCGTAAACTGATCATAGGGCATGTTCTGGTTGAACGCTTTGATCACCCAGTCACGGTACGCCCACATTTCACGATAGTTATCGAAGTGAATTCCGTGAGTGTCCGCGTAGCGAGCATAGTCCAGCCAATAGCGTGCTCGATGTTCGCCCCATCGCGGTGAAGCCAGCAGCATGTCCACATACTTCTCGTACGCATCCGCTGACTTATCATTGACGAACGCTTCCACCTGTTCCCATTTCGGTGGCAGTCCGGTGATATCAAAACTGGCTCGGCGAGCCAATGTGTGACGATCGGCTTCATCGGCTGGAGTGAGCCCATTAGCCGTCAGCTTGCTCAGTACGAAATTGTCGATCGGGTTCTTTGGCCAGGTGCCATAGCGGGCTTTGACAGATTCCGGCACAACGGGAACCTCAGACCGAACAGGGGCAATATACGACCAGTGCTGCTGGTACTTGGCGCCCGATTTGATCCAGTCTGCCAGCAGCTTTTTCTGTTCCGGGCTGAGCGACTTCTTGAGCTCCGGCGGAGGCATGATCTCCTTTGGATCCTCTGACAGAATCCGGCGAATCATTTCGCTCTCTTCCGGTTTCCCTTCCACGATCGCGGCTTTTTCAACAGCCGCGTCGCGTTGATCCAACCGCAGTTCGCCTTTTCTGGCGGCACTGTCCGGGCCGTGGCAGGCGAAGCAGGCATCGTTCAAAATCGGACGGATATCTCGATTGAACTCAATGGCATCCTGACCGAAGGCAGAGGAAACCAACGACAAAAGGCAAAGCAGAGGAATGGTGAAGCAGCGAATCGCAGACATACAAGATCCCTTTTTGATAACCCATGCCTGTTTAGTCAGGGCATCGCAGTAACAGAGTTTCATTTTCAGGCAGAAGGCAGAACAAGCGAATTTTTCACCACAGAGGGCACAGAGCACGCACAGGTTTTGAACGCAGAGTTCGCTGAGGAACGCGGAGGTGAAAAGCAGAAGTGGCTGACCTCAGCGGCCTCAGCGGCCTCTGCGGCCTCTGCGTTCAAATCTTTCTCAACTGACCCTCTGTATTCTCTGTGGTGAGACCATAACCACCGCAGACGCACATGAACCAACATCTGATGATCTCATGTGTGTGAGGGTGACTGTGTGTCGCGGCCTTGTCAAGCACATCTCACTCAGCCCTTGTCGTTGAAACGCCGCGAAGTTCTTCAAAGCGGGAAGGGCATCAAAAATGCGGCCTCAGCTTGCCGATGCCGATTGTGCCAGATCGCACATTGTGCGCATTTTCGCCCTCAGGCATTCGGAACAATCGGCAATTGAAGCCCTACAGCGAGCTGCGAAACCAGTTCTGAAAATCTGCAGAGTTGAGTCTATCGGCAAGAATTGGAAACAAAAAAGGGCAACGGATTCTTGCCCGTTGCCCCTCATCGACTCTGTTCAATTGTTGACGCAGAACAGACTATTCTGCCGGAGGACGACCACCGCGTCCGCCGCCATCGCCACCTCGGCCGCCACCTGGAGGACCAAATCCGCGACCGCCGAAGAAGTCTCGCATTGTCAATTCGAACGCTGCTCCCTTCATCCCGTCCAGTGTCATTTTCTGTTCGTCAGTCAGCACTGCAATAGCAGCACCCGACGACTTCTTTTGGAGGGCAGTCATAATCTCGGTCATCCTGGCTCGCATGGCTTCGCGATCCCCGCCTTGACCCGGACCACCCGCCCCAGCAAAAGCCTCCTGCATTGCTTTCTGGCGTTCTTCATCAGCAACTTTCTGAGCTTCGTCGAGCTTGGCAATTTGCTCGTCTGTAATCATCAATTTACTCTTCATGTCATCGGCCTTCAAAGTCATCATCGCTGACATTGAAAGACGAGCCTGAACGGTAACCTCGTCCAGTCGCTTAACCTGCGGCACTTCCAGAAGTGCTTCCAGGATTTCATCCGTTTTCTTGCTCAGATCTGCGCGTTCCTTATCGGACTTTTCACGGTAAGCTGTTTTCTCTTCCTCGGACAATTTATCGTAAGCTTCACGGTCTGGGCGAGGACTGGCGTTTCGCTGTTCGTTGTAGGCATCCAGAGCCGCATCAATTGTGGCCGCCTGAGCTTCTTCGATCTTCAATTCCTGTCGGACTTTATCGATTCGCAACAGAGCAGCACGGTCAAGTCGAGGTCCGCCGAACTGTCCACCGGGACCGCCACCGGGACCGCCACCGGGACCGCCACCAAAGCCGCCTCGTCCGCCGCGCTGGCGTCCGCCACCTTCCTGGCCTTGAATCGAAGTCATCGTCAACATTGCTATCAGGCCGAAAACCGTGACCTGACGCAGAAACCGAGTCGTCATCATGAGAGGGTGCTCCAAATTAAAAAGGCTGTGGCCCAAAAGCGAGGAAACATACCCGAGCCGTGTGGTATGAACCCCACTTGCCAATTCCAGATTCTGTGAAACCTGTTGCCGAAGAAAGGTTTTCCGAAAATATTCGGGCTCATCGAACGAAGCGATGGTGTTTTTCGGCGAGTCCCCCAAAAAA
Source organism: Candidatus Kuenenia stuttgartensis (assembly GCA_945861975.1). Classification (GTDB taxonomy): domain Bacteria; phylum Planctomycetota; class Planctomycetia; order Planctomycetales; family Planctomycetaceae; genus SXXK01. The sequence continues at coordinate 514 of CAMAXD010000039.1, read as the reverse complement.
CGACGCGTTAAAGTTCGCTCAGTCTGCCTGATCGATAGCTCAAATCCAGTAATTCCATCGGATGAACGACCGGCACCGACTTCCCACTTTTCTTCAGTTGAGCCTGCAATTGCAGTGAGCAGCCCGCGTTTCCGGAAACGACCAAATCCGGTTGCACATCCAGAAGGCACTGCACTTTTCGCTGCCCAAGCCGATCAGCCATTTCTGGCTGAGTCAGGTTGTAGCTGCCGGCGGCTCCACAGCAAAGTTCCGGTTCCGCGATGGCTCGAACCGTAATTCCCGGGATCAGCTTCAGCAGGTCCCGAGGCTGCTGGCGAATCTTTTGAGCATGCTGCAGATGGCACGCATCCTGATACGCCACAACCGCCTCGACACGTCCTGCAGGTTTGATCGGACCGAGCGTCATTAGAAACTCACTGATGTCTTTGATGCGATGACTGAATTTCGCTTCCGGCGAATTCGGTTCATGAGTCAACACGGCTTGAGTTCCCTGCGGGTGATTGAGTTCCTCCGC
>CAMAXD010000038.1 GCA_945861975.1 Candidatus Kuenenia stuttgartensis | reverse complement strand
GTAACAGCATGGACTTTGCTCTGGATTCAAAATAGGACTGGTCGCGTCGTGCCACAGCGAAGCTATATCGGAGCAACCCCTGCTCTGTTCGACTTAACAAGTCCTTCGACCGATTCGAATAGGCAATCCGGTGAGCTGTCGATCAAAAGGGGCTTGTTCGACGAATTCTCGGGACGACACGGAATTCGGGGAATTGGGGCAGGCTTTGTGCCCGCATTGCTTGATCGTGTCCTCGGTCGTGATGTACAACAAGTCCACGACGAAGAGGCGCTGCAATAGCGCGTTGATTGTCGCTGCTGAACGGGATCGCCCGTTGAATCGGTTGCAATGGCATTAACTCTCAGAGTTCCTGAGAAATTGTAAGCGACTGAAAACACTGTCGTAGATTTGCTCCCTGTCAGTAAAGAGCGTTATCTGTTGACGGATTCGTTTCCGAGACAGGCTCCCAGGATTTTTGTGCAGGCGGTGAGGCGTCCACGCTATGAGCCGCAATGTGTCGTCCTTCGTGTGATCCTTCAGATCGGTTTTCCGCCGCTCGAAGACCGCGTCCGTCCAGATAGCGCCAATGATTGGCGTTTGCATTTTCTGCGACAACGATGCGGCCTCAGATCAACACGCCCTCTGGACGACTTTTGCGAATTTGCATTTTGACATCGAGCAGTTGGCTCGCGGTCGGAATGTGATTGACGGCCCTCTGAATGACGAAAGTCGTGTTGATGTCAGATAATCTCCTGCAACGGAGCGTAACCACAGCGGTCGCACGCAATCTTGCGAATACCACCAAGACGTCTCCGAAGATGATGTCGATCACACCGCGATGGCTGCTGAGCTTGCTGCCGTGGGTCAACCTCGAAGGTGGAACTTATCGCGTCAATCGCACCAAGGTTGAACTCAGCAAGGCCGAACGCATCGCCGTCGAACTCCAGGATGGTGAAGCAACGTTCTCGCCGGAATCCCTGCGAAGTGTGCCACTGTTTTCCGGACTGCCGACTGCCATCACCGCGCGGATGGCAAATCAGTTTCGCACGGAAGAGGTGTCGCTGGGAAATCAACTGGTTGCGGAAGGTGAGGACGGCAATAAGTTCTTTATCATCGCTCAGGGACAGGTCGAAGTCCTGAGCAAAGGCGTCCACGGCAGCAATCTTCGCATCGCGTTGCTGACTGAGGGCGAGTACTTTGGTGAAACGGATCTTGTTTCTGAAAAGCCCTCTGATGTGACCATCCGAACGCTGACTCCCTGCGTCCTGCTGACATTATCTCGCCGCGATCTTGATGGCGTGCTCCGCGAAATGCCAAGCCTGAACAGTGAGTTCGAGCGAGTGATCGCTGAGCACCTCGAACTGAAGTCGGCAGTGAATCGTTACGGCGAACGTAATATCGATCTCGTTTCAGGCTTTGCTGAAAACGTCGAGATCCCGGAGACCTTTGTTGATTATTCCCCGTCGCCACGTGAGTACTCGCTCTCCTCTGTTCAAACCGTGGTTCGTGTTCATACGCGCGTCTCGGATCTTTACAACGGGCCTTACAATCAGCTCGAAGAGCAGATGCGTCTGACGATCGAAGGAATCAAAGAACGTCAGGAATGGGAGCTGATCAATAACAAGAAATTCGGTCTGATTCATTCTGTCGACCCCGCAATGCGAATCAGTACGCGCTACGGCGCTCCGACGCCTGATGATCTGGATGAACTGCTGGCCCTCGTCTGGAAGAAGCCGGCCTTCTTCCTTGCTCACCCAAAAGCCATCGCGGCGTTTGAACGCGAATGCACCTGGCGAGGCGTTCCTCCAGTGACGATGAATCTGTTTGGTACGCCGGTGATCATGTGGCGTGGTGTTCCAATTGTGCCCTGCGACAAGTTGGAAATGAAAAGCCGCTATCAATCCAATCAGTGGTTTGGAACCACCAGCATTCTGTTGCTGCGAATTGGTGAAGCCGATCAGGGCGTTGTCGGTCTGCATCAGTTGGGCATTCCGGGTGAGATCATGCCGAGCTTGTCGGCTCGCCTGATGGGACTGGATAGTCTCGGTGTCGCTTCGTACCTCTTGACGACATATTTCTCGGCCGCTGTGCTGACTGACGATGCTCTGGCTGTGCTTGAAAATGTCGAAGTCGGGTTTTATCACGATTATGAAAACCGTCGGCCGAAGGTGAAGTAGTTTACGCGTGGTCGGTTTGTGGGGTCATGGGCAGCAACAGCGTCGTCAAAACATCAAGTTGATTTTGGCGAAAAACTTCGGGCGTTGATTCCTGGATCACCGACGGCTTCGGCCTGCTGTTAAACGAGCAGAATCTCGTCCAGCGACTACCCCATGTTTTTAGGCCAGTGATTCCTGGTGTGATCATCAGAACGGAAATAATTCCATGCAAGCACTGACTCCGGAACTGCTTTCTGAAGCGACTGCAAAGCTGTTTGCGCAGCTTCCCGGGCAGGCCGCACCCTCGAACTTCGCGACGACTCCTGATTCAGTTCCTGTGACTCCCACCAGTGGCTTCTCGCCCCTGAATGCGGGAACTCCGATCGCTTCGTCGTTCCCCTCGCAACCCTCTGCGCCGGCGATTGCCACACCGCCTCTCTTTCAGGGAACACCAACTCGACCAGCCGGACTTCCCGCGGTTCCCAGAACCGGATTTCCGAACGCTGAAGTCCCGGCGGCTTTTGTGCCGCTGTTCGAACCTCAACTCCCTGTGAATCCGCTTTCTTCTGAACCATTTACGACCGCGGTTCCCGGGTTGTCTGGTTTTAGCTTCTCGGGATTTCCAACGCGGCCGGAGCAGACTTCAGCCTTTGAAAATCCTGGAGCATTCGACACGGTCAGAATACACAACACGTCACCAACAATTGATTCACACGACGGATTGAAAGCCTTTGTGCGGAGAATTCAGACCGGAGAATCGCACGGCGAGAAGTCGCTCTGTGAAAGCAATTCGGATCTGGAGCGTATTCGCCAATCGTTCAAATCTTCCAACACTCGGAATTCGCGTCCTGTGATCTTTGATGTTCATCAGATTCGCAAGGACTTTCCAATCCTGCATCAGAAGATCAACAATCACGATCTGGTGTGGTTCGATAATGCGGCGACAACTCAGAAACCGATGCAGGTCATCGAGACGTTGTCGCAATTCTACTCCAACGACAATTCGAATATTCACCGAGCAGCCCATACCCTGGCAGCACGGGCCACGGACGCTTACGAAGGTGCTCGAAAGAAGATTCAGAATCAGGTCGGAGCCAGCTCCCCGGACGAAATTATCTTTGTGCGTGGCACGACCGAAGGCATCAATCTTGTCGCCAATACGCTGGGAAAAGCGTTGCTGCAGCCCGGCGATGAGATTGTGTTGTCGGAACTGGAGCATCATGCCAACATCGTTCCATGGCAGCTTATCGCGAAAGATCGGGGAGCCGTCCTGAAAGTCATCCCGGTCAACGATCATGGGGAAGTGCTGCTGGATCAATACCAGCGATTGCTTGGACCAAAAACTCGCATCGTTGGCCTGACTCAGGCCTCCAACAGTCTGGGAACAATCCTGCCTGTGGCTGAGATGACTCATATGGCTCGTCGCGTGGGCGCCAGGGTTGTCATCGATGGTGCTCAGTCAATTTCACACATGCCAATTAACGTCAATGAGATCGGATGTGACTTCTTCGTCTTCTCCGGGCACAAGATCTTTGGACCAACAGGCATTGGTGCGGTCTATGCTCGCCGTGAAGTTCAGGAAATTCTGCCTCCGTGGCAGGGCGGCGGGAATATGATCCGCAATGTGACGTTTGAAGAGACGACCTACAGTGATCCCCCGGCGAAGTTCGAGGCCGGCACGCCGAATATTGCCGACGCTGTGGGACTCGGCGCGGCATTGGATTATGTGAATCAGGTTGGCATTCACAATATCGGACAGTACGAACATTCACTGCTGCAATATGGCACCGAGCGATTGTCGATGATCAACGGGCTGCGGATCATCGGGACAGCTCGTGAGAAGGTCAGCGTGATCTCATTTGTGCTGGGCGACATTCCGCCGGAGAAAGTTGGCCAACTGCTCGACAAACATGGCATTGCGGTACGATCCGGTCACCACTGTGCTCAGCCATCACTGCGACGATTCGGTGTGGAAGCGACAGTGCGTCCATCGTTTGCGTTCTACAACACTGTGGACGAGATCGACCACCTTGTGGAAGTTGTGCGAAGAATTCACAAGCGGCCCTGATCGCTGCGTTGAGAACCCTATCCTCTGGTGTGAGTGAATTTCGACGTCTCTGCAACCTGATTAATTTCGATTGAGAGTGTCAGAAGATTTGAAATTTCAAATTTGAAATATGAGATCTTCAAATGGCGCCGATCGCTGAAGTCTCCACCAAAGCTGTTTCATGATTCGAGAAATTGGCGGCTCTGCCGTTCCCTCGGTTATCACAAATTCATGTCATAGGATTCTCGGCGAGAGTTAGATGACGCAGCCCCTCGGCGGTCGCCTCGCGTCGAGTCAATATGAACTTCAAGAACGATGTCGATGCGTACTTGAGGCTGACGGCAACGAACAGGGATAGCACGATACCAATAAGGCCGAGAAGCAACGGCATTTCCGTAATTCGCATGGCGACGGAAAGGCAAATACCGTGCACAAGGAACCATTCATAGGCAATACGAGAGAAGCTGCTCGCAATTCTGATGGGCGACTGAACCTTGATGGCGAAAGTGAGTAGGATTGATGCGACAGCTCCGTACCGAAATTCAGGCTGGATCAATGACAGAACGACCAGGCCCAGTGGCAACATCGGTGTCATATTCCTGCATAACTTTGGCCAATAGATGCAGACCGAATAGGTGAGGAAAAAGACTGCACCATGGCAATAGAGTGTGGCGTAGTTTTCATCTTGCAGCGTTGCGGTGACAAGCAAAAACAAAGTTACGATCAAACTCAACCACCGACAGGATTTGTGCTTCGCGACTGCCACAGCGGCATAAAGCAGAAGCAATGGCGACAGAAACCACGTGGCGATGTTGATCAGTCTTTCGCCATGCGTAAAGTATCCGAAGCCGGAGAACTGGCAAACGACTTGCCATGCGTCAAACTCTTTTCGACCACCGATGGCCGCGAGGACAAATCCGATCCCGGTCACAATCCAAAACGTTGGCAGTAGAAAACGCAAGCGATCAATGAACCATTCGAACGCCGGCCGCCGTGAAGTTGCTGCCAGGAAGCCACTGAGCATAAAGAAGATTGCGGTTCCGATGCGACCAATTCTAAAACCCGCGATGTCAATCCACTCATCATGGCCGCTGCAACTCAGTGTATGCTGCACGAAAATTAATAGTGCGGCCAGAAGCCGAAGCTGATCCAGCCCATGAAGGTGGGTTCCGCTCGGCTTGCAATCCTCGCCCTTTCCTCGAACTACCATTGTCCTGCCGCCTAACGCCGTTCGACTACTGATCACTGCCAATACGATCAAACTCTTTCACACCAAGCATTACCCGATCAGTGTATTAATCAATCCGAAATCAGCTCAGCGGCTGAGAAAGAGTGATGCGAAATTGCAGCAAACCCGTAAAATCGATGACCGAATTCTGAAATCGGGCATCCCTCAAAAGGAGTGCGAACTACTCGTGTCCACAACGCACCGCAAACTCGACCGCGCCAGTGACGTGTTGATTTAATCGTTTAACGGCAAGCGGCAGGCGTCGTCGCCCCATTTCGCCTACGCCTGCGGCTCGCCGTTAAACGAAAACGCTTAGGACACGGCTAAATCAACTGACCGCCAGCCAGAGTTGTGCTGCCCGCATTTCGGGACGGATCGCGTTCGCAATAGGCAGCAAGCTGAAGATTTGATATTTCAAATTTGAAAATTGAAATCTTCAAATGGTGCCGATCGGAAGATCTCTTCAAAGCGATTTCGCCTCGCAGGGCCCAACATTATTCCATGGCATGCGTGCCAGCAGGAGTCCCATGCCGCAGGTGTCGGTGATACCGGCGAAGATCAGACCAGCTCCGACGAAGCCTGAGAGGCCAATCCACCACGGATGGACCAACTGGCTCAGCACGGCACCAGTCAGCACCAGCGATCCTGCGGCGATTCGGACTTGTCGTTCGAGCGAGATGGCTTTCTTTCCGCGCATGACTGGCAAGCCGGCCGCGTCCCAGGCCTGAGTGCCACCGTCAACATTGACGACATTGGAGAATCCGGCGGCGATTAGCTGTTCGCAGGCCTGGCGACCGCGACCGCCAGATTTGCAAATCACATACAAAGGTGTCTGGGCGTTTCGAGTCGTTGCAATCTTTTTCGCGTTCAGTTCTGTCAGCGGGGTATTTCGAGCGATCGTGACGTGTACTTCACGAAACTCGACGGGCGTTCGCACGTCAATCAGTTCAACCGGCTCGCCCTTTGAAATCAGCTCATGAAGGCGTTGTGGGATGATGGTGGTTACGCTCATTGAATTACTCCGTTATTTCAAGTTGGGTCGAGCAGTTTGAGTCTGTGAGAGGGTCAGCAGGCCGACCGCGATGATGATTGTTGAATCAACGGCCAGAGCAGGCTGCTCTTAAGTACTGGAGCTATTTCTTTTTTGCCGTGTCGAACTGCTTCACGAGACACTGCAGGATGGCGGTGACATGGGATTCGACAATAAAATAGTACACATTCCGACCTTCGCGTCGGCTATCCAGAAGTCGACAGCGCTGCATCAGACGGAGATGTTCCGACATCATGGCACTGGGCAGTTCGCACGCTTCCGCCAATGCGCCGACGGAATGTTCGCTCTGTGTTAGAATCTGCAGAATTCTCAGGCGATGCGGGTGAGCAATCGTCCGCAGACATTCAGCGGCTTCGGCCAGTGCCTCAAGATTCGTCAGACGAAGTCCAGGTTCAGACATCGCACAGATCCTTCGTGCAATGGAAAAACCGGACAGCGCTGGGACGCCGTCCGGTAGAAGATTGGAAGAGCTGTGCGAGATGCTTATGGAACCTGAACCACTTCGCCGTTGCCGCGTGTTACGAGACCTACAAACAGAGTAAGGTCAACGTTCTCGCTGATAAAGGCCACACTGCCGTCGCCGAAGAGGAATTGAGCACCACCGGTGTGGAATGAAAACGGCTGGCCTGTCCCCTGCACTCCGTACGCTCCCGTCGGATAAGTTTCGCTGCCGACATTGTGCCCGTTGGTGGCATTGAAGGGAGTCGTACCGCCAAGGCCTGATCCATCCGCTTTCTGGCTCATGACCAGAATGTCACTGGCCGGACGGCACCAGCCACCCGCGTTCACTCGGCTGGTCGGCACCGTACCGAAGGGCTTTGGACCTCGGCGATAAACTGTTGGCCGACCGGCGGATTCGATGACAGAAATGGTGTTGGAAAGTCCGTCTGTCACGTCACGGAATTTTGAATCCACATTCTGGGCATGCATGCCAGCAAAGTATTTGTGTGCGGCGGACGTGGGGTCTGTAAAGTTGCCAGTAATTGGGAAGCTGGCCTGAGCGGCCGTCGGCAGATACGTGTTGATGTTAACATCCACACCTTTGGACAATGCATAGTCGGAAATTGCAACCATGTTGGCTGCATAACCTGATGGAGTCGTCGTGACGTCCGGGTCGCCGTCGAGCTTCAGGTTTGCCGCAGCAGAAGGACATTCCATCGCCGGCAGGCGAGTACTTACGACGGCCCGCTGAGTGACGTTCGGATCACTCCATTGCAGGGCCTGATTATACTGCGTGTAGAGATTGGCCTGTTCCAACTGAGGCAGGATTTTCGTAATCCCGGCTAGTCTCTTCGTGCCCACACCAGGAGGACGGCTGCTAACGGGAAGAACACTGAAGGTGTCTGCAAAATTATGGATCGCCAGTCCAAGCTGCTTCAGGTTGTTTTTACACTGTGTTCGACGAGCGGCCTCACGAGCCTGCTGAACGGCAGGCAGCAACAATGCAATCAGAATTGCAATGATGGCAATCACAACAAGCAGTTCAATCAATGTGAACCCGCGACGAGAGTCCGGACGAGCCACAGAGACGGAATTAAAACGAAACTTCTTCATAATCCCTGATACCTTTTCTTAAAACGGAAATGGCGTAAGTAACGCCCTGAAAAACAAACGGCATCAACCACAGAGCGCGCTATCACTACTTCTTAAGATCGATCGCAGGAATCGCGGTTTCCGAATCACTGATCACTACTTTAATCCCGGATGTTTCCGGGTTCGCATACTTCGCAGGGAGTGCGTTATCGCCTCGCACCATACTGCCCCCGCTGTTCACAACCTTGAACCAGACAGCACTGACTTTGTATTCCCCGGCGGGAGCACCATCGCCAGTGCCATTGGTCCCCAAAGTGAAGGATCCGTCAGCAACAGATTTTGCAGAGGGACGAACTGTTGCCGGGACCTCAGCCGAGACCGGCGTCAATGTCAGCTCTGCTCCTTCAACGGGTTTACCTTCGAAGGTAATTTTTCCGCTGGCGGGCACCACAATTTCCCAGGGCTTTGCGGCCTCACCGCAGCCGATCAGACCCACCGCAAACATCAAACACGACAGCACGATTGGAAGGCGTGATGTCGAAGAGGATTTACTGAAGCGTTCTATTTTCATGTTCACCGTACCCTTAACTCACGTCCCAGTAAAACTTGACTCCACAAATACATCCTCGACACAGTCGTGTATATTTATTTGACGGACACTCTGCAGACTTGATCGGTTCGGGAAAACTTCCCTGAAGACTTTCCACATTGCAGCAGAAACAGCCTGTAGATTCCCACTAAAAGCGATTTAAGAAAGCATTAAAACACATATCACCTACTAGGTGAGTAGTTTATCATCGGTGTGGATTTTACAGCAAGAAGAATCCACCTTTTTTTGCCAGAGATTGCAGAAACCGATTAACCTGAGACTACGAAAGACCTATTCACCGGAACGTCGCATTTTGTATCAACCGTGGTTCAAGGCACAGGCGGTCGGATGACGGCAACGGGCTCCGCTGCCTTTTACGCCGCTCCTCAAATCCCTGCCCCGCTATTAAAAACTTCGTTCTGATGCTTGGCCTGAGTAATGTTGCTGTCCGGTGGCACGCTCCGAGTCAGCCAGACGTTGCCACCGATGACCGATCGTGCTCCAATCGTGATCCGCCCCAGAATTGTGGCGCCGGCGTAGATCACAACATCATGCTCAACGATCGGATGCCGTTCCTTACCTTTCAGCAATGCACCATGTTCGTCGACGGGGAATCGTTTGGCTCCCAATGTGACAGCCTGATAGAGCCGAACTCGATCACCGACAACGGCCGTTTCTCCGATGACAACTCCCGTGCCATGGTCGATAAAGAAACTCTGACCAATTTTTGCACCCGGATGGATATCAATTCCGGTGAGTGAATGAGCGATCTCTGCGATGATTCGAGCAACCAAAGGTGCTCCCAGCCGATGCAGAAGATTGGCCATTCGATGATGCAGAATTGCAGTCATCCCCGGATAGCATGCCAAAACTTCATCAGCACTGCGAGCTGCAGGATCACCTTCATAGGCGGCCTGAATATCGGTCTCAAGCGTCTGCCGAATCTGCGGCAGATGAGCAGCGAAGTGGCGAACAATCTCAGTAGCCTTCTGACGATTATCTTCCGGAACTGGCGAATACCGCTCTGCAAAGATCATCTCCAGGGCGATCTGTTCATCCAGATTTCGTAGCGCTTTTTCCAGAGTATGCCCGACGAAGTAGTCGATGCTCTCCTGAACCACATCGTGATCACCCAGCCGATTGGGAAACAATGCGGCTCCCAGGTTTTCAACGACGACGGTCAGGACTTTACGAGATGGTAACTTGATCGGGTTTCCCGACCGCTGCCGAGTTGCCAGCGATTCTTCGCGTAACGCTCGCAGCTCCGCAACAATTTCCCGAGTCTCCCAGCGTTTGCTGCGGGGTGGAGGACAACACGCTTCTGGTTGTTCTTTGCTGTTCATCGAGCTTTGCCTTCCGCGTCGAACACACCTTCAAACAGAATTGAGCTCAGATATCGCTCTCCGGAGTCAGGCAGCACGACCACGATCATTTTCCCTTTGTTTTCCGGGCGTTTCGCGACTCGAAGGGCCGCGACTGTTGCCGCTCCGCAGGAGATGCCGCACAGAATCCCCTCTTCCTGAGCAAGTCGTCGAGCCATCAGAACCGCGTCTTCATTGCTGACCTGTTCAATTTCATCGACGACCGAAAGATCCAGCACATCAGGAACGAAGCCAGCTCCAATTCCCTGAATCTTATGCGGCGCTGGCTTGAGAGGCTCACCATTTCTTTTCTGAGTCAGCACCGGGCTGGCTGATGGCTCCACGGCGACTGAACGAACACTGCTCTTTTTCTTTTTCAGGTAACGTGATACTCCAGTGATGGTTCCACCTGTGCCGACTCCACCGACAAAGATGTCAACGAGCCCATCGGTGTCTTCCCAGATCTCCGGTCCAGTCGTCTCTTCATGAATCGCGGCGTTCGCAGGATTCTTAAACTGTTGAAGCAGGACATACTTTCCGGGATCGGACGCATAAATCTCTTCAGCCTTGTTCACGGCACCGGTCATTCCTTTGGGTCCTTCGGTGAGCACCAGCTTTGCTCCAAAGGCCAGCAGCAATTTTCTCCGCTCGATGCTCATCGTCTCCGGCATCGTGAGCGTCAACGGAATACGTTTCGCGGCGGCGACAAAAGCCAGAGCGATGCCCGTGTTACCGCTGGTGGGTTCAACCAGTTCCTTGCCTGGTCCGAGCAGCCCTCTTTTCTCAGCGTCCCAGATCATGGCGGCGCCCAACCGACACTTAACCGAGTAGGCCGGATTTCGTCCTTCGATTTTTGCCAACACTGTGGCGGGGGCACCATCAATCACGTGGTTCAATCGAACAAGCGGCGTACGACCGATGGAGAGGGAATTATCAGCAAACCAACGTGGCATAGGAGAGTCCAAATTGAAAAGTACAAACGAAAAAAGGCCGCTGCGTTTTCAATAAAACGCAACGGCCTCCGAGTTCTTCGGTCAGCAGTATTGTCGAGGAATTTACAGGGATCGCAGGTCTGGCGTCAACACGGGTCTTAATCTTCAGCCCCGAGACAACCAGCATTACACGGTTCCAGATTCACCAGTTGGTGGAGTCTGTATTCAGATTTAAAATTTGAGATTTGAGATGTGAGATGTGAAATCTCGAATTCCGCGCGCAGAAATCAAATCACGTAATCTGTCTCTGGCATGAATACTCGCACTGAACGAGGATGCACGTAGACAATATCGTTGAGTTTCAGCTCCAACTGTTTGGCTCGATAATGCGTCACATCAACGTTCAGCTCAACGCCAAACTCTTCGACGGCGACTCGAACCTTCAGCACCGAACCAGCCGGGTTGATTTGTTTGATTTTCCCCAGCAACGACGCCTGTGACGGCGATCGATCAATGTCCAGTTCATGAGGTCTCACGTAAGCGGTCGCATCCCGAGGTTCCTCATGCTGGTACTCATCGTACTGCAGACTGAACGGCCCCATCTGAACTCGCCCCGATTGAACTCGACCGTGAAACACGTTCACGTTGCCCAGAAAATCCATGACGAACGATGTCGCAGGATTATCGAAGACGGCCTGAGGCGTCCCGGTCTGCTCGATGTGTCCCTGACTCATCACCACGACCTGATCGGCCATTTCAAATGCCTCTTCCTGATCGTGCGTTACAAACACGGTCGTCACATGCATCTCTTCATGTAGTTTTCGCAACCAGGTGCGCAGCTCCTGTCGCACCTTGGCATCCAGCGCGCCGAAGGGTTCATCGAGCAACAGCATGCGAGGCTTGACGGCGAGTGCGCGTGCCAGAGCGACACGTTGACGCTGCCCACCGGAAAGCTCGGAAGGATACCGCTGGCCGAGCCCTTCGAGTCGCACAAGATGCAGCAGCTCGTTGACTCGTTCGCGAACTTCGTTGTTCGGAGAATTGCGAACTCGCATTCCAAATGCAACATTTTCAAACACGGTCATGTGACGAAACAGAGCGTAGTGCTGAAAGACAAAACCGACTTCTCGGTCGCGGGCTGAACGAGTCGTTACATCTTCATCCTTGAACAAAATGCTGCCCTCGTCAGCACTCTCGAGCCCGGAGATGATTCGCAGCAGTGTTGTCTTGCCTGAGCCTGAAGGTCCCAGCAACGCCGTTAAACTGTCTGAGGGAACTTCAAGATTGACGTTCTTCAAAGCGACGAAATCACCGAATCGCTTCGATAGATTTTGAACTGATATACTCATGGAAAACACCTGATACTGGGGCAATGAATCGCAGTTTTGAATCTCACTTACTCACCTCTAAGCTATTCGGAAGAGCTCTGCTCCATCGATGCGGCGACCATTCGTTCCAGAATGATCTTCAACACCAGTGTCGAAAGAGCCATCAGGGTCAGGACTGACGCAACCGCATAGGAGCCGGGGTTGTTGTAATCCTGAAAGAGCTTTTCGACTCGCAGAGCCATCGTGTAGGTTTCTCGTTCGATGCGGCCGGAAACGACGTAGACCGCTCCGAATTCGCCAATCGCACGAGCATTGCACTGGATGACTCCGAACAACAGACCCCATTTGATATTCGGCAAAGTGACGCGCCAGAAGATCTGCCACGGCGATGCCCCCAGGCTGACAGCAGCCAGTTCTTCGTCATCACCGAGGGCCTGCATCAGAGGAATCAATTCGCGAGCCACAAACGGGATGGTCACAAACATAGTCGCCATCACCAGCCCCGGCCAGGCAAAGATAATCTTGAACCCCATCGAATTCAGAAGCGGAGCGAAGTAGCCGGTTCTCAGGTTGTACAACAACACAAACATCAGGCCAGCCACAACCGGTGAAACGGCGAACGGCAGATCGAGTGCCGTCATCAGCAGTGTTCGACCGGGAAATTTGAACTTGGTCAATGTCCACGCAGCGGCAACTCCGCAAACAGTATTCACCAGCACCGCCAGTGGCACGACGATCAGAGTCAGAAAAACGGAATGGCGAGTTTCTGCATCGTTGAAAAGGTTATTCCACCAGCCGGAAAAGCCCTCGGAAAATGCCTGGACGAAGACATAAATCAGCGGCACAATGATCAGCACGAGGGCAATCAGGTAGCAGAGCGAGATCAACAGAACTCGAAACCACAGTGGTTCGTTCGCTACCATTTTGCCGGCAGTTTTCTGAGTTCTGACGGAGTTACCGTGCATAGCGGCGATTCCTTGCTTCCAGCCAGTTGATGAACATCAGAGTGGTGATTGAACCTGCCAGCAGCACAACCGCAATCGCCGTTGCCTCTTCGTAGTGATACGACTCCAGCCGATCGTAAATCAGCATCGGAGCGATCTCGGACTTGTACGGAATATTCGTCGACACAAAGATGATCGAGCCGTACTCGCCCAATCCACGAGCAAACGCCAGGGCGAATCCTGTATAAAGTGCCGGCATCACCGACGGCAGGATGACTCGCGTGAACGTCTGCCAACGTGAGGCTCCAAGTGATGCGGCCGCTTCTTCGATATCCCCTTCAAGGCTTGAAAGAAGTGGTTGCACGGTTCGTACAACGAATGGCAGCCCCAGGAAGATCAGCACCAGCACGATCGCAAATCGGGAGTACGCTCCCTCTATTCCCAACGGAACGAGGAACTGCCCGAACCAGCCGTTCTTGACATAAAGGCTGGAGTAGACCAGCCCGGCCACGGCCGTCGGCAGCGCGAAGGGAAGGTCGACGATCGCATCAAGCATCTGACGCCCCGGAAAACGATATCGCACAATAACCCATGCGAACAGGAGGCCCAGTATAACGTCAACGACGGCGGCGATGGCTGCCGCTCCGAACGTCAGCGTATAGGCCGCTCGAGCACGCTCCGACCAGGCCGCTGCCAGAAACTCCGCAGGCGTCAGAGAAGTCGACTTGGCAATCAAGGCGATCAGGGGAACAAACAGCATGACGGTCAGCCAACTGATCGTCACAACCAATCCTGGCCCAAATCCGGGCAACGGACTGCGATGTTTTCCCGAAACAAGTTGTCTCAAAGTGCCCCCGAGTGATCGTCCGGGGGAAGGTTTAGCGGCACTCACGTTGTTCGCTCCTGAAAGATGCGAACATCGTGCGATTAAACAACGCTGACGCGTTTCTCGAATAGAAACTGACTGTAAAAAGTCGCATCTGAACTGGCCCTCGAAGATGTATCGTCAGGCAAAATTTGATTTGCGGGAAAGAAGAGAAGGTCAACTCAATCAAGCGAAGAAATCTTCGCCACCGACTTCTCGTCTGTGGTTGACAAGCTTTTGCACTACCGATGTCGCACCCGAAAATGACGAGCGAAGTCGTGCAGAAGCCTTTGTCCAACGGGATAAACCCGGTGGCGTCGCTTGTTTAATGACTAAATTGATTGTCGGTGAGGTTTGTCGTTCATTTCGAGTAATGCGGCGGCGTTCGAGGCGATCGATCTGCACCACAACTCCGTCCTGAACCACGATCTGCACATGTCCAAAGCGGAGATTGCGAAGTGAATCACGAATCTGCGCCAGCACGAGGTCTTCTGTGTCAGATCGACCGTCTGCTGTGGCATGGTCTTCGGCGGTGTCGCTTTTCTTTCCCATGACTCTGCTCATTTCACTCACGTCAACCGGGTTTATGGACTCTCACAATTTCATACTCGCCGTGTTCGCAGCATGGTTGCTCGCGTCGCTGACTCGAGCTTCCCTGTTATGGAATCACAGCCAAACTGAAGCTTTGGTGAAGCATTTGTCAGAGACTTCGCCTCCGCCACGTCTCCCGCCACACGGACTATTCACAGCAGGCGGCATTTGGCATCCCTCGAGATCGACCGTTGCACTTATTTCTCGCCGGTGTAGATCTTGTCGAACTCAGCACCGTCCGCGAAAAATTTTGTCTGAGCGTCATCCCAGCTTGCAGCAACTTTTGTCACCGGAAACAGCTCAATCGCTGGAAAAGAACTGGCATTGGCCGCCAGGACGTCTGCGTTCGATGGCCGATAGAAGTTCTTCGCGATCACTTCCTGCCCCTCTTTCGTGTAGAGGAACTTCAGATAGTCCTCGGCTGTGGCTCGAGTCCCTTTCTTGTCGGCAACAGAATCCACCACGGCGACATGCGGCTCAGCCAGAATGCTCACCTCAGGAAAGACGAGTTCCAGTTCGCCCTTCGCTTCAGTTACTTCCAGATGAGCTTCGTTCTCCCATGTCAGATGCACATCGCCGATCCCTTTCTGAGCAAACGTTGTCGTGGCACCACGAGCGGCGCTATCGAGTACAGGAACCTGTTTGTAAAGCTGAGTCACGAAAGCTCGCGCGTCGTCTTCACTGCCACCCTTGCTGATCACGCTGCCCCAAGCCGCCAGGAACGCCAGCTTGCCGTTGCCCGAGGTCTTCGGGTTCGGTGTAATAATTTCGATCCCTGAACCGGACAGATCCGCCCACGTCTTAATGTTCTTTGGGTTTCCCTTCCGAACAACGAATACGATTGTTGATGTGTAAGGCAAACTGCGGTTCGGCAACGCCTCTTCCCAGCTGTCCTTGATCAATCCCTTTTTGTGCAGTTGTTCTGTGTCCGACCACATCGCCAGAGTCACAACATCCGCCTCAAGCCCATCGATAACCGCTCGAGCCTGACTGCCGGAACCTCCATGCGACTGCTTGATGGATACGGTCTTACCACTGGCCGCCTGCTGAGCAGTGAATTTCTCGTTGAGATCTTTCCAGAGTTCGCGAGTGGGGTCATAGGACACATTCAGCAATTCGACCGGAGCCGACACTTCGGTGCCTGTCGTATTGCCAGCCGCAGATGAAGCATCTTTTGAGGAGTTGGCAGCGGAGCCACATCCAACGGCAGCCATAAAGAGAGGAAACAGAAAAACGAAGGAACTCTTCTTCATGAAAGTCATTCCAAATCCAAAGAAACAATCATTACTAAATGGGTGATAGTTAAGAGCAAAAAAGAGAGACGGCTAGATGCCATCTCCATAATTCAGCTCTGCTGAGAACACTTCTTCACGGCTTACGATGGCTCCGGCGAAAACCGTCGACAGGGTCGCGCTGTCCATCAGGCGAGCAATATAGTTACGAATGTCGAGCATAACTCGACGAAAACGGCAGACACCTTCCTGCGAACAGGGCTCATAGTCTGATGTCGAAACACAGGAAATTGGTGCCAAAATGCCGTCAAAGTGACGAACAATCTCGCCCATCGTGATTTCTTCCGGCCGCTTTGCCAGAACAAATCCTCCGTCACGCCCTGCGATACTTTCCACCCAACCACGTGATTTCAGGTCCAGCATAATCTGTTCAAGAAATCGTCGCGGGATGTCGTTTTGTTCAGCCAATGTTCGAATTGAGATCGGCCCTTGGCCACGATACGCTACTAAGCTAAACAGGGCTCGCAGTGCATAATCTGATTTTCTGGAGAGCTTCATCGACTCAAGGACTCCGGCCGCTGGATAAGTATCACCTTATTGGTCGTGTTTTATCTTTGAACGCGAATTAACGCAACCAATGAATGTGATTTTCTTGCCGAAGACAACAGATTGCAACGTCAAGCCGACACTTCATACGGGAGGCGTAGCCCTGAGACGGATTCGATGGTGAGGAAAATGGGCCAGAACGGCACTCCTCACGCTGACGCGTCTACCAGATGACGCTGCGGAGGCCATAAACGCTGATTGAACGCAGAGGCCGCAGGGGATCGCAGAGTGGAATTATTGGAAGGATTCCTTTGCGATCCCCTGCGAACTCTGCGTTCAAAAAATGAAGTTTTCCGCGACGGTCGGAATGATGAGACACAAAGCCAGCGGGACACGGAGGGCTGACGCCCTGCCGCTCGCCTTTGAGTCGAATATCGGGTCATTTCTCCGTGATCGCCGCCACGACATAGGCCCCTTCGATTTCAGGAGCCGCAGGCACCGTCATGCCTTCGGGCACAGTCACGGGCTCGAGCGCGGCGATGCATTGCTCGCAGGCATCTTCAATCACCCATTTGAACGACGGGACTGTCTTTGTCACCGTCTTCTTCATCAGCTTTCGTTTCGTGAACACGTCCGCACCGCAGCCTGGAATCCATGATGTCCAGACGAGCTTCTTTGGCTGAGCACAAATGTTCTTGTCTTCCGGTGTCTTTGGGCAGACTGTTTCGCAGTGCTTGCATTCCGGAGTGCTGGGGTGCGGAACACAAATCTCTTCACACTGCATGCCCCAGCAGGTGGTCGTGATCTTCTTGTCTTCTCGCACCAGCCGACAAACTTTGCGACAACGACTGGCACTACAGCCGCAATGAGCGCAGCAACGATCCGCGGCGTTGCCAACAGTGGCGAGCACAGGCGCAAACGCAGCCGCAATCATGGATCCCAGAAACAGTCGACGTGATGATGACTTCATGGAACTTACGCCTATGGCAGCCGGGTCTGAATTTGAGATCTCAAATTTGAAACTTCAAATTCCAGTGGGGACGTGTGAATTGAGAAGAGACATCTGAGAAATCATCACCAGTTGAAGTCGAAACGCATCGCCAACAGATCGGATTCTGTTTCGCCAAAGACGGTCGAACCTGTCGTCACCGGATGAATCCAGTCAAACATGATTCGAGTTCGATCACTCCAGTACCAGTTGAAGCCGGTTGTCAAATCGTTGTATTCGCCCCTACTGAATTCGTTCAGATTCAGATGCGAATAGCGAGTCTTCACTTCCCATGCTCCAGGACTCATGGCACCGGGCACAACAAAGAAGTTTGACGCCGGAACGTTGCGACCAAACTGTGCACCATGTTGCCCGAACCGCTCATAGATGCGATTTTCGCCGGTCAGGAAATAACTCAGATGAGCATAAGCGCCCTGCGTTGTTTCTGTTCCGGAGGCCATCGTGTTCACATTGCAGAGAAATGCTTCACTCTGCAATGTGACGGGCCCCATCACGGCAGCAAACTCAAGATTCCCCGTTGTGTAGGACTCCGCATCGATACTACCGCTGTCGATGATTCGCGGTCCTTCGTGAATCTGAGGACGTGAGCGAAAGCTGACTTTCTTATCCTGGTCTTCGGTGTGCAGGATGCCAATACCAGTATGAACCATATAGCGGCCGTTGGACGGTTCGTCGTAGAACGGCGTCCAGGTTAAACGCCCGGAAACACGGGCACCCTGATTATCATCAATGCGTTCTTTCAGGCCTTCGCTGATGCTGTCAAAGAACACACCACTGGCCCATGTCACACTTTGATCGTCAGTACAATTGTACAACGCGACACCAACTTCGCGATCCGCAGCGAACACTCCCTGCGTTGGAATTGATCGTTCCATGAAGATGTTGTTGGTGTCGTTTGTTACCTGCTCAAGACTGAATGGGACGAAGAAGTTACCGATCCGAAATCGCCCGAGTCCCGGGATTTCGTTCATCGAAAAGTACGCGTCCTTGACGTCCGGCGAAATCACTGTGCCTGCTGGACTAGAACCCACTGTTTCGGGCTCAAGAGTCATCTGCAGACGGAAGTCACACTGACCATATCCTGTTCCGTCAGCAACCAGGCGCAGGCGGCGGAATTCAAAGTAGTCCTGTGTCCCCGGAATCGCAGGGTCGGCATTCGCCCAGTTAACGTATTCCGCTTGAACGTGACCACCCAGCTTGACTGTCCACTTATCCGTGGACATATCCTGCCAGCCTTCAGCCTTCTTTGTTTCTTCGTCCTTCTTCTTTTTGTCCGAGTCGACTCGTTTCTTTTCCGACGCCTCAAGCTGATCAATTCGCATCTGCAATCGGCTGAGTTCGCTCTCAAAGTCTCCCGCTGGAGTTTCTTCCGATGCGGCATCACCTGCGGGAAGAATTCCCGCGGGAGGCACTTCAGGCGGAGGATCAAAGAGGTAGCTGGCTCGAGCCACACCACTTTCGCCCGAAAGCCACTCCGGAGCATTGCTCACGGGCCGCAATGAAGACGGCGAAGACAGCTCGTCCTGAGCCGACAGAGGCAGGCAAAAGAACAGCCCAAGTACTAGCCCTGGCAGAGCCTTCCACCTGACGCGATTACGTAACTGGGCCATTTTTCCTTCGCCTTCCGTGACGATTGGACAGAGACCTGATTGATGCGCGAGCCCGTGTCGCCACGGAATGGTCTCCGGCCTCCGGTTGTCCGGTCAGCTGGATATCTGTGAGCAGGTGTCTCTGCCACCAGATTGCTTTCTATTCAGAGTGAGAATCGGTGCGTGTTGGCCCACGACTGAATTCCGGACAGCATTTTGCACGGTTATCTATGACGCCTTAAAACACTCTGCTTCATGGAATGGCAATTGATGCCGAAATCCATCTTTTGATCCTACCCAGGTAAGATAACCGTCAAAGTCCAGGCCAGATACGTTTTGATTCTTCGGGGTGTAAGGGGCCGCGGGAGGCCGCGAAACTTGCTGCAACGTTTACCGGGACTGCCGTTCATCGGTAAGAAGTGTCGGAACGGCCCATTCGAGGTGTCGCTTTTTCCTTACTCGACGTTTCCGCTAAGCTCTCCTGAGGAATGGCAAAGTCCATCGTACGCCACACTGCCAACTTCGAGCCGATGACCTCAGCAAAGCAACCAGAAGCAGCACCAAAACGGGAGTACCGCAGAGCATGTCCGGTTCCAAATCGTTTTCGCTCATCGCACCGACTTTTCTGCTTGTTGTTCTGGGAACTTCCGTGGTCTCGGCGGATGAAGACCAGTCTTTACCCAGGATTCGTGTCAGCAGCGACGGAACTCATTTCATCAGCGGCGATTCCGGCACTTCGTTTCGACCGATGGGTTTCAATTACGATCATGATGCCGACGGTCGACTGCTGGAAGACTATTGGCATGCGGAATGGGATCGTGTCGAAAACGACTTTCGAGACATGCAAAGTCTCGGGGCGAATGTGGTGCGGATTCATCTGCAGTTTGGCAAGTTTATGAAGTCTCCCACGGAGGCGAACGCGGAGGAACTCAACCAGCTGCAGCGAATGTTGACTCTGGCCGAAGAAACAAAGCTGTATCTCGATCTGACCGGGCTGGGTTGCTATCACAAGAACGATGTACCAGCATGGTACGACGCGTTGGACGAACAGGCTCGCTGGAATGCTCAACAGGTTTTCTGGGAAGCCGTGGCAACCGTTTGCAGCGATAGCTCAGCCGTGTTCTGCTATGACCTGATGAATGAACCTGTGATAGGTGGTGAAACAGCGGGACCAGACTGGCTGGGACCGGCGTTTGCCGGAAAACACTTCGTGCAATTCGTCGCAAAATCCACCAACGGGAGAACTCGACCCGAGGCCGCAAAACAGTGGATCGATAAGATGGTCAATGCCGTTCGCCAGCATGACCAACAGCATTTGATAACCGTAGGCTTTGTCGACTGGAGTTTAGACCGTCCCGGCCTGACTTCCGGATTCGATCCGCTGAAAGTTGCCGAGAAACTGGACTTCGTGGCCGTGCATATTTATCCGGCCGCCGGCAAAGTCGATGACGCTTTGGAGACCTTAAAGGGATTTCAAATCGGCAAGCCGGTCGTCGTCGAAGAGACCTTTCCGCTGAAGTGTTCACACGATGAGATGAAAGCCTTCATCAATCGCAGTGGTGATCAGGCCGATGGCTGGATCAGTTTCTTCTGGGGCAAAATGCCGGAAGAGTATCAGCCGACGTCGTCTGTCGGCGATGCGATCATTTCTCAGTGGCTGACTCAGTTTTCCACGATGATGAAGACCGACAAGACGCCAGAGGTCTCAATATCTGACGATGATCAAGAGAATGAAACCCAGGCGGTTGTTGCGGAGTTCATTCTGCACACGCAGGAGCACTCGGATGGCCGAGCAGCATTTTCTGTAGACCTGAAAGCGTGGTCTGATGAGACCAGTGACCTGCCAATCGGAGTCTTCGATTCGGGCATCGGCGGATTAACGGTTCAGGAGGCGATCTATTCTCTGGATGCTTTCGATAACGAAAACTATTCGCCAAAGCCCGACGGAAAGAAGGACTTCGCGAACGAACGGTTCCTCTATTTTGGCGACCAGGCCAACATGCCTTATGGAAATTACCCGGCCGTAAAGCGCCAGACTTATCTGAAGGAGTTGATCCTGAAGGACGCCGCCTTTCTGCTGGGCCGTCGCTATTGGAATTCGACGGAAGACCAGGAACCGAAATTCGACAAGCCTCCGGTCAAAGCGATCGTCATCGCCTGTAACACAGCCACGGCCTGGGGACTTGATGAGATCCGCCAGGTTGTTGATGCATGGAGGGTTCCGGTTTTTGTGATTGGAGTCGTTGAAGCCGGTGCTCGCGGTTTGACGGAGTCGATTGAAACGGCCACGGAGAAACGCACCGTCGCGATTCTGGCCACTGTCGGAACCTGCAGCAGCAATGCTTATCCCAAAGCGATCGGTCGCAGTACCGGGTTGGCGGGCAAGCGTCTGCCCGACGTTGTCCAACAGGGCTCAGTAGGACTGGCGGCGGCCATCGAAGGCGACCCGGCATTTGTCGTTTCGCCGGAAGCTGGCCTGTCAAATGCTGGCGTTTACAACGGCCCATCAATCGATCACAAAACTGCGATGATTGATCCCGAGCTGCTTGATGTCTATGGGTTCGATCCGAAAGGACTTAACGGAGAAGCCTCGAATCCCAAATCGCTGCAGCTCAATTCTGTCGAGAACTATATTCGCTACGACGTGACGACACTTGTTCGCACTCACCAGAAATCCGGACAGACAACGCCGATTGATACCGTCGTTCTTGGATGCACCCATTTCCCACTTGTGCGTCAGGAAATACTCGACAGCTTTGCTCGTCTTCGAGCCTACGAAAAAGATGGTGAACGCCCCTTTGCAAATCTGATTGCGGAGAAAATCGCCGTTGTTGACCCTGCCGAACTCACAGCCAAAGAACTCTTTCGAGAACTCGCGCGGCGCAAGTTGTTTCGCTGGACTTCAGAGGGAACAGACCAGCAGCAGTCGACTATGGCGAGAGATCAATTTTATCTCTCAATCGCCAATCCACGATCCGTGGGCGTTGTCTTGAGTGCTGATGGTTCATTGGATCGAGAATACAAGTACGGTCGCACTCCGGGGCGATTGGACATCGAAGACACGATCTGTGTGCCGATGACTCAGGATCGACTTCTCGCGACAAGTCTGAATCTGATTCGCACGAAGCTGCCTCACGTGTGGAAGCGACTAAATCCGTCGAAGAGTCCATGAGCGAAGCAAACCAGCCGAGGCGGAAGAGCAAGCGGCACGGTGTTAGTGTTTGCCATATGCGATCATATGCGATCATATGCGATCAACAGACAGAAACAGGACCTCTCATGACCAGAATCATTTTCTCACTGTGTGTTTTCAGCATCATTGTCCCAGGAGTTTTCATGACGGCCAAGGCTGACGACGGCATGTATCCCATGAGTGAATTGCCGCGATTAAACCTCAAAGAAAAGGGCATTGAGCTGACAGCGGAGCAGCTCTTTAATCCTCATCAGATCAGTCTGGTGGATGGAATCTGCCGCGTCAATGGATGCACAGGATCATTCGTTTCACCAAATGGTTTGATCATCACTAATCATCATTGTGCGTTTGATGCGATCCAGAAAGCCAGCACGGCGGCCAATGATCTGCTCACGCATGGATTCATCGCCGCAAATCGAGAACAGGAAATTCCCGCGCCGGATTATCAGGTCCGCATCACCGAAAACTATCGCGATGTTTCCGCAGAAGTCTTGTCGGCAGTGCGGGACAATATGTCATTTCTGGAACGCACCAAGGCCATCGACAAGCGTCGCAAAGAATTGGAACTTGCGGCGGAGAAAGAACATCCCGGCCTGCGTGCAGAAGTGGCGGAAATGTTCGCGGGTAAGACTTATGTCTTGTTCCAGTACACGTTCCTGAAAGACGTGAGGCTGGTGTTTGCACCGCCGATTGCTGTCGGTAACTTTGGTGGCGAAGTGGATAACTGGGAGTGGCCTCGCCACACCGGCGATTTTTCCTTTATGCGAGCTTACACCGCTCCGGATGGGTCGTCGGCGACGTATTCTAAAGACAATGTGCCGTACAAACCGAAGCGATTCATTCAGGTGGCTCCGGAAGGAGTCGATGAGAACGACGCTGTATTTTTGCTCGGATATCCGGGCCGGACAGCTCGCCACAAGACCGCTGGTTTTCTGGACTACGAACAGAACATCCGACTGCCAATGACTGTTGAACTTTATCAGTGGCAGATTCATGAAATGGAAAAAGCCGGAGCCACCGATCGCTCCGTGGCCATCAAACATGCGTCTCGCAGCAAGTCGCTGGCTAACGTAGAAAAACGTTCCCGAGGTCAATTGCAGGGACTTCGACGAGCAAAGATCGTGGCGACTCGAATGCTGAAGGAGGCGGAACTGCAGGCTTACATCGACAGCGATCCATTGCGAAAATCGCGATTCGGCACTTTGCTGAAAGACATTGAATCTGTCTATCAGGAAATGTCGGCGGCCGGTGCTCTGGAGATCCATCTGCTGCAACTTCGACAGGCGTGTCGAGCCGCCTCGTTTGGTTACTTCGTGTTTGACGCTTCCGTCGAACGCGCGAAGTCGGATCTGGATCGCGAGCCACCTTACATGGATCGCAACTTTGCGCAGTCGACTCAGGAAATCAAGGTGGCAATGTCTGACTGGCATCGCGAGACGGATGAGATCATGCTCGCCGGAATGCTGGAGCGATTAAGCAAGATCCCGGCATCGCATGAGATCGAGCCGCTAAAGGTTCTGTTCTCTGAAGCGAAGTCAATGGAGTCTGTCGCGAAGGACATGCTTCAGAAGACTCAACTGGGTGATCCGGCGTTCGTGGAAGCTTGTCTGAAGAAATCTCCGGATGAATTGCGGAACACAGAAGACCGTCTGTTCAGCCTGATCGTAAATTTGCATCCCTTCTATTTGAAACTGCGTGATACCGAGAAGGCTCGGGAAGGGCGTCTCGGGCAACTTTATGGTTCGCTGGTCGAAGTGAAACAGCAGTTTCTGGCAACCAGCTTTATCCCGGATGCGAATGCGACGTTGAGGTTCACCTGTGGTCGAGTTCGCGCCTACTCGCCGGCCGACGCCGTGGTCAGAACTCCAATTTCCACTTTGAAAGGAGTGATTGAGAAGACAACTGGAGTCGAACCATTCATCACCCCGGAAGCGGTGTTGAAGAAGTACGAAGCGGGTGAGTTCGGACGCTTCCTGCATCCTCGCCTGGGACAGGTTCCCGTCGCCATTCTTTATGACACGGATACAACCGGAGGCAACTCCGGCAGTCCGGTGCTGAACAAAAACGGACATCTCGTCGGCGTGAACTTTGATCGCTGCTTTGAAGCGACAATTAACGACTTTGCGTGGAACCAGGACTACAGCCGTTCGATCGGAGTTGACATCCGTTACGTACTCTGGATTACAGGGACAGTTTACGGAGCCGACCATCTTTTGAGTGAAATGGGGCTGTAGTTGGCAAACCAAAAATCGAATTCCGCAACTCAGTCGCCAGTAAAACTGCAGGAATTCCCTGCAAAATGCGGGGGTGCGCGGTCCGTTAACGAAGAATTTACAATGAATTTGAAAAGGACGTCTTCGTTCTGTGGGTGTTAGTCGGTACGATTCCCACGCTTTTCGACCGTCCTTTTCGCGGAATCTGGTGGCGTCGATGCTCGACGCCCTCTGCGGTCACCACTGCTGCTGACGGTTGTTTTCCCAGGGTAAGTTTCATGTCTGTTGTTGAGTTTCCGTCAGTTGTCGACAGCGCTG
>CAMAXD010000037.1 GCA_945861975.1 Candidatus Kuenenia stuttgartensis | reverse complement strand
GACAAAGCGTGGGCTCGCAAGATGACCGGCGACGTCTTTCTACGACTCAATCAGACAGCCAAAGGCGCTCAGGAGTTTAATCAGAGTGTGGTGATCGAGGGCGGCCGTGGTTATTACCGCATCGAACCTTATCTGACTCGACATTGGCGTGCGATTGCTGCAGGCGATACTGACACTGCCGCCAAAACACTGGCGGATGCTCTGGGCGAAACCAAAACACTTCCTCGAACAGGCAAACTTGGGCTGGAGGCCGCCATGGGGCTTGCATCGGCCATGGTGAATGCCGGTCGCCTCCAGGACGCAGTCGCTGTCATCGCTGCCCGACAACTGGACACAACAATTGCCGACAATCGAGATGCCATTGCTTCAACAGCCTGGTCCTTCACTTCCGGTCATAGTCGAGACGCCAGCACTGCAGGTCCAATGGTGCTCGATGCGTTGCTTTGGATCAACCCCCTGCATACGGGAGTCGCGATTGATCTGGGGCTTCATGATCGCTGGGAGGCAGCCATTGCCTGGTCGAAGACATCGCAGGATCCTCGCACATTGACAGATGCCCTTGTCGCACTCACGGAAATTGCTGCCGCACGGAATGCCGCGCCGGAGACGTTCGCTCAGATTGAAAGTGCTGTCGACGGAAGTGATGCTGTGAGTGTACTCCGCGTCAAAGCGGCGGTTGCTGCGGCGACAAAAGATATGGCTCGTTTCGATGCCTGTATGACGCTGATGGGACAAATGCCAGTGGCTCCGGCAGCCGTCCTGCCATCTTCATCCGTCCTCGTACAGGATGACGTACTGGATCGCAGTTCCTTTATTTATACGGCTTTGTCGGTATCTGAAGTACTGCGAGCTGCTGTCGCCAGCGGAAAAAAGGAACAAGCTGCAACCGTTATCACTCGGCTGTCAGCAGAGTTGTCCGCGATTGCTCCGTCAACAACTCAAGTGCGAGGATCGATTAATCAAATGGCCGCCAATGAGGCCGGCTTTAAGAGGCAACTGGCCGCAGAATTGCGAGTTCCCGAGGACACTCAATTCGCCTCCATGTATCGCAACTATCGCAAACATATCGAACAGTACGCCAGGATCGCTGAAGACAGGCGGCTGCTGGAAACCATTTTGTTGGCTCGTGTTATTCGCGCTGGTGGAATCGGCGAACTTCAGCAGGCCATGAACACTTCGCCCGAGCTGAAACAGGAAATCCTGCTGGATGAACTCAGCGGGTTTCTCGCGATTACGGCACGACGATTTGGACGCGATTTTCCGGAAGTTCTGACGCCTGATAGAACACTCCGTGAGGGGCGAGCACTCTTTGGCAATGCGGAATTGATCGTACCCATCGCTGACGCTGGAGATCGTGCATGGGCGACGAAGGATAATGATCTCGCGTCCGGACTTCGATTACTGGAATCTGTTGTCACTGACCTGCCCGGTCTTCGTCAGGCTTTGGCCTGCGAACTGGTGGAAGCCACGGCGTTGACAACAAAAGATCCGGCTGCCGTGCTGACGGCGATTTCTAAACTGCAGAACATCCTTTGGCGAGAAGAATTTTACGTCGTGGCTGGCCGAGCCTTTGCGGATCGAAAGCTGGACAAGAAGGCTGACGAATGGATGGCTGGTAACAAGCTGCCGCCGTTGGAGCAGATTTGCCTGCTCTACGGAGCGTCTTTAGGTATTCTCGAGCGACCCGTTCCCGTCGCTGATGCTCCTGCCGGAACGGATGCGAAGAAGACCGCGGATCCTGCGAAGAAGTAGTGAACGTTTAAGGAATCCCGCGAACAATCTCCGGGCCGATGAGCTTTGTGAGCCAGATTGGGAGTTTCTGCCAGACGGCGATCACTTTATCAAACTTGCCACTGCCGGGACGAACATCACCGATGTCGCCTTTCCGCAGACAGTATTGCCAGACGGCTGGATAAGCTTCTGCACCCCACTGTTGCTTAAACTTGAATGTTCCGCTTTCGATAGAGCTGCGACCGAAGTCAAACGCTTTCTGTCCCCGTTCGACACTCCGCTTCAGGCAGTGCCAGTACATCAGCATATTGCAGGCGGTGTGATTGAACTCCCGCAGTGAACTCGCACTGGGAATCAGAGTCACCTCGGGGCCGTGCAGCAGAAATCCCGATGCAATCGGACGATCATTCGTCATCACCGTACAAATCTCTGCACTGTCTCCAAACTGAGTCAGCATCTCCGCAAACAGACGCTTTGAAAACGGCGGAGTTCCCAGGTCACGCATGTTCTGGCAGAAGACATCATAGAAGTTCTGCAACTGATCCTTGTGACCAAACTGCACGGACAGAGATGAATCATTAAGTGGCTTCTTAATCTGGCTCCGCAACTTGGACTTCAACCCAGTCCATAACTGTTCGCTGGTCTCCGGAAGTTCCAGCCGCATATGAACCTTCTCGGTATTTGTCGAGTTCAGACGTGGGTGCTCGCTGCGGCTTTCATGTCTGAGTTCAAGATGCTTGACGTTCAGTGAGTCAGCCAGCGTCACGGCTTTGTCAATGAGCTGACTTGCGATCAGAGGCGAATTCGCAAGCACACCGCCCGTGTTCAGGTACGGCTGGCTGACCAGAAAACTGCCGAAGACAGGTCCGGTAATGTGCATCAGAGGCAAGACACCGACGATGCGTCGATCCTGCTCGGCCCATAAAAACTGGGGCCGATGGCGTAGACCTTTTGCAAACACCGTGGCCCACTCAGTCTGCAGATGAAATCCGTCGTATCCCCATTTGCAGAGATACTCGTTCCATCCGGACGGAGGACTCGTTTCATGTTGAACGAGCACTGAAGTTGCTGGTGAAGCTGAGATCATGGACGCCAGATCCTGATTGGCAATGCTGGGAATCAATTGTATCACAAAGGTTTGAGAACCGTAGGCTCACGGAGTCTTGACTTCATCATATGTCGAGTGTTTTCGTTTAACGGCGAGCCGCAGGCGGAGGCGACATCAAAACGCTGCGCCTGCGGCTTGCCGTTAAACAATTAAACCAACGAACAGCTGGCACGTTCCACTGATTGTCTTTTCAGAAGTTATTACCGAGCACCAGACAAGACACTTTCTGAAATCTCTACAGAGGAATCTGAGAGCTCTGCTTCAGCAAGTGTCCTGAGAGCATTCGCAGGAATTCTCGCCGCCAGATCTTTTGAAAGCTGGCGATAGACGTCCACGACTTTCGACATACGGCGATCGAAGCAGAATTGTTCTTCAATCGTGCGGCGCCCGGCTTTCGCCAGCTCAATTCTCTGATTTTCAGCGAGTACGCATTTTCGGATGGCTCGATACAGTGCGTTTTCATCGTCGGTCGGAACAACAAGTCCATTCTGTTCGTGTTGAACCAGCTTGGGAATGCCATTGCAATTGGTCGTGACAACAGCACGTTCAGACGCCATCGCTTCCAGAACAACGTTCGGCAAACCCTCTCTCAGGCTGCTCAGGACAAACAAGTCGATGGCACGATAAAGATCTCGTGGATCATTCATAAAACCGGCCAGACGCACGTGATCCTGAAGTTCCAGTTCATTAATCTGGCGCTGAAGTTGTTCTCGCAGATGTCCTTCACCTGCAATAATCAGACCGATCGGATGGCCATCAATGATCAGTCTGGATACCGCATTGATCAGGTGATGAAAACCTTTCTCTTCGGACAACCTTCCAACGGCTCCGATCAGAAGTCGCTGGGAATCAAAGCCGAATCGAGCCTTGTCCCGCAGTGTTGGCGGTGCCGTCGTATAGTCGTCCAGCACGATCGCATTATCGATCTGATGCAGCCGGTTTTTTCGAATCCCTGACGCACGGCAACTGTCGTAAAGATCCTGTGAGACGCAGATGATTTGTTCGTAAAACTTCATGCTGAGGCGGTCAATTTTGTAGTACAGCGGTGTTCGCGATGTGAATCGCACCCAGCCGTGAGCTGTCGTGACCAGATGCATCCGATGAAACATGCGGACGATCAGTCCAATCGCATTGCTCTTGTAGTCGTGCCCATGCCACACCGTCACATTGCGTTCCTTGCAGATGCGAATGCACTGTTGAATCACACGCCAGTCGGTGGGGCCATTGTCATCAATACCGATGATCTCCGCGCCACTAACGGCTGCTTTGCGTTTCAGAGTTGCAAATCCCGGGTCTCCGGGAGGTCGCATAAACAGGCACGCACAGTCGATCCCATACTGCTGCAGGTATCGAGGTGAATTCAGGATCGTCTTCTCCGGCCCGCCGCCGACTCCGGTCACGACTCGTGTATGAAGAACAAATGGTGCATTCATAAGATTCTCTGTCTCTGGCTCAGACGTGGACTCTTCGTCACAATAGATTCACTACCGCTGTGATCGGACAGTGTGACTTCCCGGCGATGTGGGTGGTTTAAAGGCAATTACGGGTGGATCAGGCATTGTGAGCCGACTCTGAATTCGCTCACTCTTCAGAAGATGTTCAAAGCGATCGGCCTTGTTCTTCCAGCTTTCCTGATGCAGACGACATCGCGCTAACGCCTGCGCTGGTGAGATTCCCGAGTAGACTCGATTGCGCACGATCTGACTGAATTCCGCAGGTGTCTCCGCCGCATCAAGACAGTCGGCCCATGCGTCCGTCGAAGGCAGGCGTTTGACGACGACGGATTTTCCTGTCGCCAGATACTCCTTGAGCTTCAAAGGCTGCATCGCCCTGGTCACAGGCAAATCGGCATAGGGCATGATCAGCACGCTGGCCTGCTCTGCGATTGCAGGTAACGCCGACAGTGGCTGTGCGGGAAGAACTCGTACGTTCGAAAGACTAAGCAAAGCAGGATCGGGATTCTGTTGCGGTCCAATCAGGACAATTGTTCCCTCGATCAGATCTTTGGACAGTTGAATCAGCGACGGTGAATCCATGCGGCGATCGATTACACCCCAGAACACGATTAAAGGACCAGCGATCCCATCGACGGCGGTCGACACAGTTGCCAGCACATCAGCCGCACTGATGCTGGCTGCCGCCGATGCCCCCGGAGCAGACTTGGCGTTCTGGCGACCGCTGATGATGGCTGTCTCAGTCTCTTCCGTAACAACCGAAAGCGAAGTCAGACGACTGTCTGCCGCCGTCCGCAGATGCAGGCGAGAATTTTCAAAGCGACGGGCAACAGATTCCGGTCGAACGATAACGCTCCGCTGACTATTCCAGAAATCAACGTCGACGCCATGAGTCAGCAGTGATGATGATCGTCCATGAGACGCAATCATCGACTGCAATGTTTCACTGACAGCGACAAGACTATCCGACTGCTGGATCATGTCATGATCCAGCAGTCGCAGAGTATCACCGTCAAGACCTGGCCACTGAGAAAAGTCATCGACGCAATAATACACCCAACGATCCACGGCGAGAGTATCCGGCAGATCGGCAGTAATCGGCAGCGTTGTCACGGCGACGACTGGCTTCGGTAGCTTTGCGATCAGAGGACTCAGTTGCCGTGTGAGCAGCCAGCGATTCAGACGTCGATCCCGGTCGCTGGAAAAC
This sequence comes from Candidatus Kuenenia stuttgartensis, assembly GCA_945861975.1. GTDB lineage: Bacteria > Planctomycetota > Planctomycetia > Planctomycetales > Planctomycetaceae > SXXK01. The sequence continues at coordinate 19,349 of CAMAXD010000037.1, read as the reverse complement.
CATGGCCACATTTTTGGATTCACAACCTGCAGATTGTTGTGAACAGGAGATTCCTGTTGTCGCTGGATCGCCGCACCGGCTCGTTTAAAACTTCTGCAGAACATCCGCGTCAGTCCCGTTGAGCCCCATTGACGCAGCTTCTCCGTAACTCGACGTGCTGTCTGCCTGTCAAGGCGCGGCGCGCGAGTACCGATGGTGTTAACCCAGAGCACTGGGTAACGCTCCAGCAAGTTGCGAGTCAAATGCTGACAGGAGGATGGATGCCGTCCCCAGTCGTCTGAGAAGATCAGCAATGATCCGATTCTCTCTTTCGAAGGACACTCGGTAATCATGAGTGGGCTCCTGTCTTCTTACGATTCGTCAAGGCAGCCTTAATCGGCTTTGCTGCAGGATGACGGTCTGTCGTCTCCAGGACGTCGTTATACACGTCGCGGTAGCTGTTCAGCATCCCTTGCAGTGAAAACTTCTCTTGAGCTCGACGTGCGGCAACTTCAGCCATTTGAGATCTCAAAGCAGGACTCTGATAAAGTTCAATCAACGAATTGGCCAATGACGACGCATCTCCGGAAGGAGCCAGCATCCCGCTGACGCCATGTTCAATCAATTCCGGAAGTCCTCCGACGGCCGTAGAGACCACAGGACGTCGGGCTGCCATGGCTTCAATGACTGTGAGTGGAATTCCTTCACTGATGCTGGACATCAGAAACACGTCAGACGCAGACAGCAGGTCTGCGATGTCTTTGCGAGTTCCCGCGAGCGTCACAGTCTGCTCAAGGCCACGCTCCCGGATTGTTTGTTCAATGGCCGTTCGCTGATCACCATCGCCGGCGAGCAGAAGTCGCAGCCCGGGAATTCTATTACGAGCCTCATCGACAGCTTTTAATGCCGTCCGATGATCTTTCAACTCGTGCAATCTCGCGACCAGAACAGCCACGAAGTCGGTCGGTGAGTAACGAAATTCTTCCCGAATCCGTTCCCGTGCGCCGGCCGAAGGCTGACTCAAAGTCTTCAGGTCGACACCGTTATAAATCACTTTGACGCGTGATTCCGGAAGGCCTTCGTTGTCGATCAGTGCCTGACGAACAGCCGCACCGCAACCAAACAGTCTGTCATGGCGTTTTAGCAGCAGACGATTGACGATGGCTCGCTTGCGACTGGGAACATCCGGAAAATGACGACCATGTTCAGTAAACACGACCGGCCGCCGACCTGTCAGTCCCCGGCTCAGCATGGCCTGAAAAAACGGCGTGCATTGGTGAGCGTGCAGGATCACGGCGCCTTCGCGATCCGAAAACTGTCGCAGACGCGTTGCACATCCTCGATCAATCCCGGGCTGGCGATGGAGATGTTCAACAATAAATCCGTCTTCCTGAAGTCGCGTCCCGATCTCACCGATCTCGTCCAGCACCGCCACAATGCAGCGGAATTCTTTCTGCATGCGGCGAATCATCTGATCCAACAGAACCTCCGCGCCACCAACTCCCAGCGCGTGGATGACGTGACAGATCGTGGGGCGATCATCAATCGGAATGACTCGAAGTTGTCTTGGGAATGCCTGAATCATGATTGATAAGTCGGGGTGAAAGGTCCCGGTCAGATGTTGGGAGTGATAGGGGATAATCAGAGTTGTCGCCGTAATGCCTGCCACGCCTTCCAGACTCTAGCCGGCTGAACAGCTTTCAGAGCGGCTCGTGCCAATTGAGTGGGCGACGTCAGCAGTGTTTTCACGCGATTTTTCTGAGGTATGAACATGGACCATACCGTAGTTTCATAGCGAGCCGGACAAGCGGGAATCAAATTCGGTTCGCAGTAGCTGTGAAAGACTTCTCGATGCCCTTCTGTCATGACGATGGACAGACAGCGAGCCGTCAAAGAGGCATCCCCGAAGGCCGTGAAATCTCGCCACGCGGCATCATTGATCTGGTCGGCTTTCATTCGCATCGCCAGAGCCTGCCCGACATCGTCTTCGCAGGACGCTGCAATCCGCAGGACGTTGGCTTTCCGAAAGTCCTGTGCGGCCCACGCTTCGGTTGGATACTGCAATTCTTCAGGATGTTCCAGAGTTCTTCGTTCGTGAAGTGCCATCCAACGACCGTAAGTCTTCATGACATCACGGGTATAGCTATACATCGGATCGAACAGGTCCGCATCGCGTTTTGCGACCAGATATCGTCCAAGTGCGTTCAGAAACACCGTGTAGGACCAATGGCCTTCCGCATCCAGCAGGTGTAGCTCGTTCAGCTTCTGCTCAGGATGCACACAGCGACGAATCAGTTCTTCCAGCTTGCTGAGATATCGGTCTGACTCTGTCAGCAGCCACGCATCCAGCAACGCATTGATCGAATTCCCGGCACCTCGGCCGGGGCCATGAAAGTCTTCGAGAACAGTTGCCGAAGCCGCACCTGTCGGGCCGTCATCCAGCAGGCCGAAGAGGGTGTTGCGACCATCGTCCATCTGAATCACCCAGTCGGCCAGCGACAGCACGCTTTCACGAGCCTCAACGTTGCCGGTCAGAAAATAGTAGTGCAGCAGACCGGTTGTGTAGTTGTGCTCACAGCCTGGACCACCGCCATAAGCATGGCCAGGTTTCTGATTGCGTCGCGAATACGTACGATGCGTACTCAAACGCGCGTCGACGTAGTGATCTGTGTGCCAGAACAGTCCGCCATTGAACGCAGCTCTGTCTTCATTGGTGTGATAGATGTCGATATCGATCACATGCCGAGCCAGCGGATCCAACAGGTCGAACCATTTCAGGTCGCCCGTCGCGGCCAGTTGCAGAGTCGCCCCGAAGATCATGTCGAACTGATTATTATAGTGCGAAACAATCGTGTTCGATCCGGCATAATGAGTCTGTTCATGATCCGCCGGGACATCACCAAAATTCCGCCAGCCATACTCGTCAATCGAAGCCCGGCGAGCATCAAGGTTGAATCGTCCAGCAGTCGCGCTGTGGAGATAATTAGCGAAACGCCCAACGAGGGTGCCCGATGACAGCTCTGAATTCAGAGTGCCTTGCGAATTCAACTCCGAAGAAAGTACTTCCCCCGAGAACCACGAAATCGCTTGCGTCGTTCGGACAGAAGTCGGCGACTGGATCAGCCGAGGAACATCAAAGGCCCAGTCGAGATGGTCAACGTCTGAATTGTTCTGTTGAGTCGAGATCCAGACCGAGCGTGTCTTCTGTTCGCCACCCTGAAGTTCGTGAGTCACACCCTGCAATGCTGGAAACAAACCGACTTCAAGGCTGCCCATCGCGGCCGCGATGCTGCCGGGAAACTGTTGCCAGAATTCCGGAACTGCAACGGCCATTGTCGAGCCATCACCTTCGATCAGTAATGTTGGTTCCGCCTGATATCCTCGCAGAACTCCCGATTCACAGCTTGCTTCAAACCCACGCGAGCGCACTGCGTTGGTTTCATCAGCCGACAGATGATTCGTGCTGCGCCAGTGTTTTCCCCCACTGCCGAACTGCCGAATGAAGACTTCGGACATGCTCACTCGGACGTCACTGTCGCGGCGAGCTTTCCAGTGAATTCTGGCGTTCGCCGGGAGCTCGTCACTATGGAGAGACAATTCCAGGCTGCGAAACAGGAACGAGCCCGAATCTCCCAGATCCCAAAGCCCGCCCTTGTGAGCTGCTCGACGAGTATTCCGGATTCGAGTTTCCACCTGCAGAAGTCCGGCCATCGACCAATGCGTCAGACGAACCTGCAACGTCACTGCAGGCAACGACTGAACGCGCAGGGAAACTAAAAACACCTGTCGCACTGAGCCACTGATTTCTGTACGAATATCGTCCAGTTGCAGTGCCAGTTCTTCACCGTGAGCATCACCAAGTCGAGGCAACAATCGGACGGTTCGCTCCGTAGGCGGATCACTGTTCAGATCCCGCATCAGGAGACGAATCTCACCCCCCACGACTTTCACAGCGATGATTGTTCCAGACGATTCGACCGCGAGTTGTTCCGTGTCAGCGTTGTTCGATTCTTCGCGAGCAACTACGTTCAGGGATCTTGCAACACCGCTGACTTCCGGAGCGAGGAAACTGGTCAGTAGCCAGCGAACGCTTCCATCGTGCCAGCGATTCAGGACTTCAAACTGAGCATTTACCAAACTTGTGAAGCCATCAATACGACCGCCGCTTGGATTCTTCAGTCGGCCTTTCGGAACACAAAGCCCCGCCACGACCGGCACGTTCTGCGCAGACGTTCTTCGCGAGCGCAGCATCGTGGGAATGCTGAGCGTCTGACGATCATTTTGCAGAGTACTGGTTGAGGATTTCAGAGTCATACCAGGGACAATCAATGAGATTCAAAAACGTCTGTAACAATGGTTCACGATTAATCAGGTTCGGGCTGTCGTCTGAAGTGCCATCTTACGTGCCGGAGCCTTCAGGACCGGCTTTGACTCTGGTTTTGCCCAGGCATCCAGCCAGCGTGCCAGCACCAGCAAACTCCAGATCAACTGGCCGTGCCGTGCGGTTCCTCGACAGTGCGATTCGTACATCAGTCGAGCGGCATCAACATTGATGTACTGCGCCAGAAGGCTATTTGAATTCAGCACATGAACGCGCACTTGTTCTTTCAGAGGTCCGCGAAGCCAGGCATCGATCGGTAATTCGAAGCCCTGTTTGCGTCGATTAACGAGATCTTCAGGCAGACGCGATTTGAACAGTTGTTTCAGAATCCACTTCTTTGAGCCATTGCGAATCTTGAACTCGGAAGGCATTGAAGCCACGAGCTCCATCAGCTTCCAGTCAATCAGCGGCGGGCGGACTTCCAATGCAAAGCCCATGCTGGCCCGATCCACTTTGGTGAGGAAATCATCAGGCAGCAGAACGTTCGTATCGGCCGACAGCATTCCGCTCAACGGATCGCGGTGTCCCGCTTCAAAGGCGTCGATGATCGATTGCTCCGGTCGATAGTCTCGCAACGTGGCTGAGAAATCGCGACGCAGCAAACTTCGTCGCACAGAGCTTCGACACGTGGAAACCGTATTTGCGTAGGCTTGTGCCGGGCTTCGCGAGAGATTTTCCATCGCGGTTTTGAGTCGCAGGGGGCGAGGCAACCAGTCAGATTTTGGCCAGATGGCGGCCATCGGACGCAGTACCAATGACCGAATCAGGGCGGGAATACGATCGCGGATCTGAGCTTCCTTCAGATCATGGGCATATCGCGAATATCCCCCGAAAAGTTCATCACCGCCATCGCCGGACAGTACTACTTTGACATGTTGTGCGGCAAGACGAGAAACCGCCATCGTGGGAATTGCAGATGCGTCCGCGAAAGGTTCATCGTAGAGAAACGTCAGATCGTCCAGATCTCGAACGGCTTCCGGCGTTACGATTTCTTCGGTATGAATGCAGCCAAAATGCTTCGCAACTTCGCGAGCATGAGGCAGCTCACAGAATGCAGCTTCATCAAAGCCAATCGAGAATGTCTGCACCGGATCAGATCGCAGACCGGACATCAGTGCGACGATGGAACTACTGTCGAGCCCCCCGCTAAGAAATGCTCCCACAGGAACGTCGGCCACAAGATGCGCGGCAACGCTTTCCTGCAGAGCGGCATCGACTCGTTCTTTCCATTTTTCGGCGGATGCAGGATTCTCGTGATCAAAGGAAAGCTGCCAGTATCGCTTCGGAGTCGCTCGAAACTCGCTCGGCGCGATTCGCAGGAAGTGCGCTGCCTGAAGTTTCATCACCTTGGCGAAGATACTTCTCTGCCCGGGAATAAAACCAAAGGTCAGATAGTCTTCAATCGCGGCCGGATCGATGGCTCGGTCCAGATTCGGATGAGCCAGGATGGCCTTCAGCTCAGACCCAAAAACCAGCTTCTCGTTGTCTCTATAGATGAAGAACGGCTTCTGTCCCAGGTGATCGCGAGCCAGCATGAGTTCGCGGCGACGTGCATCCCAGATCGCGAACGCAAACATTCCGCGCAGATGAGTACAAAGGTCCGCGCCGTGTTCTTCGTAGAGGTGAACCAGGACTTCGGTGTCGGAGTTCGTGCGGAAAACGTGACCGCGAGTTTCGAGGCCGCGACGCAGTTCCTGATAGTTATAAATTTCGCCGTTGAAGACAACGTGGATCGATTCATCCTCGTTGGACAGAGGCTGTCGGCCGCCTTCGAGATCGATGATCGCCAGTCGACGATGAACAAGACCAACGCTGCCTGCTCGAAAAGTGCCTTCACCGTCCGGTCCGCGATGCGCAATAGCATTCCCCATCTCCGTCAGCAGTTCCGCGCTGACCGATCGATTGGAATCCGCGTAAAGGACACCGGCAATGCCACACATAATCGTATATTGCTTTCCAGCGATGAAGTTTGAGTCAAGACCTGGGCTCCGCGCGCATCCCCTCAGTGCACGACGAAGCCGCAGGTCTCACGAAAGCCTAGGTCACAACCGGTCAGTGCGCGCATGGTTTGAGGAAATGAATGTGTCCGGAAAGACACATTTGAATGCTTTGCACCATCATGTTGCGTTTTTGAAACACGAAAAGGCAGCCTTGGTGTCGTCGGCGCAATCCGAGCAACCGGTTCAATCCGTGACATCGATAAGATCGCACCGAATGTGTTCGATCCCGATCTTGAAGGGCCGGGCTACCACGAAGTGCCGCTCCGCGGCAAATCGCAATCGCCGCTTCTCGCGGGGCGGCAAATCGCATCGGCGTTTCTCGCGGAGTGAGGTTTGATGGTAGCCGGGGGTTTTAACCCCCGGAAACGATGCAACAAACATCCACGGCGTCGCGCAGCGACGCATGCGACTTGGGCTGGCCCCTACCCGGACACCTTCTTTGCGATCATCTCAACTACCTGAGCAATCGTCAGGTCCGAGGTATCAATCACGAGAGCATTCTCCGCTGGTTTCATTGGGGCGTGAGCGCGTTGCTCGTCACGTTCATCGCGCTGACGAAGCTGATCCATGACGGTTGTGATCGATTGATTCACACCTTTGTGAGCCAACTCGCGCTGTCGTCGTCTGGCACGAGCTTCCAGATTTGCGGTGACGAAGAATTTATGGGCTGCTTCTGGGAACACGACCGTGCCCTGATCGCGGCCTTCCGTCACCATGCTTCCCTGCCGACCAATCGCACGCTGCAATTCGACCAGCCGATTGCGAACGCCGGGGTTCGAGGCAATGATCGACGAGACCGCCGTCACTTCCGGCGAACGAATTTCGGCCGTCACGTCGTCCTGATTCAGCAGTAGCCGATCACTGTCGAACTCGATCGTGCAGGCTGCCACAAGTTTTGTAACAGCCTCAAGATCGTTTTCGTCGCCAGCGCCTTTCAGGACCGCCAACGCGACCGCTCGATACATCGCACCGGTATCCAGAAAGCGATAGTTCATTCGCTCTGCGAGCAGTCTTGCTACGGTACTTTTTCCGGATCCTGCCGGGCCATCGAGAGTAATGATCATGGATCTGATTTTTGACTTCCGCGAACGTTTCTGTTCGTCAACCGCTACTTGCTGATGGCGGCGTTTACGGCTTCCATCTGACTTGGATAATCCGGTACTGTAGACGCGGTATGGTTACCAGTCATCCAACGCACCAGTAAATCCAGATCAGTATCGGTCAGCTTCTCCGGAGTCGAAGCCGTCATCTGATTCTTCGCACCATAATGACGAGCTGCCCCGGGGTTGCGAATAAAGTCCTTCAGCCAGGCCGCAGAGCCATATTTTGCCATCGTCGGGTAACCTGAAGCACCTTCGTCAGTCGGTTGAGCAGGAAAGGCGTCGCCGATAGTTTCGTGACATTGTTTGCAGGAAGTGCCGTTCAAAGCACCAGCCCAAATACCTTCGGTCGCTAGTTTTCGTCCCTGCTCGATCAGAGCCGCATCGAAATCAGTCCCGGCATGTCCGGCTTCTGCAGCGAGAAACTCTACCAGAGCTTTCACGTTGTCAGCATTCTCAGCCGACTTCAGCGATTCGACGTTTCCTGAGGTCCAGTCCGCCATTTCCGAACCATCCGGATCGATGAATTCGACGCTCTCACCCGCAGCCGACTTCGCCTTCGCATCCTGGTGCCATTTGGCATTCTTCAGCCAGGCGAAATGATTGGAGTAATCGGTCACGATTCCGGTCATCCATTCTCGCTTGCCAAATGTGCCGAGATCAGCAGCCGTCGGAGCACCGATCACGGGAACTTTCTCCGCGTTCATTTCCATCACAAGAGTTCCACGGCCCGTATGTCCATTGAAGCGATGGCACGCTGCGCAATGCTGAGCAAACAAGCGAGGACCCTGCGTGTAGGGATCGCGACGCAACAATGAGACCGCTCCGTCGACTGGAATCTTGTCCGGACCGGACGCCAGTTCAATCGCCCGCTGCCCATCGCGATGAGCTTCCGCCAGAGCCGCCTGGTGTCCTCGATCATTCGCATCTTCATAAAACGCCATGCCGGTCAGGACCGCGATCGCAGTCGCCATCAGCCAGATAAACGCCTTGTTCAGCCGATGTCCCCATTCGCCGAGTACCTGAGCCGTGATCGGCATGATGGTCAGAATGCCCATGATGATTCCCGGAACGATGATCGCTCCGAAGGTCAGCCCCAGCGCTTCCACAGCATGGAATCGCAGGAAGCGAAACAGGAACAGGAAGTACCATTCGGGGCGGGCCGCATCAAACTTTACGGCAGGATCCGCAGGAGCACTCAGTTCGGCAGGGCGAAGAATGGCCAGCATCAACACAACCGCCAGCACCGCGAGACACGCGACCGCATCCTTCAACACCTGATCCGGCCAGAATGTGGTGTCCGGAGCATGTTTCGCATCATGCACTTTCAAACCATGGCGTCGAAAGACGTAGATATGCAGAGTCAGAAACGCAACCAACATCGCTGGCAGAATTCCTGCGTGCATCGCAAAGAAGCGAGTCAGCGTCAGGTGGCCGTAATCACTGCCGCCCTGAGCCAGTTTCTGTACTTCTGCGCCAACGACCGGCGTAGCGCTCATGATGTTGGTCGTGACCTGAGTCGCGTAGTAACCCTTCTGGTCCCAGGGCAACAGGTAACCAGTCAGAGACAACCCCAACACGATCATCATCAGAACGATACCAAGCCAGAAATTCATCTCACGTGGAGCCTTATAGGCTCCATCAATGACGACCTGAACCAGGTGAATCGCCATCAGCACCACCATGGCCTGAGCCGCATAGTGATGCAGACCGCGAATGATGTATCCGATGAACATTTCGTTCTGGATGTAGTAAACACTTTCCCATGCCGTTCGAGTACTGGGGCTGTAAGCTGACCAGAGCATGAAGCCGGTGATCATCTGCAGCGTGAATGTGAAGACGAGCGTACTGCCCCAGACATAGCGCCACCTCGCTCCGCCGGGGACTCGTTCATAGAGCGCTTCGTGCATCAGTTCGCGAAAGCCGGTGCGGTTATCGAGCCAGTTAATCAGTGCGTTCATCGGGAATGAGCTTTCGAAGTCAGCCGTGCGAAGATATTCGAGTGCAGAAGGGAGAGGTCAGTGCCGGGTGAGCGGCGAACTGACCGGGTAAGGCTTTTCTCCCGTAAATCAAACGGCAATCTTTTCAGCCGTCGCGCCGCGGAACTTCTGGTATCGCACCCAGATTTCCTGACCGCCAGGATCGTCCGCTCCATTGGTTCGCATTGAAACTTCCAGACCGTCCATATCGCGAGGAGGAACATCGTTAGTCTTCTTGCCATCCAAAGCAAACGCACTGGTATGGCACGGGCAGAAAAAGTCTTGTTCTGCGGGGCGAAAATCGACTGAACAGCCCAAATGAGGACAGGTCGAGTTGAAAGCCAGAATGGGTCCATCGCCAAGTTTTCGCAGCCAGATACTGCCCGCGGGAACATTCTTAAAGCGATTCCACGCATCAACAATATCATCCAGAACGGTGACCGGGACGGGAGTTCCGTCGGCCGGAATTGAATCGCGGGTCAGGTTCAGCCGGATAAATCCCTTCTCATCTTTTCGCGAAACTTCGCCGGACTTGCCGCCTGCTTCAGCGTCTTTCCGCTTGCGAAGAATTGGATCGAGAAAGAACAGGCCACCCAATGTGGCCGGAATCGTCACGATCACAAAGCTCAGCACTGCGGTCACGAGATGCACCAACACACTTCGTCTTGGCGCAAGAGGAGCGTGTCCGTCGGCGGCCGTGGGGCTCGCGTCCGAGGACGATGGTGATGAAGTCATAAGCAAAGATCCTGATATCGGGTCAAGACGCGGTTGTTGCCAACGCGATGAGTTGGTGGGGCGATTGAGGCATGGTATTTGAAGCAGTTCATCTGCCAAAGACAACCGTATTCAACCGGTTTGCGTAGCCACAGAAAGGTGCTGACCTTATTAGGAATAGCAGATCTTTATATCTTTGTTGGGGGCGGGCACCATCCTCGATTTACGTAGCGGCGGCGGCTGCAATCAATGTATTCCGGCAAGCCCTGAATTCAAGACGCACGATGGCCTTCCGACAAGGTTTTCCGGGAGGATCGCTGCAATGAGAAACGATGACGACCGCGCGGCAGTTGGCAACAAAAAAGGGGCTCTGAAATTCAGAGCCCCTCGCGATCTCAACGAGATTGAAGCATTCGCAACACTGAATTCTACGGCTGCAGAATATGCTTGCCGTTTTCGAACTGTTTATGGCAGGAGTTGCAACTGTCGAGCATTGTTTTCCAGGCACCGGTTGCAGCCTCGAAATCTTTGGCCTTGGCCGCGCCGTAGAGCTTCGCACCGTGTTCTTTGGAGGCTGTCGCATGCTTAACCCAGTCTTCTCCATGTTCTTTCGGAGCTCGACCGTAAAGCAGGTTGCAGCTTTCTGCCAGAATCAAAGCATCAGACTTAACGGCCTTCCAGCCTTTGTTGTCGGCAGGAGCTGCCGCCATACTCTGCTTGAGTCGCAGATAGGTGGGCTGGAAAACGTATTCCATAAACTCGTGCATGCTGTCTTCAACCGGAACGACTTCGCCGTCAACCGGAGAAGTTCGCGGAGCATAGCCAGCGGTTACCGAAGCGTTTGAAGACATCGCCACAGTAGCGCACAGTCCCGCCAGAGCGAGACACAGATAACCAGTCATACGTTTCATTCGGATCACTACTTTCGGAGTAAAAGTTTTGTTCTCTGCACGGTGTGAATTAAGGACGGGTGTTCGCGGGATACCTTTTTGAGTTCGCCTCAATCGTGGCCGCGCACTGAAAAAGTACTAAACTGAAAAAGTACTAAACATGTTGACTTCGAATCGGTTTCTGTCGAGGCTTCTATGGATTCCCGCTTCGAGAACGAACGGAGAATTCCAGGCTCGATTCCGCCACCTGCTGGCTAAGGTAATCTCTGAGCATGATTCGCATTCGATATTTGCCTTCCAGTGCCGGCAAGGTCAATTCAAAGCTCTGAAAATAATCGGTTCTCTCCACATCGCAAAGGTCTTCAATCTGCAGTACCTGAATTTTCTCCAGAACTTCATCATCACCTTCGCGCATAAATTCGATGCGGGCGGCAAACTCTGATCGATACTTGCCGTCGTCGGTCAGCTCAGATTGAAAATTCTGAAGTTCGGTATACACGAGTACTCGCTGGCCCGGCTCAAAATTTGAAGTCGGAAACGCGACGACATTACCAAAGCCATCAATACGATCGCACAACATTGATCGCTGAATTGTGAGACGTGACAGGGGCTGAAGTTTCTTGGAAGCGGTCCGCAGATGATGCAGGGACTCCGTCAGTTGCTCTGTGCGATCAACTTCCGCTGATGTTTCTCGATAACTGTTCATGGACATCATCAATGATTGCCAGAACTCCTGTTCTTCTTCCGGAAGCGATTCAATAATGCGGACTGACTCGGCCGACTTGCCCGCGATCATATACAGCAGTCGGAGATCCGTCTGTTTCTGACGCCACTCGACTGCTCGATCTGCTTCGCCGGACATCTTTTGAGGCCATGCCGACAGTTCGGCTTCCAGTTCCTGAATCGCTGATTGAATATGCGAGTTTTCAGGAGTGAGCTCAGTCACCGGAGGCTGCTGCGGCAAACCCAAATCGGCCGACTGCTGACCTGCGTCGGGACTGCCCGGGACAAGATTACTCTCTGCACCGGGGGCCACCGGCTCTTCTCGATCCTTCAGTAAACCAAAAGGGTCTGGCCAGCGGCGAATCTGCTTGCGAAGTTTGTCGGTGTTCTCGTCGATCCGAGGATTATACAAGCCGCGAAGACGGTCCAGCATGGTTGGTTCTGTAGTCACCTCAGGCTGTTCAATCGCAGTTGATGCTCCGTTCTCCACGGATGCGGAATTCAGTCCATTCGTATTCTCGCTGATCTCGCCCAGGGAAGTTGCCGCAGCGGGTTGAGCGGCGATCATCGCTCCTGTGTTCGGGATTTCCATGTCGGCTCTCATCGCTTCCGCAGAATTTAGAATCCCACTGGATTGAGGCTCGGGCTGCCATGCCGGACCACTGGCGTTCCACGGCGAGGCAGTCTTCCCCGGAGTTCCGGGCAAGGACGACGAAGAATGGTTGGAAGCAGAGAGTTCTGAATGTCCCGTGGAAGGAACTGCTGTCGGTGAAGACTTCTGGTTCGACATCAGCACGGGTCGACCAAGCCTTGCTTTTGGCTGAGCAAAGGCATGGCCCGAGACGGGTCGCATGCGACTCTGATCGGATCGAGTTGCAGAGTCATTTCGCGGCGGCGCGGATGTCGCTGTGGAATAGTCATCTTCAGTCCGCAACAACTTTTCCCGCAGCGGACTATCCTGAGATCGAACTGTGGTGACTTCGTGGCTGGCTGAACGACTTCGATCTGATTTTATGGGGATGAAGACCTGCGGAGTCACGCAGCCACAGAGCAACATCGTCGCGCAGAGCAGCAAAGCACGTGCACGCTTTTGAAGCGCGAGAGCGACTTGATGGTTGCGTGATTGATGATCACCCGGCATCGTGACGGTAAGTCCGAGGATGGTGTTTTCAGAGTGACGACAGGACGTGAGACCAGACAACCGGTCATTCGCGTCCATCTTGAACTGTATTTCTGGTAGCGGAATCCGGACACATCGGATTGCGGGGCCGGGAGGCTGAAGCCAAAACGTGGCCGACGTGGTGAGGGAGTTCCGGCGAAAACAGCCGCTTATTTCAGTCGCCCTCGAGCTTTGGGGAGTCTGGGGGTTACTTTGAATTTCAGAGGAAACCGCCAACTGTGCCCTAAAGTGGATGTTGACATCGACTTTTTATGTCGATAGGATCCTAAACTGGATCGCGTTGTCCAGTTTAGGCGCAACTTGAGAATCAGACGTTCCTTGTTGCCTCCCTCAGAGTCCTTCCCGTCAAAAAGAGTCCTTCCCGTCAAAAAAGGAGAAGTCATGGTCAAGCGAGTTTTGGTGTCGGGTGTGATTTTGGGAGCCTTTCTGGCTCTGCTTTCAACAATCGTTTCCAATCAGGGCACTGCTGAGGAAGGGAAGAAGAATCCACAGGACCTCGCCGTTGAGCGTTCGCGTCGTGAAGTGCGGATGCTGGACGACATTTACAAGACGGCCGTTGTTCTTGTGACCGAACACTACGTAAAGACTGACTCCGACCTCGCCGCCGGCAGCGCGTTCAAGGTGCTGTTCGAATCCATCGCGAAAAAAGGCTGGCATGAAGCGCGACTGGTTGACGCCACCGGTCATCCTTACAGCGACTTGAATCTTCCCAAAGAAGGTTTCGAAAAGAAGGCGATCGCAGAGTTGCTGGCTGGCAAGCCATCGTACGATCAGGTCATCACCGAAGATGGCAAACGTTATCTTGTGGCCGCGACAGCGATCCCGGTTGTGATGGAGAAGTGCATTATGTGCCACGAAAATTATCGCAACGTAGAAAAAGGCAAAGCCATCGGCGCGATCAGCTACAAAGTGCCGATTCAGGAATAGAGGTCGCACAACCGTGACTCAGGCCAGAGAGTCGCAATCTGAACAGGAGGAAACAGAGAGAGCAGAGAATCGCAAATCGCATTGAGTTTGCTATGTTCTCGGTTACCGCTGTTTTCTCCTGTTGATCTGTAGATCTGTTGATCGCCTCTGCCAATCAAACCGGCCTGGCTCCTGGGACGCAGGCAGCTCGCACTCGTTCTACAACTTCGCGAGCCTTGGCTCGAACTTGATCCGCACATCAACCGCGTCATCCATCCAATAGCATTGTTGGAAGTTCGAAGTGGGATTGTATTCTGAACGGAGTCGACTATGAATTCGGTTGGCGATCGAGACGTGTATCACTCGCCTGAATGACAACGATCGGAAGACTGATTAAATCGCGATTCAGCAAAAGGCTGATTGCGAGTTGAGACGTAAGCCGACGCGATGCAGACCTTCAAAAGGCCTGTATCGCGTCGGCTTTTTTTATTGTTTGTTTTGTGTGTGGAGGGGGCGCGAGTTCAATCATTCAGTTCGACGCACCGTCGCAAAAGGGGACGAGGAGAAAGCCTCTCCATTGCGGAATGAAAAAAATCTCAAAAGAATTAGTTGACATGTCGAGATATGCCGATATAATTGTCGTGGAGGCAATCGAAACATGGCGACATCAAAGTTGAAACTTACTGAACTCGAAGCTCTGGGCGAAGCGGCCGAGTGTCTGCGGACGCTGGCTCATCCGCATCGGCTGCGTATGGTTCAGATGCTGCTGCAGGGGGATTTTTCCGTTGGGGAACTTGCGGAAGCGTGTGGTTTACCGAGTGCCATGGCGTCGGAACATTTGCGTCTGATGCAGCGGTGCGGATTTCTGACGAGCGAAAAAGATGGGCGACAAGTGTTTTACCGAGTTACGGAGCCTCATCTGAAGCAGATTATGGGCTGCATTGAACAGCGATTTGGCGTGACGGCCACGAAATAGCGTTTCACAAAAACGGAATACGTAGGTTGGACATTCTTGTCCGACTGCCTTCCTTGCTACGTGTTCTGGATGCTTTTTCCCGGGCGATGTGTGACGACGGGCAGGAATGCCCATCCTACGGAGGCATTGATGCTCTAACGTCAGTTGTCAATTTTGCCCCCTGCTTTTTTTACCCAAACATGTCGATGGTTTACGATATCTCGATGTTTTTGAATTTGAATAAAGGAGTACTCTGGTGAGCGTTTCTACTATTTCTCCTAAGCAGCTTCAGGATCGAATTCAGGCCGGCGAGACCGTTGACTTGATCGACGTGCGAACGCCGGTTGAGTTTCGCGAAGTGCATGCGTCGATCGCCAGCAATGTGCCACTGGAAACTCTGGACACCGGTGCTGTGCTGGCCGGGCATCCGGCGAGTCGCCCATTGTATGTGATCTGTCGATCCGGAAGTCGTGGTAAGCAAGCCTGCGAGAAGCTAGCGGCGGCCGGTTGCACCAATGTCGTGAATGTCGAAGGCGGCACGATGGCCTGGGATCAGGCGGGCTACTCGGTTGTTCGCGGCAAGAAGGCCATTTCTCTGGAACGTCAGGTTCGCATTTGTGCGGGCTTCATGTCGCTGGCTGGCGGGGTACTCGCAATCACTGTGCATCCGTACTGGGCTGGTCTTTCGGCATTTGTCGGAGCAGGTCTGATGTTCGCCGGAATCACCGACACCTGCGGCATGGCCATGATGCTGGCTCGCATGCCATGGAATCAGGTGAGCAAGTCACCGACTGCTCCGGCTGTGAAGAACTGTTCAACAGGTTCGAGCCCATCGTGTTGCAGCTAGAGTCTTAATTTGAAATTTCAGATTTCAAATCTCAAATCAAGAGCCAACAAAACACTTGCAGAGGAGTAAGAATCATGAGTGTCGTTTATCACACATCAGCCGAGAATTTCTCACGGGATGTTTTGAGTTCCCCGGTGCCAGTTCTGGTTGACTTCTATGCCGACTGGTGCGGGCCATGTCGCATGCTGGCTCCGACGCTGGATAAGCTGGCGGTCGAGTTCTCCGGGAAGGCTCGCATCGTCAAAGTCAACGTGGACAAAGAGCCCGAACTGGCCACTCAGTACAGGGTGAGCTCGATTCCCGCTCTGATGTTCATCGCAGACGGGAAAGTTGTATCCCAGTCTGCGGGAGCTGCATCGGAGGTGGCTCTTCGTCGTGCCTTGAATCAACTGACGGGAGCGGCGGCGTAGCCGTCGTTTCCTCGGTTCTACGACTCTATCGGAATTCTGCTGAGTCCCGTTGCGTGAATCATGATCCCACACGGAGGGCTGACGCCCTGCCGCTCGCCTTTTTCGAAGGAATTCAAAATGTATCTCAAACAATATTATCTTGGCTGTCTGGCTCATGCGTCGTACATGATTGCGGACGAGAAAACAAAAATCGCCGCTGTCGTGGATCCGCAGCGTGACATTGAACAGTATCTGGCCGATGCGAAGGCCGGTGGATACACGATCAAGTATGTCTTCCTGACTCACTTCCATGCCGACTTCCTGGCGGGTCACATCGAGCTGCGAAATCAGGCTGGAGCCCGCATTTGTCTGGGTGAACGAGCCGGCGCGGAGTTTGAGCATACCGCTCTGAAGGATGGCGACGTGATCGAATTCGGTGATGTGCGAATTCAGACGATGGAAACGCCCGGACATACTCCGGAAGGCATTTCACTGCTGGTGTTTGATCTCGCAACCAGTGCCACAGTTCCAAACGCGGTACTCACCGGCGACACACTGTTCATCGGCGACGTGGGTCGACCTGACCTGATGGCTTCTATCGGAGTGACCGCCGATGAACTGGCAGAGATGCTGTATCATTCGCTCGACAAACTGCGACGTCTGCCGAACGCGACGTTGGTCTATCCGGCTCATGGAGCCGGTTCACTGTGCGGCAAATCTCTGAGCAAGGAAACAGTGTCGACCATCGGCGAGCAGAAGAAATTCAACTACGCACTCCAGCCGATGCCGTTTGAGCAGTTCCGGGATCTTGTCACGAGCGAACAGCCGGAAGCTCCGGGCTACTTTGTTTACGATGCCATCAAGAATCGCCAGGAACGTCCGGGCCTGGAAAGCACGATGAAGTCATCTCTGAAGGCACTCAGCGTTGAGGAAGTCGTCAAGCTGCGAGACTCAGGCGCGCAACTGGTTGATGTTCGTGAGGCGGCTGATTTCGAAGGTGCGTATCTGGCGGGTTCGATCAATATCGGACTCAAGGGCAAGTACGCCACCTGGGCGGGTTCGATTCTGAGCCACGACGCGCCGATTGTTGTGATCGGCGATGGTGACAACGAAGAAGAAGCCGTGATGAGACTGGGACGCATTGGGTTCGACAATGCCGTTGGTTATTTGAAGGACGGCATGGAAGCACTGAATGATCATCCGGAGTTGATTCGCAAGGTATCACGGATCACAGCGGCGGCTTTGGCGGAACAAGTGTCGTCGAAAGGAAAGCCGTTCGTGCTGGATGTACGATCGGAGAAAGAATACGGCATCGTGCATCTGGCGGATGGTTACAACATCCCTCTGACTCACGTGCGTGAACGCATCGCGGAAGTTCCATTGGATCGGCCGGTTGTTGTCCATTGCGAAGGTGGATACCGCTCGGCGATTGCGTGCAGTTTGCTGAATCAGGCCGGCCGCACGAACGTGTCCGACATGGTTGGCGGCATCAAAGCATGGATCGCGACGAAGCTGCCGACGGTTCCGGAGAACACTATGACTTGCGGGACGAAGGTTTGCGAAACGGTTTCGGCGTAGGTTGTGTGCACCGGGCGAAATGACTCGGAGGGCTGACGCCCTGCCGCTCGCCAAATAGTAAACCACCAGTCTCACGAAAGGAGCATCAATATGTTATGGCTCAGCCTGCTGTTTGGCTCCATCGTGGGGCTTTCGCTGGGTTTGACCGGCGGAGGCGGCGCGATCTTTGCGGTGCCACTGCTTGCGTATGGAATGGGAGTTCCGGCGCGCGAGGCGGTTGCCATTTCTTTGGTTTCTGTGGGCCTGACATCCTTCGTTGGCTTTCTGGGCAAGTGGCGAAAAGGCGAAGCGGAACTGAGAACCGGCCTGTTGTTTGCCGTTGCTGGAATGTTGGGAGCGCCGGTGGGTTCATGGATAGGCCGACAGATTCCTGAAGCATGGTTGATGCTCATGTTGTCCGGACTGATGCTGACGATCGCATGGAAGATGTGGCAGAAGAGCAGTCGAGCAGCCGCGCACGCACAGGTTTGTGTGCCCGTTGAAGCCTCTCGTCTTCTACCTGAAGACTATGCAAAGGACGGCCCAAGTTGTCAGAGGGATGCGGCGGGCCAGTTAATTCTCACCAGTCGATGTGCTCGCTTGCTGCTGATCGTCGGTGTGGCTTCAGGGATTCTCTCTGGAATGTTTGGTGTCGGTGGCGGATTCATCATCGTTCCTGCACTGATCCTGTTCAGCAGCATGTCGATGTCGCGCGCTGTGGGAACTTCGCTGATGGTGATTTCACTGGTCAGTGCGTCGGGAATCGTCTCTCAGCTCTGCGTTGGTCAGTCCATCACGCTCGGCATCACGACTCTGTTCGCGACAGGTGGATTCATTGGGCTGGGAGTGGGTCAATCGGTGGCTCACCGACTTTCGGCTTCCATGCTGCAGCGAGTGTTCTCAGTCGCGATTCTCCTGGTGGCAGTATTCGTCATCGTCAAAAATCTCTCGTAGAAGTTGGGTGCGATGTCTCAAGCAATTCATCATCAAGTCGTCATTGTGGGCGGTGGCACCGCCGGAATCTCAGTCGCAGCGAGACTGACGAACGGCTGGTTCAACAAACGCGATGTCGCGGTGATTGAGCCCGCGGATACTCATTACTACCAGCCGCTCTGGACGCTGGAGCATGTGGCTTGTGAAGCGTTATCTGCTTCCTCAGCTGTATTGGCATGGCATGCTGAAAGGCTGGATGTAAAAGAGCCCGTGTCGACCTTGTCAAAACCGCTGGGAAAAAGATCACCGTCATGAGCCGCGAAGATCATTGGAATTCCGTCTATTCAACAAAAGCAGTCCACGAAGTCAGCTGGTTTGAGAACGAACCTCAGCCATCTCTGGACATGATCTTGCAGACTCTTCCGGATGGTGGGGCTGTGATCGATATTGGAGGTGGTGCGTCACGCCTTGTCGATCGCCTCTTGGCCACGGGCATGTATGAACTGGCGATACTCGACGTGTCTCAAGTCGCCATCGACCACACTCGAGCAAGGCTTGCTGCTGCAGGAGAACAAGTTCGCTGGATTGCATGCGACGTCACAAAAGCAACAGACATCGGTGAGTTCGATCTTTGGCATGATCGTGCGGTCTTTCACTTTCTGACGATTGATGATGACCGGCGGGCGTACGTGAATCTTGCGGCAAAGACTATTCGACAAGGCGGCTTCTTGATCATGTCCACATTTGCACTGGATGGGCCAAAGAAATGCAGTGGGCTGGACACCTGCCAATACAGCTTTGCAACGTTGGCCGCTG
>CAMAXD010000036.1 GCA_945861975.1 Candidatus Kuenenia stuttgartensis | reverse complement strand
GCCAATTCATGAGCCGCCCACTCGCCGGAATCCTTTGGCTGCTCTGCGTCAGCTGCCTCTTCGCCGCGAACCTGAATCACGGGCGGCCCGCCAACTGAGGTTGTGCTCAGGCCGAACTGAGACTGCAGAAATGTGGCCCATTCGAGATCAATCTGGCTGCGGCGGGCATCAACGTGCTTCACAACCTGAGCCATCGCGAAACGCCAGCGTTCGCCATCGGACTTCGCGGTGTTCCATGATTCCGGCATCTGATGAAAGACGGGGTTCCCATCCTTATCCACCGGCGCGCCTTTGCTCGGGCCGCCCCAGCCACCGCGACCGTAGTAGCCAAAGCCGCCTTCGGAGATTTCATGGTTGGGTAACTTTGTCAGGTCCGTCAAATCCTGAAGTTTCCATGCTTCGCCGTACCGTGGCGAGCCAACTTGTCCACTGAGAGATTGCCAGAGATCTGCACGCTCATCTGCCGAGGCACCGTCATCTTTTTCGGCGACGGCAATGGCTTCCAGCAACAGTTGAATGGATCGGACTCGGTCTCGAGCGGCCACGCTGGCCCATTGGCCGCCACCTCGATGGTGACCGCGTTCAAACTTCCCGGCAACCACAAAACCGCCATTGATGATTTCTCCGGTATAAACGCGGCCGGCTCTGGCGAGCAATCGAAAGTCGGACTTATGAGCGGCGATCGCGGTCTCCAGCAATGCGTCTGCTTCGTGCACGAGTCCAAGATTATTCAGGCAGTTAATGGCCATCCCCAGATCGTCGGGAAGAGCCTTGTCGGTATTCTCCGGATCTATGGCTAGTTCACGATACAGCTTGAGAGCATCGTTGTAGTTGTTCTCATCAAACAGCTTTTTGGCCTGAGCTCGACGATCCGCTGGAGGTTGTTCCATTGTTGTCGCCATCAATCCCGCAGAACTCAAAATCACCACCGATATCAGACATAGCACCGCGTTGCGCATGGAAGTTACCTTTGCTGTGAAGCAGTCAACTTATTGATTCTGGACAGTATCGGATTTGCTGCTGAACGGCCAGATGAGTCACCTCCGTGTGAGCATCCTGCTCAAAGGTATTCCAGGCGTGGCAGCGATCCCGTGAAGATTCACGGCTGTCAGGACGTCAGAGATGGGGACGCTGTTCCCGAAAACTTGCGTGCGATGTTTTCAGGATTCGGCAAATGGGCGTCCGATGGCCTCTTGTTCCCGTGTTTTTGCGGCAAATATGACGTTGTAAGAAATGTGTCAGGCGTTGTGACAACACGTCAGAGAGGCTTCAAAAAACGGGCAGATAGAGTCAGTCGCCGAACATTTCCGACAGGTCGACATCGTCATCTGAGGCTCGCTTTTTCTTCTGAGCAGGTTTCCCGACCGTTCCAGAGGCTGCAGGTTTCCCGGCTTTCTTGTCCGAAGCAGACGTCTCAGAAACAGGCCCACTGGCGGCAGGCATCACAACTTTATCTTTGTCCTTCGGCTTTGACGACTCCGCAGGTCGTTGAGGAATCCCGGATGCCTTCGCCTTGGCTGCCGCCGCTTCTCGAGCTGCTCTGACCATACGGGCTTCGGCTTCTCGGATCTCGCCGACCATTTCCGAAACGGTTTGCCAACGGTCGTCAGGATTGGCTGCCAAGCCTTTCATGATGGCCGCTTCAATCTGTTTATCGACAGTCGGGATCACAGTACTCAGGGCCATCGGCGGCTTGTTAATGTGCTGTAGCACAGCATCAATGGTCAAAGCGGAATCCCACGGATAACGCTTTGTGTACATTTCAAAGCAGGTTACTGCATAAGAAAAAATATCCAGCCGCTGATCTGTTGTCTGTCGCTTGATCAATTCCGGGGCCATATAGCAGGCCGTTCCCGTGCGATTACCCGGCTTGCAGAAGTTTGGAGTATTGGGCACGACCAGACCGAAGTCGATCATCTTAGCGGTCTTCTCATCCGAGATCATCACGTTTCGCGGACAGATATCTCGATGGATCCAGTTCTGCTGATGGAAGTGGTTTAATGCCTCTCCGATCTGAATCATGTAACGAAGGCGATAACGCTTCATTTCTTCATTCTGGAGATCCACCAGAAGGGCCAGGCCGACGCCTTCCACGAATTCCATGACGAGAAACATTTCGTCTTCCAGCGTCCAGCCAAACTCGTACGTTTTCACGATGTTTGGATGATTCAAAGATATCGCGACTTCGCCTTCGGTTGGCTTCTGCAATCCCTGAAAGCGAGCTTCAAACCTGGCCGTCTTCTCCTTGTCCAGAATCTTGAGAGCAGCCAGGCGTCCAGTCCGAAGGTCTGTGGCCTTCCAGACCTTGGACATACTTCCCTGCCCGACTCGTCCGATTAAATTGAAACGCTTTGAGATATCCGTTCGCTCATGTGACTTTTTCTTGCTGAAGAGTTTGTCAAACATTGCCAGATCTCAGTAAGCGTTTTGACGAATCCGTAGTTGGTTCACTCGGGGTCAGTGCATCAGTTTTCGACTGACGAATTTCCATTCAGCACAACCTCTGATCCATTCGTCGGAGGCTGTAATTTTGCCGTTTCCGGTTTCATTGATTCCCAACGCTCAAGCCCTGCGTTCAGGAACTCCAGAAATTTTTCACCACCGGAAGAATCCAGACCACTAAAATCAGCCAGCAATTGTTTGCCGTCTGCAGAAACCACGGCATAGCTTGGCAGAGCGACATCGCCCGTCAATTCGGATTGCAGCTCCTGATTCAGCAACAGCAACTTTTCACGTAGCTCGACGTCGGTGATCCCCGGGACAAGGTCAGTGTAAAGCTGTGCTCGCACCATTTTCTTCATTGCCGAGACAACGTTCTCCTCGATCATCACTGTGCGTTCCATCTGGCGACAGTTCACACAGTTGACCCCGGTAAAGTCAAGGAAAAGAGGTTGCTGATCCTTCGTGGCCACAGAAACAGCTCGTTCAAACTCCATAGCAAAGTCGAGCTTGTGATGTGCGATCACATAGCCCAGATCTTCGGTCTTGCGAACTTCCACGTCAGGCGGAGCAAAGGCTGCTACAAGATTCCAAATCGGGTCAGCAGGCAAGCCCGCACCATAAAGTCCGGCAATCAACCGTCCCGAGAAGAGCAGAAATGCCAGAGCCGAAATGCCACGGATTGCAGAAAACGCAGGCTTTGGCTTTCTGAAAAATCCGAGCAGATAAATTACTGCGATCAGGCCGATGGCGATCCAGAGCCATAGAAACACGTCGTAAGTTAAATAGACCGGGATCTGACCGACTGAAAAACCAATATCGGACACACTGAGGAATTTCACGACCGCAGCAATCTCGACAAGGCCAATGACGACTTTCACATCGTTCATCCAGCCACCGCTTTTGGGCAGCTTCTTGAGCATCTTCGGAAACAACGCCAGCACGAAAAACGGCGAGGCAAATGCTGTTGAAAAGCTCAGCATTCCAATCACCGGCCAAAGGTAATCCCCGCGAGTCGCCGCGACCAGTAATGAACCCACAAACGCAAACGTACAGGTGAAAGAGACCAGTGTGAACGTCAGGGCCATGAATACGATGCCAATCATGCCACCTGCTGATTCCCGCGATGAACTCCAGCTTAGCAGCCAATACGGAATTTGAATCTCGATGACTCCGAGCAGCATGATGCCGAAGAACAGAAACAGGCCGGAAAATCCCAGATTCAGCCACGGATTATTCGCGAGGTTATTCAGCGCCGTCGGGCCAAACACGATCGCAGCAAACAAGCCAAGAATTGTGAAGGCACCAATGATGCTCAGACAGTAGACAACCGCCAGCTTCAGGGAACTGCCGGCCTTCTTTTCTTCCTGCTTCAGGAAGAATGCTACCGTTACCGGAATCATTGGGAACACACAAGGTGTCAGCAGTGCGACGAAGCCAGCTCCGATCGCTGTCAGGACGAAGGCAACCAGCCCGTCTTTCGCGAGAACCTTGTTGGAAGAGCCTGATGCCGTTGGTTTGACTTGTCCGGATTCGTTGCCATTCGGCTCACCAGTTTCGGTGACGAGTGGCGGTTTTACAGAATCAGTTCCCGAAGTCATCGAGACTTCGAACGCAGCTTTCGTCGGCGGCAGGCAAGTTCTTTCTTTGCAAAGCTGAAAGAGAATGCTCCCAGATACCGCAACACTGGGCTCAGATACGACGTACTTTCGACTCCAGGTGATTTCTCCATAGTGGACTCGCTGCACAATATCGTCGTGAGTTTCCACCATCGGTTCGCCTGTAGGAACGAAGTCCTCACCGATAGCCTCCAGCCCGGCCACGGCATCGATTTCAATCGTCGTGGGGACACCAGCCATGTCCGGATCCTGATCCAGCGCAAACGCATGGTATGGCGCTTCGACAGTGGCCTTGATCGAGAGCGTGACTTCCTGGCCAACGGCGGCTTTCTGCGGCGTCAGGCCAATCTCAAATTCGATCAGTCCTGTCTTGCCGCCCTTTTTGGGCCCGATCCTTGGAGCCAGAGTGACCGGATTCTTGTCCGTCGATTCGGACTGTTCACCACTCGACGATGCTGCTTTCGCGGCTTCTGGTGAAGCGGGCGTCTCTGTCGTCAGTTTTTTTGTTTCAGTCGTCGCGGATGTCAGCGTGGCCGAAAACTTACGATTGCGAATAGGGCGGCATTCTCCCGGGATTCCATTTTCGCCTGAGCCGCAATACTGCCCCGTGAGCTGACCACTTACGGTGACATCTCCAGCCAGAGTTCCTTTCAGCGCCTTCGACCACGTGACTTTGCTGAAGAATTTTTCGACGGTCTGCCCCAGAGCGTCATCCAGCACAGACTTGGGTTCGTGATCGGCTTTCCAGTCGCCTTCTTCCTTGAGTTCCCCGAGCCCAGTTAGCTTGATCTTCGTGCCGCCACCGAAATCGGGGCTCATGGAGTACGTGTAGTATCCAACAGGCAGAGTCATCGTGACCTGTAGCTCGGCCGTCTGGTCATCAATTTTCTTCAGCGCCGCGGTGACTTCGACGTCAACATCATTCGCCGCCGATGGTTCTCCAAAGGTCAGCGGCGCAAAATCCAGCCCCCCCGGGGCTTTATCAGAGGACTGAGCAGCCAATGGCAGAGTGCTGGTAAGTATTGCAACAGCCAGCGAAAAACTGAAAAGCAGCTTTCGGAACGGTGACATAGGTCTGTTCTCGATCAATGCAAAGGAAAAGTAGGTCCGGGAGGTCTTCAGTCCCGTGAGTCGCACACAGCAAATTCACCGTGCGTCTAATGGGGAAGATCCTCTTGTTGCTCGGCCCTGAGTTCAGGACGTTCAGTTCTGCATGGGTGCAGACCGAGGTCTGACAAAGTGCCGATATTCTGACGTTGCCGCGTCACAGGTTCTTCCTGCGATACTGCCCAGAATTGGCTGTAAAATACAAAGTTTCCCTCTCCTCTGGAAAGCTGCGATTCAGAACTCCCTCGCTTCCAGAAAAAGTGCCCGTTTTTCGGGGTTTTGCGGCGTGGATTTGTCACGGACCCCTGAGATTTTTCGGTGATTCCTGCTCAGCGGACAGGAAGATTCAGAAACGAAACAAGGCGACCCTTCTTTGCAGAAGATGTCGCCTCATCTCAAATTTCAAATTTGGAGATCTCAAATTCGCCGATCGCCAAGGTGTTTTTACCCTTTCAGCACTTTGCTGATCGTTTCCTTCAATACGGTTGCGCTTTGAATCAGAGCAGTCTTCTCTTTTGACCACAGCTCGACCTCAATATGGCTCTTTACCCCAGTGCGGCCAACGACGGTTGGGATCGAGAAGCAGACATCTCGAACTCCGTATGCACCATTCATCATGCTGCTGACCGGCAGAATGCGGTGATCGTCGAGTGCAATGCTGTGCACAACATCGGCGATAGAGACACCGACCGCGAAGCCTGCTCCGCCTTTTTTCTTGATGACTTCCGCCCCGCTTCCGCGAGTCTTCTTTTCGACTTCGGCAATCAGAGTCGCATTGACGCCAGGGAATTTTTCCAGAGGAATATTCGCAATCTGTGCGGCGGACCAAACCGGAACCATGCTGTCGCCGTGTTCGCCGAAGATCGTGACACTGACCTGTGTCGGAGGAACGGCCAGTCGCTGGGCCAGCATGCTTCTCAATCGTGTTGTGTCGAGCACCGTGCCAAGGCCAATGACCTGTGACGCTGGTAATCCCAGTTCTTTCACGGCCAGATAAGTCAGCACGTCAACAGGATTGGAGACCACGAAAACGATGGCTTCTTTCTTGTACGTGTTCTTCTTCAGGTCCGCCAGAATGCCGCGGAACAGAGCCACGTTGCGGTTGATCAGGTCGAGTCGGCTTTCGTCCGGCTTACGTCGCAGACCGGCTGTGATCACGATCACGTCCGCATCCTTCGCGCCTTCGGTGCCGCTGCTGGTGATCTTCTGAGGAGCCATCAAAGAAGCCCCATGCAGCAGGTCCAGAGCCTGACCTTCGCACAGCTCCTGATTGACGTCAATGAGGTTAATCTCACTGACAATCTTGCCCGCCTGCAACGCAAACCCGGCACAGGAACCGACCAATCCTCCACCACCAATAATGCTGACTTTCATATGGCTTCGCCTTAGTTTTCAGTGTTCAGTTTTCGTAGAGTGGGACAAGCGAAGCGCCGCCACACCATGTTATTGACTGCAAGATGGTGCGCCTTCGCTGTCGCTCGTCACACCCTGCGTTCTCGCAAAGCCAACCCTAAGACGCCTTCCCCAATGCTGCCAGAACCTGGCTTGTAATCATTCTGACCAGATCTTCGCTCACACCAGCGGCCGGTGTTTCACAGGCTGTGCCGCAGGGCTTCTGAAGAATGCCAGGATATGAAGGAGCGGCGTCGAAAGCTCGCTGCACAGGAATGTTTTCTTTGTATCCTTCGCGGAACGCACTGTTGCCGCAGAGGTCGCAGTCTTCGTTGTGGAAACGAGGATCGTCGAAACCCCATTTCTTCTTCAGGTCGAGCAGTTCGCGGCTCTTTTGTTCGTTCAGATACTGAGGCTGTCCGATCTGCTTGGCCAGCAACAGAATGCGGCAGTAAGCGTCGAGGATTTCTGTCTTCCAGTACGCATCTTCCAGGCTCTTGCCGAACGACACCGTGCCGTGATTCTTAAGGATGATTGTGTTCGTGGCTTTCAGAAACGGAGTCACCGTCTGAGCAAATCGCTGGTCGCCCGGAGTTTCATAAGGAGCGATTGGAACTTCGCCCATGAACACTTCGACTTCCGGCAGAATGCACTGCGGAATCGGCTCACCGGCGACAGCGAAGGCCGTTGCATGCGGCGGATGGCAGTGAACGACCGACTTCACATCCGGACGATGCTTCATGATCTCCAGATGCAGCAACACTTCGCTGGTTCGTTTTCGAACGCCCGCGATCTGCTTGCCTTCCATATCGACGGCACAGATGTCCTCTGGCTTCATGAAGCCTTTGCAGATCATCGTCGGAGTACACAACACTTCGTTCTCGCCAACTCGAATGCTGATGTTCCCATCATTCGCCGCGGCAAAGCCCTTGTTGTAGACACGACGCCCAATCTCGCAGATCTCTTCTTTGAGGGCTCGGTCGTTAATGCCGCTGTTCCATTTGTTGGCCATGGGTTTTGCTTTGCAAAAAAGTGTTCAGTGTTCAGTTACCAGTGTTCAGCAAATCGCAGCGGTCTGTGTTTTCTGAACACTGAACACTGGAAACTGAACACTCACATTCTTATTCCACACTTACTGTGTCCAGCAATGCGGCACAGTAAGCATCAATCGGTTTTGAGTCAGGATAAAATGGAGTCGATGCATCAGCGCTTTCGGTGACAGCCATCAGGCTGCCGATGCCCGCTCCCATGTCGTCGTAAATGACGATCGGTTCTGTTCGTCCCGATACGTCGCCCTTCAATCCGGCATGCATCAACGGCACCGCCAACTTCCAGCTCGCGCCGGTCAGCGTTGGGTCCCATTTGGACAGTGTCACCCGTCCGATGCATTCCATGATTCGCATAATCTTGTCCAGTCGTTTAACGGTAAGCCGCTAAACAATCTCTTTCCAGCCTTGCGGCCGGTTTGCTGCGGAGAGAGATCTCAACAGCTTCAAAATGTCTCCGAACGACCAGCCGGAAGAATCCAGGCAAACAACCTGAGGACTCATCACGGTGGTCAACACCAATAGATTCGTCGCCTTCGTAATCACGGCTGCTCTCACATCCGCGTTACGATTCAGCAGGCAAGCAACGATTGATGGTTCTCCGCCGCAGGTGACGGTGATGCCGTTCTTCAATGTTTGAGAGGCCGCCAAAGCCGCATCCAGTTCGTTACTCACCGCCAATGTTTTCCAGCCCGTGGCCGAAGCCGCTGACTGACACGTCGCGTTGTTGCCAACGACAATAAAACTACCTGTGGAAACTGTCGCAGGCTTATTCAAAGCCGATCCCGCAACCGTCACACCATTCTTCCGGATATAGTCTTTACCGGACGGAGTGATGATCGCTCCCGCCTGCAGCACGATCGTTTTTCCCGCCGCTCGTGCTGCAACCAGAATGTCTTCGCTGACAACCTTGGCTGCGATCGTTAATGCCGTCGACGGCTCCGTTGCTGTAACTGGTTTGGCGTGGGACGTTGTCACCGGCGCAGACACAGCGGCGGGAACCGTCACGCGAGATTTCATTTCCCGCATCACGTTCTGCACGATCTGGTCTATGTAAGCTGCGTCGATGGTCATTTTGTTCTTTATGTGGATTAGCCAAGTGAGCCACCGGCCCACGATCTGCTATCTGCGTTTCTTTTTTACTTCTGGTTGCTCATCCATGATCCCCTGGATGGAGAATCGTATCGGCGAATCCTTCCGACTGACTAATTGCTGGATGTACTTGGTGTCACTCGTAAAAAACACATGATCGCCCTGACGAGCACCCAGAGGATCGATGGCTAGCTGAGGGAACTCATCCGGTTCATCGTTAATATCCAAAGGCTGCAGGATGACCAGCTTCCATCCTGTCAGTGAAGGATGCTTCATCGTTGCAGTTGCGTAGCCAATGACTCGAGCGGTTTGCATCTTCTTCCCTTTACCGTACGCCCGTCGCTCCACCGACGAGAATGCCGGTCGACAAAGCGACCGGTCTACGGTCCATCAAATAATTCTCAGGTCATCAACCATCACGCATCGTCGCTGACGAGTAAACGTCATTGGATTTGTGACGCCTTCGCCAGTTGGAGTCGCAATGGAGAATGACAGATAACCTTCGCCGCCAAGTCCGAGTCCTGCCATGCAGGGGCCGTTCTTGACGAACAGTGTTGTATTCATCACGCGGCCCATTTTTGTGATGGTATGGACATCGCGAGAATGGATAATCGCCGTGTGGCCGAAGCCGTGTTCGTATTTCTTCGCCAGAGCAATCGCGTGATCGCTGCAGTTGGCTCGCACGAACGGAATGAATGGCATCATCTGTTCTTCAGTCACGAACGGATTGTGCTCGTCTGTTTCGCCGTACAGAATCAATGTGCTTGCGGGTACGCTGAGCCCGATCTGAGCCGCCAGCCAGGCGGCATCTTTGCCGATGAAATCGCGGTTGAGCTGATAGTGCCCGCCCGGTTCTTTGGGAGGCCCGAACGCCTTGGCCGTGAAGGCGGCCACTTGAGCCGCATTGAGTCGATAACCGCCATGATTCGAAACTGCTGTCATTAGTGGGTCGAAGATTTCCTTGACCGCGAAAACTTCTTTTTCGCTGATGCACAGCAGACTGTTGTCGAAAGCGGCTCCGGCAACGATGGACTTGGCCGCGTTGTCGATGTCGGCCGTCGCATCGACGACAACCGGTGGATTGCCAGGACCAGCCACGATCGCTCGCTTCGGGCTCTGCAGAGCTGCTCGAGCCACCGCAGGACCGCCGGTGACGACCAGCATTTTAACGCCGCGATGATCGAAGACCTGCTGAGCCGTTTCGATGGTTGGCGTGCCAATGATGTTGACGAGGTTCTCAAGTCCCGTCGCGGCGAAGATCGCTTTGTTGAAGCGACGCACGCCTTCGCTGGCGATCTTTGCTCCGCTTGGATGCGGATTGCAGACGATCGTGTTGCCGGCCGCCACCATGTTCACAAAGTTGCCCGCCAGAGTTGGCAGCGAATGGGTCACCGGAGTAATCGCACCGATGACTCCAAACGGAGCGTATTCGGTAATCATCAAACCATGTGAGCCACTGATCGCGTCGGTTCGCAGGAACTCAACCCCCGGCACGTCCTTGATGGCTTTCAGTTTGGCGATCTTGTGCTCGAGTCGACCGATTTTAGTTTCTTCGAATTCAAGCTTGCCCAGTTCCTCAGCCTGTTCGTCGCAGATCTGCTTGACGATGCTGATCGCCTTCTTGCGGTCTTCCAGCGATGCGTGGCTGAGTTTTTCAAATCCCTTCTGAGCGGCCGCGACCGCTTCATCAACGGTGCTGAATACGCCCCAGCGAGTGTCCGGGCCGGCTGAACTGTTGGAAGCTGGAGCACCGCCCGTTCGAGCGGTTAGCTGTGTCAGCACTTCCTGAACGATGTTACGAATGGTTTGTTCGTTTGCAGTTGCTTGCACGATTAGTTTCTCTCTCATTACGTTTCAGGCGAGCGGCAGGGCGTCAGCCCTCCGTGCAAATCGCCGGTACTTTTTATCGTATTCAATTCGGCGCTATTCGCTGATTGTCACCGACGTCAATCTGCAGCGATCAACACGGGGGGCTGACGCCCAACCGCTCGCCTGCATTGTAATTCACTCAACCTATCCTGAGCCCACCACGAAACTTTGGTCCGCGTAGGAAACTTAAACATCATCAAAGCCAGCCCGACAATCAGTTGAATTCGATGAATTCTAATAACTCTGTCCGCACGAGTTGATTCATCTAAATCAGAAAAGCCGGTCGTCGCCAGATACTTTAAATACGATTTTTCATTGATACGGGGGACAACGTAGTGCGAGTTCTGATGCCCTATTCCCCCGCCTTAAACACCGTCTTCTGTTTGATCTGCACCGTATCTACGATCCCAATGATTGCGGCATCGATTGGCAGTTCCTTTGTGCCCGGGGTAAACCGAGCACTCGAGCCCTGCACGCACAACACAACTTCGCCCTCACCCGCTCCGACCGTGTCGACAACCACGAACGAACGACCCGTAGGCTTCAGACTCTTCTGATCCTTCTCGTCGACTCGCAGTGGTTCCACGAGCAACAGCTTTTGCCCAATGAGCGACTCAACTTTGTGAGTGGCCACAAGGCTGCCGGTGATGCGTGCAAGAAACATGAAGTCGGCCTTTACCGTAGGGTGTGACAAGCGAAGCGCAGGCACACCAAGATCAATTCATAGGCGGTGTGCCTTTGCGGCTAATCGCCGCTTGTCACACCCTACTAAACTATTTCGAAAGAACGTCTCGCGTCTGTCTTGCCACAACCAGTTCTTCATTCGTTGGCACCGTCCAGACCTGAACCTTGCTGCCGTCCTTACTGAGGCAGGTTTCGCCCTTGACGCCCGCGTTTTTGGTTGAGCACAGTTCAACACCGGCCCATTCCATATTGCGACAGACGTTGGCGCGAATGCGATCGCTGTTTTCACCAATGCCGCCGGTGAAGACAATCACATCTGCACCGCCAAGCAACGCCATGTACGAGCCGACGTAGGACCGGATCGATGCTTCGAACAGCTTTAGAGCCTTCTCCGCTCGATCATGTCCCTTAGCCGATGCTTCTTCCAGGTCGCGGCAGTCGCCGCTGAGTCCACTGATTCCCAGCAGACCACCCTTCGAAGACATCTCGGTCAGAACCTGTTCGAACGTCAGCCCTGTTCGCTTCATGATGACAGGAATCGCGTAGGCGTCGAAATCACCAACTCGATTGTTGTTTGGCAGGCCTCCCTGAGGACTCATGCCCATCGAAGCGGCAAAGCTTTCGCCATTGCGAATCGCACAGATCGATGCGCTGCCACCGAGATGGCAACTGATCACCTTCAAGTCGCTACGTCCGAGTACAGCGGCGATGCGGCCTGCGATGAACCGATGGCTCGCACCGTGAAATCCCCAGCGGCGAATCTCAAAGTCCGTGTACCATTCGTAAGGAACCGCGTAGGCTCGATGTTCGAACGGGATCGTTTCGTGAAAGCCTGTTTCCAATGCAGCCACAAGAGGAATCTGTGGAAAAGCCTGCTGCAGTTGTCTCATGGCCCGCACATAAGGCGGGTTATGAGCTGGAGCAATATCCGACAGAGCTTCCATCTTCTGCAGCAGAGGCTCATCGACGATTCGCACGCCGCTGAGATCTCCCGCAAAGACCGCCTTGAAACCGATACCACCGACTTCGTTCACCGACTTCAGACAGCCATGTTCAGTATCCGTCAGTTGTTCAAGGCAGATCCCCACAGCCGCCGCATGATGAGGCACGGACTGAGTTGTCTCTGCTTTGTAGCTTCCGATTTGCACCGAACACGAACTCAGAGCATCCTTCTGTCCGATGCGATCGATCCCACCTTTGGCAAGCTGGGATTCGTTCGACAGATCGAACAGGCGATACTTGAAGCTGGTCGAGCCAAGATTGGCGACAAGAACTTTCATGCGATATTTACCCAAAGTAGCCATCACGCTCCGCCGTGATCAGCCTTGAAGTGGGAGCGATCCTGGAGGAATCTGCACAGTCATTTGTGAATGCACTCTGCAAGGCTCCTCTCGCGGAGCGAGAGGGCTACACTACAGAATCGATTCCAGCAACGATGCTTCTGGTCGTGGGATCAGGTGAGCACAGACGAGTTCGCCGCTCTGAGAGGCCGCAGCAGCACCAGCGTCGATGGCAGCGCGGACGGAACCGACGTCGCCTTTGATGATCGTGGTGATGTAAGCGGCACCGATGTTCAACTGCTTTACAAGCGTGACGTTGGCAGCCTTCAGCATTGCGTCAGACGCCTGTACGGCGGACACAAGGCCCTTGGTTTCAATCATTCCTAATGCTTCGCTCATGGTTATTTGTTCCGAAAAGAGATCGAGTTGATTTGGGAGCATGGGCAGGGAATTTCAAATTTGAAATTTGAGATTTGAAATTTGAAATACACGTAGCCCGACTACTTCTTGGCAGGTGCTGGAGCTGACTTGCCCTTTGGCAGGATCGCTGTCAGTTCCTCGTTTGGACGAGGAATGACTTCGACGCTGATCACAGTGCCCAGCTTTGCAGCAGCAGCAGCACCGGCGTCAATTGCCGCCTTAACAGCCGCGACGTCACCGACGATAAATGCAGTGACCAGACCGCTGCCGATCTTGTCCCATGAAACGAGCTGCACATTAGCAGCCTTCAGCATTGTATCGATGGCTTCGACCATGCAGACGAAGCCCTTCGTTTCAATCATTCCCAACGCATCCGTTGATTTTGCCATTTTTCACTACTCCGCGCTTGTCGCCTGCATCCTGCAGCAACAAGGCTAAAAAAAAGGACTGCCGCAGTCATTGCGGTGTGGTTTTCGGTTTTCAGTTTTCGGTTTTCAGAATTGGCAGGTGGAAGCCTGTCCGAAAACTGAAAACCTTGAACCGAAAACCCCTAATGTTGACACTTACACATCTCTGGTTTCACCAGTTCAACCTTTGAGGCCTTCTCCAGGTTACAGGCATTGCCCTCATCGGTATCCAGATGAACTTCCAGTTTGATTCCCTTGCCAGCTCGCACCGCAAGATCTTCCAGAACGGTCGTGCAGCCTTCGGATTCAATGCGAAGGTGCATGTGATCGCCGTCTTTGACGCCGTAGTATTCGAGATCTTCCGGACCCATATGCACGTGACGCATCGCGCGGATGACGCCTTGTTTCAATTCCACAACTCCGTGAGGGCCAACCAGAACGCAGCCCGGAGTTCCCTTCACATCGCCACTGATGCGAACAGGCAGATCAATGCCCAGCGAGATGCCGTCGGTGAACGCCAGTTCGATCTGAGAATCTGGTCGAGTCGGTCCCAGCACGCGAACGCTCGGCAGCATTCTTCGCCGTGGCCCCACCACGGCGACGGTTTCTTTGGCGGCGTAATAGCCGTCCTGATAAAGATTCTTCTCCGGAGTCAATTTGCCACCTGGGCCGAAGAGAATCTCGACGTGTTCCTGAGTCAGATGAACATGCCGCGCGGAAATATTCACCAGCAGCGGATTGCGTTTAGCGGCCACGGGAGCCGGGGCGGAAGATTCTGCCGGGGCGTTTGATCGCAGAATCGGAATCCCACCAGGGGCGTCGCCCACAGGTCGAACTCCGAGGTGCCGATTCAGCACATCACGAACAACTCGTTCCACGTCGGCAGGGTTTAATGTCGCAGTCACTGTCACTCCGCTCCGGTCTTCAGTGCCCATGTTTTTTCATTCAGCAAAGTCGGCCGAATGTTCGGGTGAACGCTGAACCCAAAATCCTGAAAACTTATGTTCTGACAACTTCCGTCTTTAGTCCCGCAGACTCAATCACGTGGCGCCATTCCTCTGACATGCCATCGTCTGTCACTATTTCGTCCACATCACTCAGCGGGCACAAATGCGATAAGGCTCTTTGTCCAAACTTACTGCTATCGGCCACCAAAGTGACCCGATCTGCAGCACGAATCATCTGACGCTCAGTCTCTACCAGTAGAGCGTTGCTGTTAAACAGTCCGTCTGCCGTAATCCCGCCCGTACTCATCACGAGGCGAGACGCATGCATTTTTTTTAAAGCCTCAACCGACTGCTCTCCCAGAGCAACTCCGGTTCTTGGGTAGACATACCCACCAATGAAGATCAGTTCGATCTCCGGCCGATTCATCAACAAAGATGCGATCGGCAAAGAGTTCGTCAGCACCTGCAATGTTTTTCCAGTCAGGTGTCGGGCGACCTCCAAAGTCGTCGTTCCACCGTCCAGCAACACTGTTTCTCCCGGAGAAATCAGATCGGCCGTGCGACGAGCAATCAGTTGCTTTTCCTGAGAGGCTCGACTTCGGCGAGAATCAAAATCCGACAGCGAATCGCCCAGATAAGAGGCGCCACCCCGAGTTCTCTGAATTTGCCCTGAACTGTCAAGAAACTCCAAATCCCGTCGAATCGTTGACTCACTTGCACCAACTTCCGTCACAAGACGTTGCAGTGATACGAACCCTAATTCTTCGGCAATCTGAAGTATTTTTGATCGGCGTTCGTCCACAATCATCGGTTTTCCGCCAACATTGATCAGATTCATGCACTTAATATGGTGCAAACGAGGCACAGTTTCAATCAAAACATGTCAGATTGTGACGGGAATTGGCTGTTTTGTTTTCAAACTGTGCGTTTTGCTTATTCTTTGTGACCAGAATTGTTCGCTCGGCTTGATTGGTCGAGTAGGGTGCTGGCGGTCTATTGCTTTAGTTGTGTACTGAGCGTTTTGAATCACTGGCGTTTTCAATCACTGAGCGTTTTCAATCAACGGCCATGCCGTTCAATGTTCGCAGCAAACACGTGGGGCAGGTTTGTAACCTGCCAACGTTCCGGGGATGATCGCCCGTATCTCCTGATGCTTTTCCTGCACCCACGGCAGGTTAAAAACCTGCCCCGCCCACGAAATTGAACGGTCTTTTCGTTAAACGATTAAAACAACACGCACCGATGTCCTGCGTCTGATCAAATCAACAGGACGTTTGGCTTGGCGGCAATCTCGTCTATTTCATTCGACTACCAGAATTGACGGGGCAATCACTTCATCGGTCTTTTCAGGGCTTGATCACAAATTGGCAGAAACCGCGCCCTACAGGTGCGTTCGCCGGTTGTGGTGATCTTAGGGATCTCGCTGAGTCTTCTTTTGGAAGACACCTGAACGGATGTTCTGACACACTTTGACTCGGTGGACCGGGGGGGCTAAGATGACTCTATCGGGCGTCGTCACGGTGGCGGCTGAATTGCTCGATTGCAGAGCTGTTGAACCCGGCGAGTTATGACGCAGCACAACGCCATCGATCTGGCAGAGCAACTGACGACAACGGCCCATGTGCCGTTGTCCGAGCGTCCGCTCGTGGCCGAAGACGAACGCACGGTGATTACCGTTCCCGAGCAGTCTCGCATCGACGCGCGGAATGAAATGACCCCGGTCGGTGAGTCCTATCGACAGCGGCTGTTTCCGGCGATTGGTCAGTTCGACGGTGATGAGGCTGGAATTCGCCTCGCCCATTTCGAGATTACTTCGCGGTTGGGTTCCGGAGGAATGGGGGCCGTTTTCAAGGCCACGGATCTGGAACTGGCTCGTGATGTGGCGTTGAAGATTCTGCATCCGGGGTCTTCACAGGATGCGTCGATGATTTCGCGGTTTCGTAACGAAGCCCGCGCCTGTGCTCAGTTGAATCACGACAACATTGCCCGAGTCTTTTATGCCGGCACTCAGGATGGGCTTTATTTCATTGCTTACGAGTACGCCAGTGGTAAGACGATTCGTGATCTGATTATTGAGCGAGGCCAACTGAGTATTGAAGATGCGGTTAACTATGCTATTCAGGTGACACTGGCTCTGAATCATATCGCTGCCGCCGGCATTGTTCACCGCGATATCAAGCCCTCAAATATCATGCTGACAAACTCCGGGCGAGTGAAGGTCGTCGACCTTGGGCTCGCACGGCGCGACACGACGGATTCCATCGGCGACATCACGGTTGCCGGCACGACCCTGGGGACATTCGACTATATCTCTCCCGAGCAGGCCAGGGATCCTCGCAATGCCGACATCCGCAGCGATATTTATTCGCTCGGCTGCACGATGTACCACATGTTGACCGGGCAAGCGCCGTATCCGGAAGGGACCGCGTTGCAGAAGTTGCTGGATCATCAGGGCAAGTCTCCTCCCGATCCTCGTCACTTAAACCCAGGTGTTCCACCGGAGCTGTCGGCGATTCTCCGCAAGATGATGGCGAACAGCCCGGAGCATCGTTACGCGGTGCCTGGTTTACTCTTGAACGACCTGATCCAGATGGCCGCACGGCTGGGGCTTCGCAGCATTCCGGCGGAAGGTATTGTCTGGCGTAAAATGAATGCGGGCTCGGATCGGCAGCCTCTCGGAGCGGTCTGGGTTCTTGTCTCCGTGGCCTTGATTTGCATGACGGCTATTTTTCTGCAGCGTTCATCGCAGTCTGAGAAGCTGGCCGACTCTTTGGTCAATGACGTCGATACGCCCGGGGTTGAAGTAAATCCTGATGAGTATGAAGCAGGCTCGACCGATGTGACTGCGACCCCAACGGACATGACTTCTGGTTCGGATGCCGGCGTCTCGGGTTTAGCGGAGTCGGGAACTCTTCAAATGAGAACGACTGTTCCCGGGGTAACGACAGGCTCGGTTGCATCGCTGCTGAGTTCATCAGCGCGGAGGCCGACTCCGATGTTACCAACGACCGGACCTGTGAGTTCATCGTTTCTCGACGTCGTACTGGCTCAGCCAGCCACCAATGTGTCTCAGAATCAGATCGCTTCCGAGCAGTCGAATCCATTTATTCTTCAGAGTTCAGACGGAAACGTTCGTTCATTTCAGACTCTGAAAGCCGCTGTTGCCGATGCGAGATCAGGCGATGTTGTGCTATTGCGGTACAATGGGTTTCCGGATGACCTTACAGCGCAGCCGCCCGTGCGAATTGTGGGGATGAACCTGATCATTCGCGCGGCTGACGGATTCAGACCGACGCTTGAATTTGATGGTGTGTCTGAGGGTGCTGTCTCTCCGGGGCGGATGTTCAATCTTCGCAGCCAGGGTTCGCTCACGATGCGCGATATTGACCTGCGGCTGGTTGTGCGCGACGATCTCAATACTGACCGTTGGAGTTTGTTTCATTGCGAAGGTTCGAATCGTGTGAACCTCGACAATGTCTCAATCGAATGTATCAATCCGGATGGACAGCCCACTTCGATTTTTGAAATGGCTGATGAAACGTCGGGGCCGATCGATAATGCTGTCGGAGCCGAATCAGATTTTAGTCTGACGCGAGTTATCTGCCGGGCAGACGCGGACGCATTTCGCATCGCCTGTCAGCCGCGTGGCCGCATTCAGCTCAAGGACTGCGGTTTCGCTTTGAACGGGTCGTTGCTGGAGTTGCGAGGAGATTCCTCAATGCAGCCGACTCGCGGTGCTCTGGAAGTCTTCTTTGATCACGTGACCTGCATCCATGCGGCTCCACTGATTCATATGAACGATGGAGATGATCAGAAAGGAGCCGTTCAGAGAACGCTGCCTCGACTTTCGATTCGTAGTGAAGCGTCGGTCTTTGCCGGGATCGGGGTGGATGCCAAACTCTTGTCTTCGGAAGGAAATTCGTATCTCGAAGATATCGAATCTCTCGTGACCTGGAACGGCTTCACGAATCTATACGACGGGTACAGCGTGTTCTGGGATATTGAGTCTTCCGCGCTGGATTATTCCAATCGACGTCTGGACTTCAGTCAGTGGAATCAATTCTGGACGAATCGTGCCGACAGTGAAGAAACAAATGGCTCGGTGATGCCACCACTGGCCTGGCAGAGATCTGTCTGGCGGACTTCGAATACGAAACTTTCGTTGCCTGATATGACGCCGTCGGCGTTTGAACTCGATGCCGCATTGTTTAACTCGGGACCGCTCAGTCTTCCGAAAGCTCGTGACGGCCTTGTGCCGGGAGTGAATGCTCAGGGACTTCCGCCATTTCCACGAGGCTCTGCATCTGCCACAGCGCGGCCAGCGGCAACCGTGAACTCTGAGGCATCGTCTGAAGAAACTTCCAGTACCTCAGCGGCCGCCGATCGCTCCGCGCAGACTCAGCCCACGGGTGTCGGCCTTCCTTGATTCAGCCTGGGATCGCAAATGTCCTTTGTTCCGGTTGTGGCAATCTGATCTGCGCGGTTAAGCTTCCTCAGGACCGCTTCACTTTCAGCATCACCAATTCTCGATTGCCGACTGAGAATACTGAGGATAAACAATGAGTTCAGCTGCAGTTTCTACTGAGACAACTCAAGAAGAGCCGACTGTTTTCGGCCATCCAACTGGGTTGTTCAATCTGTTTTTTGCCGAGATGTGGGAACGCTTCTCTTACTACGGCATGCGAGCACTGCTGATCTTTTACATGATGAAGGGGTTTCTGAAATACAACGATGCGCGTGCGTACACCGTGTACGGTGCCTACACGGCGCTTGTGTATATGACTCCGTTTATTGGTGGGATGCTGGCTGACCGTTTACTTGGTCAGCGTATTGCCGTGATCATCGGTGGTTTATTGATGGCAGCTGGCCACCTGATCATGGGGTTTGAACATCCGGTAGCCTTCTATCTGGCATTGACTTTATTGATTGTGGGCAACGGCTTCTTCAAGCCGAACATTTCCACAATTGTCGGCACTTTGTATCCGGCTGGCAGCCATCGTCGCGATGGTGGATTCACAATCTTCTATATGGGTGTCAACCTTGGCGCGGCAATGAGTCCGCTGCTTTGTGGTTACATTGGTGAAACATTTGGCTGGCACTATGGCTTTGGACTTGCGACCATCGGCATGATTATTGGTCTGGCAGTGTTCGTCATGCCGAATTTCGTCACTCAGGGATTGATTGCAGCGGGAGCAGCCGGTGCGGTTCTGGCACTGCTGGTCTTCCGCGCAAATAATCTGGCGGCCATCCTGCTGAATATCTTTGTCGCCATCTGTCTGGCTTGTGCGGCTGGGATTTCAATTCTGGCCTTAAGTCGCGGCGGACTTCCTGCGAGTGCCGGTGCGGCTCGATCCGGCAAAGTGGCTTTGTCAAAAGTCGCCATGGTTCTGGTGGGTATAGCGATCGCGATTCCGATTATCACTTTGTTCGTCTCGGGCTTCTCAATTGTCACCAGCGATGGCAACCCGGTTCAGCTGATCAGTTCCGAGAGTATTGAAAACTTCAAAAAAGACGGCGGTCCACTCACTCAGATTGCTGCAGTATTCATGGAAGAAATCAGTAAGCCTGCCGGTCTCTTATTGACTCTGACCGGAGCACTTGCGTTCGGATATCTGATCCTGAAAACATTCAGCCTCGATCGAATTGCTAAACAGCGAATGTTTGTTGTGCTGACCCTGACCTTCTTCTCGATGTTGTTCTGGGCGTTCTTCGAGCAGGCTGGCAGCAGTCTCAATAACTTTGCTGACCGCAATGTGGATCGAGTTTCCGAATCAAAGGTGGTGACCGAAGATCTGGTGGGAACCACAATTCGATTGCAGCCCACTCAGGAGCAACTGGGATTCACCAACGGCGAAAAAGTCTTCACTCTCGATCAGCTCAACGTGTTGCGGGCTGCCGATGAGAACAAAGAAAAGAGTGACTTCGAGATTGACTGGACCGTTCATAAAGACAACATCGGCATGGGCCTTGCCACCCGGGAAGTAGAACTCGCCGCCAGTATGTTCCAGGCGATCAACGCGGTCTGCATTTTGATTTTTGGCCTGATCTTTACCGCTCTCTGGACGTTCCTTGGGGCCCGAGGACTTGAGCCGTCAACTCCCGTTAAGTTTGCTCTGGGGCTACTGCAGCTTGGCCTCGGATTTGCCGTCTTCTGGTACGGTGCGATCAATGCTGACAGTCGGGGTATCGTGGCTGTGGTCTGGCTGGTGCTTGGATACGTGCTGCATACAACCGGCGAGCTCTGCCTGTCGCCAGTGGGCCTTTCGATGATTACCAAACTGTCTCCGAAGATATTGGTCTCCACTGTCATGGGAGCCTGGTTTCTGGCAACAGCGTTCTCGCAGTATCTGGCTGCCATCATTTCTCAGTTTACTGGTGTCTCGCACGGAGGCGGCGATGAGAATGTGATTCCTGTTCCTTTGGAGACTGTCCATGTCTATGGCGATGTCTTCAAACAAATTGCCATCGCCGCGGTGATTTGCGGATGTATCTGTCTTGCCTTGTCGCCAATCCTGAAGGCGTGGATGCATTCTGACCTTCCCGAAGATGGCGGAGGTACCGCGTCCGGCGGTCATTGATGCAGATCATCCCGGTTATAGATATTCGTAACGGTGTCGCGGTCCGGGCGGTGGCCGGGGAACGCGGACGGTATCAGTCCGTTTCCAGTCGCCTGACAGACAGCATTGAACCTGCCGAAGTGCTCTCTGCGCTGCGGCAGGAGTTTCAGTGCGATGTTTGCTACGTTGCCGATCTGGATGCTATCGAACGTGGCAGTCGGAATCGCTGTACTCTGGCCGAGATGGCTCGGACGGGAGTCCGACTGATTGTCGATGCCGGAGTCCTGACCGTTGAAGATGCAGAGGAACTCCGGGAGTCGGGCGCAAGTCAGATTGTTCTTGCATCGGAGTCATTGCCCCGGCTCGAAACGCTTCAGGAGTTTGTTGATGTTTTTGGCTCGCACTCGTTGGTCTTCAGTGTTGATCTCAAGCACGGGCGGCTTCGGACGGCAGATGCACAATGGTCCGCAGAGAGCGCGCAAGATCTCATGGCCTATGTCGTGAGCATCGGGATCAAGCGTCTGATTGTTCTGGATCTGGCCGCTGTGGGCACTGGAAACGGGATCCCAACGCTATCACTCTGTCAGCACGCGAAACATCAATGGCCTGATCTGCAAATCATCTCCGGCGGAGGTGTGCATTCACGCACATGTCTTGTGACTGCTCAGGCCGCAGGACTTGATGGCCTGCTGATTGCTTCGGCTCTGCACGATGGTCGTTTGACTCCGGATGATTTGACTGCGGTCCGCTCTGTGGGCGCAAGCGACAACATGGAGTAAAACGCTGAAATGGAACTCCGCACATTTGCTGAACGTGTTTTGTACTCTGACCTTCTGGACACCAAGGTTCGTCGTATTGATGAACCCTTGACCGATGAACAGCCAGGAGACGCTGTGCGTGTCCAGACACCCACGCGGCCGACCAACCTGCAGTTTGCTGCTCGTCGCACAGCTCCGGCGATGCCTAAATCAGAGTCGCTCAAAGATTCAAAGAAGCGTGCTGTCGCGCATCATGTGATGGCCAATCATGAGCTGCAGGCATTGGAAGTCATGGCGATGGTCTTGCTGGCGTTCCCTGACGCGCCGTCAAACTTCCGCATGGGCATGGCCAAAATCATGTTGGACGAGCAGAGGCACACTCGCATGCATGCTCAGCGATGCCTGGAACTGGGGCTGAGCTTTGGGGATCTGCCCGTGAATGGCTGGATCTGGAAGAAAGCTCAGGAGTACCAGACGACTCTGGAATACGTGGCGGGTCTTCCTCTTGTTTTTGAAGGTGCGAATCTGGATCACACCGTTGAGTTCGAACAGTACTTTATGGCCGCCGGAGATCGTCGCAGCGCGGCGATTATGCGAGCGATCCACAAGGACGAAATTCACCACGTTGAATTTGGTCTGCAATGGCTGCGGAACTTCAAGAACCCGGATGATTCCGACTGGGACGCCTGGATCTCAGCCTTGCACTGGCCTATCCGCCCTTCGAAAGCTCGCGGAGAGTTGTTTCAAAGCGAAGCTCGTCGGCAGGCGGGTTTGACAGATGACTTTATTGAACGATTGCAGGCGTTTGAAGAATAGTTCTCGCGGGGACGGTGGTGCTGCTGATGAATAATTAAAGAGGGGTTCTTGATTCCAGATAGAGTAATGCACCTGACATTCTGGTCGCGTCAGTTCGGAACTTCGGCTTGAGAATGAATAACGCTTACCCCAACTGAGCAATTGCATGAACCGCTTCCACGACAGCCTGGATCTCGTCGTCGGTTGTGAAAACTCCGGGACTCAGGCGAACTGCCCCGCCTTTTTCGAAAGTCCCAAGTGCTCGATGAGCCAACGGAGCACAATGCAGCCCGGCTCGACACTGAATCTGGAATGATTGGTCAAGAATCATCGCGACTTCTCGACAGTCCTGATTATGAATATTGAAGGTCACGATCCCCACGTTCTGGGTCTGCTGCGGCGATAACAACTCGACTCCTGAGATTTCCTGGAGTCCTTCCATCAGCCGTTGGGTCAATGCCCGAATCTTCTCATGAATTCGCTCGACAGACTCTTTCAGGATCCACTCGGCTCCGGCACCGAGTCCGGCAATCCCGGGGACGTTGGCATTCCCGCTTTCGTAACGAGATGGCATTTCGAGAGGCTGCTCTAAAAGTTCGCTGCTTGTTCCTGTGCCGCCATAACGGAGCGGGCGTAGCGAGCTTTCCAGACCATCTCCGATGCAAAGAATCCCTGTACCTAATGGGCCGAGCAATCCCTTGTGTCCGGCCGTTGCCAGAAACTCAATTCCCATATCCTGCATCGAAATCGGGACGTGACCAGCGGTTTGAGCGGCATCCAGCAGGACAGCGGCTCCGGCGTTGTGAGCAATCCGAATTAGATCCTGAATGGGCTGTATTGTTCCCGTAACATTGGATGCATGCGTAATTACAACAAGACGTGTCGGCTGTGATGACACCAGTCTGGTGAATTGTTCGACATCGATCAGACCACTCGCCGGATCAAAATTTGCCAGGTCCACGGTGATGCCGCGCTGTTTGAGTTCCTGCAGAGGTCGCAGGACTGAATTGTGATCGAGTCGTGATGCAACGACGTGATCCCCAGCGCTCAGAAATCCTTGCAGAATAATATTCAGACTGTCGGTGCAGTTCAGCGTGTGGATTATTCGAGATGGTGAACTCAGGCCCAGCAATTGAGCCAGTTTTGACCGGCCCATATCAATCATCCGTCCCGTCTCGTCGGTGCCCTGATGGCTGCCTCTTCCGGCGGCCATGCCATTGCGCAGCCAGTCATTGACGGTCGTATAAACACGTTCGGGCTTGGGAAAACTTGTTGCCGCATTATCGATATACATTTCAGCGACTTGCTGCAGAGTAGCCTTTGAGGGCTGGGTGGATGTACTGATTGTTTCCCGCAATATAGTTCAGTGCGGGATTCTGCGTAAGAGCCAGAGAATGCCGTTGCCCAGCGTTGAAACGTTCGGCTGAGACTGGTAATAACAATGTCAATGCAGGCGTTCGAGGATC
Source organism: Candidatus Kuenenia stuttgartensis (assembly GCA_945861975.1). GTDB lineage: Bacteria > Planctomycetota > Planctomycetia > Planctomycetales > Planctomycetaceae > SXXK01. The sequence goes on along the minus strand of CAMAXD010000036.1, from coordinate 1,068 downwards.
AATTAGGTCCTCGATAAGCCTTAGGACCAGTGGCTATGGTCACGTAGTACATTGATTTTGAACTTATGAAGTTACGAGAGTAAGGAACACACGACATGGCGAAACGCGCAGCAAAAGGTGGAGTTGTTATCTCCCAGGAGATCTTTAATCTGGTGAAGAACGACAACTCGATCAAAGGTCCGGAGGTTGTTTCAGCTTTGCGTGAGAAGTATCCCAAAGTGGATTTTAATTCCGCAAGCTGCCAGGTTGCCTTCGCGAATGCTCGCAAGAAACTCGGTTTGACTCGAACAGTTGTCAAGCGTCCTGTCGGCGCCACAAAGTCTGTCTACCGTCCTATCGGCCCAAAGGCCGCGGTTGTCGCATTAACCTCGGTCGAGACCGTGAATATCAGCCTGCTGCAGGCTGCCAAAGCCTTGTTGATGCACTGCAATGGCGATGCCAACGTTGCTGCTCAGGCATTGAAGCAGGTTGCAGCTCTGCAGATGGGCTGAGCGTCTGTTGATTCAGGCAAAGACAGATAATACTGATGGCAAAACCTCGGCGGCGATCGGTGAAAGTCCTTTCATTTCGCCGTCGAGATTCATCAGATCTTTTCCCTCTGTCCTGATTTCAAACGACCTGACCTGATGATACTCGACACACTTCAAATGAATGTGAGATCCGTCGAAGACTCTTGAGAACAGGTTCAGCATTTGCCACCGACTGGCATGTCGCACCACAATCACGTCCATCAGGCCATCATTGAGTTCTGCTCGCGGGGCCAGTTTCATGCCTGCTGCCGTATACTTCGGGTTGCAGGCGATGATGAAGAGAAACTCGTCTGAGTGTGATTGCCCGTCGAGTATGAGTGTTGCGCGGCGCTGACGTGCTCGCACGATCTGCCACAGGGCCGCGACCGCGTAACGCTGACGCCCAAGAATACGCCATCGTTCCGCATTCAGGTTAATATCTGCGACGGCTCCCCAGCCGACCATGTCGATGCAGTGGACAGTTCGGTCACTGAGCTTCACCTGGATAACGTCCAACGGAAGCACCTGCCCGCGAACAATCCTGCGAGCGGCTTCCATT
>CAMAXD010000035.1 GCA_945861975.1 Candidatus Kuenenia stuttgartensis | reverse complement strand
GGCAAGTCGCTCTGTTATCAGCTCCCGGGCTTGGCGCGAGGTGGGACGACGCTTGTGGTCAGTCCACTTATTGCTTTGATGGAAGATCAAGTTGCAAAGCTCAAGGCGTTGGGCCTGCGGGCGGAACGGATCCACTCCGGCCGCTCTCGCCCGGAGTCGCGTGCTGTGTGCCTTGACTACCAGGCTGGCGAGCTCGACTTTATCTTTATAGCGCCCGAGCGACTGGGCGTGCCGGGCTTCCCGGAGTTCCTCGCCCGCACGAAGCCGACACTGATCGCGATCGACGAGGCCCACTGCATTTCGCAATGGGGGCACGACTTTCGTCCCGACTATCGAATGCTGGGCCAGCGGCTGCCGTCGCTCCGTCCCGCACCGGTGATCGCGCTGACCGCGACCGCGACGCCCATCGTACAACGCGACATTATTGCGCAGTTGAATCTCAAATCGGACAACCGCTTCATTCACGGCTTTCGCCGGAACAACCTTGCTATTGAAGTCGTCGAGATTCCTCGCCCCGACCGCATGGATGTGATCCTGAAATTACTGGGGAACTCCGCGAACCGGCCCGCGATCGTCTATGCGCCGTCACGCAAGGACGCCGTTCAACTCGCCGAGCAACTGGCTGCGGTTATGCCCGCTGCCGCTTATCACGCTGGCATGTCCGCGGCAGACCGTGACCGTGTGCAGACCCGTTTCCTCGGTGGCGACATCGACGTGATCGTCGCCACCGTCGCTTTCGGAATGGGAATCGACAAGGCTGATGTGCGCACCGTCGCGCACCTCGCGCTGCCTCAGACGCTTGAGGGCTACTACCAGGAGATCGGCCGGGCGGGCCGCGACGGCAAACCCGCCCATGCCATTCTGCTGCATTCTTTCATTGACCGCAAAACCAATGAATTCTTCCACGAGAAGAACTATCCGCCGGTGGCCACGCTGAAAGAAATCTTCAAGCTGCTCACCGCCAGGCCGCAGCCAAAGCACGCCTTGCGAGACCGAACGCAGATCGACGAAGACCTGTTTGACCGCGCACTGGAAAAACTCTGGATCCACGGCGGCGTGCTCATCGACTCCGACGATTCCGTCTGCCGAGGCAACAACACCTGGGCTCCGTCGTACGAAGCCCAGGTCGCGCACCGACTTGTGCAATCTGAGCAGATGGCACGTTTCGCACAATCGCACGGATGCCGCATGGTGCATCTGATCCGACACTTCGGCGATGATGATGACTCCGGTGCGCCCTGCGGACTTTGTGATGCATGTGACTCAACGAGGTGCATCGTGCAAGCCTATCGCGCGCCCACCAGCACAGAAACCGTCATCATGAAGGCGACGCTCGACTCGCTGGCAAAACAAAACGACCAGTCCGTCGGCGTGCTGCATCGCAACGAGGGCGGTGAGATGGCACGTCAGGACTTTGAAGTGATTGTTTCCGCGCTCCTCCGCAGCGGCATGGTGAGCAGCCGACCTGATGTCTTTGAAAAAGACGGAAAGTCGATCCCGTTCCATCGCCTCCAACTGACGCAGCTCGGGGAGAAAGCGAACGTCCACACGTTGGCCGCGATTCACGTCCCGACCAAAGTTGAAACCCAAAGAAAAGCTGCAAGCAAGAGAAAGGCGGCAACGCAGAAAAAGGGGCGACGCTCACGTGCTACAGAAAAACCGCGTGCGAAAACCAAATCCGCGCCGCGTGCCAGAAAGAACGCGCCACCGGCCTCGCCGAGAACAGGGAGGATTGACGCTGCACTGCGAGCCTGGCGCAAGGCTGAGGCGACAAAAAAAAGCGTCCCCGCGTTCCGCATCATGAGCGACAAGGTGCTATCGGGCATTGCTGCATCACGGCCGGAAAACGAGACGGCGCTGCTCGCGGTGCATGGCGTCGGACCGTCGCTGGTAACGAAGCACGGAGTAAGAATCCTTGAAATCGTGCGAGACGCCTGAACTCACGATGGACCCCCACTCCTCCAACTGTATTCCTGGGTCTGTGATCTGTCGAAACGGTCAAAAAACTGGTCGAACACCGCACGCCACTCAACGAGATGAGCGAACCCGCGTCGGAGGTCGCGACCGAACCGGCGTTCACTTCACGGCGTCGGTCCGACACGCTGAACTAGGCTGAAATGCGGGGAGTTGTTTGCCGCGATCTCGACTAATCCCAGTTCAAATGAATAGGGATGAGCAGTCTTCTCCAGGCCGGTTTCATGCAGTAGGCACTTGGTGAGTTGAACCGTAACCTCTTGTGGTGGAGACGAACGCCTTTACTGTGTTTTGCATCATTCAGGATGATGGCGGTTTCTCGATTCTGCCATCGAGAAAGGCTGCTATAGTGCGGCCATCGTCATTCTTATGCGGAGTAAAATTGTGACCACAGATCTCAAAGAAAAGCTCACACCGATTCTTGGCAGGATTCCCAGCGGCGTATTCATTCTGGTCGCAAGCGATGGGGAATCGCGAAAGACCGGACTGCTGGCGAGCTGGATTCAGCAGGCTTCTTTTGAGCCGCCTCAGGTGACCGTTGCCGTCAATAAGTCACGCTATCTGATCGACTGGCTCAAAACCGGATCAGCGGTCACATTGAATCAGGTGCAAAAAGGTGACAACACTCTGTTCAAACACTTTGGCAAAGGCTTTGAGCCTGACGCCGCTGCGTTTGAGGGTGTCGACACGGTAAGGGGTGATAGTGGACTCCCGCTGCTTCGCGCCGCGATGAGTAGTCTGGAGGGCACTGTCACAGCGCGGATGGAAGCCGGCGACCATGTGATCTTTCTGGTGACGCTGACAAACTCGATTGCTCACCGTGACATTGCGGACTTTGATCCATTCGTTCATATTCGAAAGAACGGGTTTAGCTACTAATTGCAAATCGTGGCTTAAGCCACGATCACTAACGATCAGCGGCCATTCCAGGGATTGCCTTCTATGGTCGCACAGCGTTCGTCCACGATGATTCTTTCCGGACGTGGGCCGGCGTAGATCCAGAGCATTTCCATGGTCGAGTTCGACTCATTGATAAAGTAGTGAACTCGCCCTCGTGGCTGCAGGGCGGTGGAACAATCTCGCATCGAGTATCGTCGACCCTCGACAATGCATGTCGCGACGCCGGAAATGATGCTGATCGATTCATCGAAGTCATGCACATGAGCTGGCAGTCGACCACCCGGATGAAACAATCCGTATCCGCCGCTCATCTCCAGACCGGGCATCAGATCGGCATTGAAGCAGTCGATGAATTCTGTGTTCGGCCCGGCTACCGTGCGCTTGGCAGTCGCGAATCGATTAATGCGTTCAGCACCGGGAACTCCGGTGGAGGTATCAGGCATCGCTTTCTTTGAGAAGAAGCGATCGACCAGTGTTCTTGAGGGCTGATCCACGGCCATCGCAATATGGACCACGACTGCTTCGCTGGAATTGTTGCGCGACGTATGAGCCAGCCCCTTTGGGATGACGGCGTTATCTAATTTCTTCAGGTTGTAGCTGCGGCCTTCGATCTCCAGCACCATTGAGCCGCTCAGCACCGTAATCGATTCCGTGAAGGTGTGCATGTGATAGGGAAGCACGGATCCCGGAGCGAAGGTGACAAGTCCGGTCGTCAATTGCTTCGCCTGGTTATGACGTCCCACGTGACATTCAAACTGCACTCCCGGCGCGATTTCGTTCCTGGGACCTTCGCCCAAAGCATGCATGACTTCGGCGCGATCCGGCCGCATCGATTCCGGTGGTCGCTGCAAAGGCGCGGGCTTTGCGGAAGTAGTTGCAGAGTCCGGAACCAGGGACGCTCGCAGCGAACGATCTCGACCCACGGCCGCGAGACCGGCCTTCAGCGATCGCAGCAGAAGACTTGTATCCATGCCGACACCAATCGCACGGAAGCCCTGCGACTGCCGCTCCAGCATGTTGTCGACGCTGGTGGCAATCAGACCACAATGACGTCCGGCCGCACGAATCTGATCTTTCATCTGCAGAATCTGTTCGGCAACTCCCGGACCTTCCCATTGTCCACGAAAACCGGCCGTCGATGAGTAATCTGCCGGGCCAAACCACAGCAGTTCCACGCCGTCGACTCGGCACATCTGAGGCACTTGTCGAGCCGCATTGACGGTTTCAATAATGGGCACGACGAGCACATGTTCATTCGCTTCTGCGGCATGCTCCGCAACACTCTGGCCCCAGGCTGTTGCTCGCTCTGCTCCTATGCCACGCAGACCTTCCGTTGGATATCTGGCCCAGGCCACGGCCTGCTTGAGTTGCTCGGCCGTTTCAATCCATGGGATCACGATCCCATCGGCGCCGATATCCAGCACTCGTTTTATCAAAGCGCCGTTAAGTTCGGCGATCCGCACCAGCACGACCGTCTCGCTGCGCACCGCAGCTCGGACGTGTTCAACGATTTCTTTCCAGTCCAGATGGCCATGTTCTGCATCGATCACCACCCAATCCAGCCCCAAAGCAACGGCCATCTCGGTGACGCTGGGAGCTTCGAGTGTGACCCAAAGCCCGAAGACAGTTTCGTCGGCAGCCAGTTTTTTTCGCAGAGCCTGAATCGCGGTCGTTTTCATGAGAATTCCTGGGGCATCGCAAATGGGACAGGCACCGATCCAGCGAGGTGCTGGGCCTGACCTAAAACGCAGGTTGGACATTGTTGTCCGACAAACCTGCGACGGGCAAGAATGCCCATTCTACCTCAAAATGGAGACGTGACGAAGCTCTAGTTCACAAGCTCTGCGTTGCCGCCACCTTCGCTGTTCAGCAATTCCAGCTGCACGGGTTCAGAACGCTTTCCAGTATCAATTGTCAGCACAACCGTGTGCGTACCGGCAGTCAGTTCCGGCGAGAACTCCGTAACCGGATCCATTGGAAGTCCGTCAACTCGCACTTCTGTACCTGCAACGGAATTCACACGAAACGCGATGCGGCCCGGAGTCGTGACATTAATCGTGAAGCGTGCAAAGCCGACGTTGACTTCACGAGCCCTCATCGTGGGCATGACTTCAAGAGGTAACACACCAGCAACGGTGGTGTAACGCGGATTCCAGGTGATATCGGAAGCGCTGATGGCGTGACTAAAGCTGGTTCGATTGAGCTGAAAATAGGCTTCATTCGTCGGCATCATCACCTGCCAGCTTCGCACAAGTCGCTGCTTCGACAATGTGTACCCCGGGGTTCGCCCGAGTTCTGAGAGGAAGCGAACTACGGCTGCGATCTCATCATCTGTCAGACTGTCAACGAGTCCTTCCGGCATCAGGGAGACGCCCTGAGATTGTTCTTCAATCTGATCGACAGGGACTTCAACAACCTTGTTCTCGGCAGTTCGCAGCGTCAATGTCTTTTCGGACTTCTGAATCTGCACACCTGCGACGACCTGGCCATCCACTGTTGCAACGACCGTCGTGTGGTAGTTCTCTTTCACTTTCGCATTCGGATTCAGCAAAGACTCCAACAGGTAATCCGGTTGAGCACTTGCGCCGAGACTGATCATATCGGGGCCAACCATACCGCCAGCTCCTCCGATCGCATGGCACTTCAGACATCCCAGTTGCTCGTTGCGATAGATTCGCTCGCCCTCTGACGCTTTCGCTGTCGAAGCAACCTTTGCCAGAATTGCGGCACGCTCCTCCGGAGTCAACGATTTACGGCTGGTAATCTTTCCAGCAGTCTTCAGAGCGTTCTCAAGATCTGCGTCAGTACGGCCTGATTCCCGAAGCACGCGCAGAATATCGCGAGCAATTTCTGTTCGCAGCTCTTTGCCAGCGAGTGCAGCGGTCAACAACTTCGGCCCTTGCTTTTCGTTCAGAATCGCGCGAGCAATCCCGACGGCTGAAGCACCTTCCGGAAGCGCGGCCGCCAGACTCACGACCAGTGATGCGGCCTTTTCCGGACGGGCCACTGCCAGGCGTTCAATGGCCAGTCCTCGAATCTCGACCGCACTTTTCGCATCGCCAGCAACCTGTTCCAGCAGAGCCAATAAGGCGTCATCCTGGCTGTCGGCAATGCCAGCAAACGCAGCAGACCGGTCGGCCGCATCCGCTTCAGAATTCAACGCCCATTCCTGAAGCTGTGACTTCAGGCTGTTCAATTTCCACTGACCGATCGCCTGCAGTGCCGCTCGACGCAACAAGGGTTCATCCGACTTTGGCAATGACGCGAAGGCATCGGCATTCACAGCAGGAACCATCTTTCTTGTCATCGAAATCGTCAGCAACGTCTGCAGCGTAGTGCCGTCCTTCTGCGTGGCGGCCTGAGTTGCCAGTTGGCCCATCTGTTCCGGATTGGCGCTATAGCAGATCAGAGGAACCAGACCGGCTCGCTTCTCTGCGGTCACATTGTCGGCGTAGAGATCTTTCATGAGTACGTCGACAGGAGCACCACTGCCCAGAGCTGAAAACCCATAGGCGATCTGTCCGGCGTCATTATTGAAGTTCATTTCACCTCGCTCGAACGCGGGGCGCCATTGAGGAGCCAGTTCTTTTGTGGTCAACCACATCGCGTAGTCAATAAACGTATCAACCGGTTGACGCAAAGCCATCAGAGCCGTCTCGACAAGCTTCGGATCGCGGAAATCGGCCACCATCTTCGCGGTTTCCGGATTGGCCTCTCCAAACGCGGAACCATCAGCAATCTGCCGTTCAGAATCTTCCAGTGGTGAAAATGAGAGGGCTCGAATGGCTTCCAGGCGAACACGTGGATGCCCATCCTGCACGGCCTTTGTCAGCAGCTCCCGCGAGTTTGGCATCAGGTATTTCCAATGACTTAGAACTCGCACCGCTGCAGCTCGAATTCGCCCGTCGTCACTCTTCAGCAACGACTCCAGCAACTGCGGCTGTACCGAACGCGCTGTCTGGAAACACCAGACGGCCTCGAGCAGCACATGATCGCGTTCTGCGTCTGACAACTTGACAGACTTCAGCCACGCTTCCAGTTCAGTTGCAATGGCAGGCCCACGCTGGCGAAGAATCTGCTTGGCAGACTGACGTTCAACGCCATCGTCTGATCGCAGGGCTTCGAATAGTTCTGCATTTGTCCGAGTCGACACGGGCTTAAATTCACGTTTTGGTGCGCCCTTCCAGGTGATTCGCCAGATGCGACCGTGAGTATGGTCACGGCGTTCATCACGGAAATCCACTTCACCATGCTGAATGATCGGGTTGTACCAGTCCGCGACATATATGGCTCCGTCAGGTCCCACTTTGACATCGATCGGACGAAACGCCACGTGATCCGACCAAATCACTTCCTGCTGTTCGCGAGAAACATATCCGGAGTTTTCTTCTGTCAACGCGAATCGCACGACGCGGTGGCCGCGGAAGTCATTCGTGATCGCACAACCCTGCCAGTCAGGCGGCAGCATTGGTGTTTCGATCAGTTCCAGGCCGCAATGTTTAGGGCTGCCGGGATTCAAACCTTTGACAAGTCGTTCGGCATCGGCCGCGGTTAAGTAGGAAGCCCCCGGAATCACATAATTGATTCCTTCGCCACCAGCTCCGTCTGTTGCAAATGACTGACCGAAGCGATCGTAGTGATGGCCCCAGGTATTCACGAGCCCTCGCATGAAAACGCCCAGTTCGAGCGTTTCAGGGCGGAACTGCCAGATACCACCGGCATTCAGTCGACGCACGCCCCATGGCGTCTCAACGTGACTGTGAATGTAAATCGACTGATTGAAGTACAGAAATCCGTCATAACCCCAGCGGAGCGTATGCAGAATATGGTGAGTGTCCTCGGTACCGAACCCGGAAAGCACGACCTTCTTTAAATCGGCCTTCAGGTCTCCGTCAAGATCCTTGAAATGCAGCAACTCTGTGCTGTTAGCCACCCACGCGCCGCCATCACCAGGAGCGATTCCGGTTGGTATCAAAAGTCCTTCTGCGAACACGTGAGTCTTATCTGCGACACCGTCATGATCAAGGTCTTCCACAACGACAACTCGATCGGTCGCCGGAGCCCCAGGCACTATCTGTGGATAGACCTCTGAGCTGGCGATCCAGAGACGACCGTCTTCGTCAAAGTTCATTTGAATCGGTTTTGCGATCGTGGGATCTGATGCGAACAGATTAACTTCAAAGCCTTCCGGGACTTTGAAAGTGGCCTTTTCCAGCTCCGGATCCAGAGCTGGAATATCCTTCAGTGTCGGGACCTGTGCGAGGACAGAGACCGAGGAACTTGCGATCGCGAAAAAGCTCAAACTGACCAAAAGGTTGCGAACGTGGGGATTCATAGATTAAATCAGTGAACGTATCTTTGGGAGGGGAAGGAAAAACGAAGGAAGAATCCAGAAGTCATGAGGCGAAAGAGGCAAATTCGAGAGTGGAGCAAACTAAAGACGGACCTGCATTTTCGGGGCAACGCTATTCCCCGAACTCTCGCAGATCAGCCGTGATTTCGAATTCCTGACCGGCACTTTCCAGTTCTTTCAGAAGACTCTCTACAGTAGAGTCCTGGGGAACAGCAAGCTTCAGAACCATTTCAAAGGCTTGACCCTCTTCAGTTCTGACAGCATGCATACCGGTGATGTCGATGCCCTTCAAAGACATCATTTGACTCAGTCGACGCAAGGCCCCCGGCTGATTTCGCCCGCCGACTCGCAGACGAAACGAACGAGTCCCCGCATGTGCTGCATTGTGGGCCGTCAGTTGGACTGATGCATCGCGAATTGCCATGTCGATCCCGAATGGTCGGCAGGCGTCCTGCAGATGATCGCGGACGACTGACAGCTCCATGGTGTCCGGGAACTCGGCCGAAAAAATCATGGTGAAGAATCCACGAACCACTGTCTGGCTGGCTTCTCGAAGATCACCACCAAGTTCTGACATGGCTTTGGTCACCGCCGCCAGAATCCCAGCGCGGTTTGCGGCAGCCATCGTAACTATCAGCTCTTTGGCCATGAACAAGGCTCCGAGACAAAGTCAGGTTTCTGGAGGGAACGAGGATCTATCGACCGGCTTGAGATTCGTATCTGAACGTTTGCGTCTCACGGACCACTGGACAATTCAACAACATGATGATCCGGGTCGGTCAGAAACACCTGCACGGCTCCATCCGGACGAAGCTTCGCGTCGTCCAGAAGAGTTATCCCAAGGGACTTGAGTTTCTCCGCCGACGCTCGAGCATCTTCGACCTGAAACGCAAAATGATGATTACGACTGGACCGCACAAGAACTTCCACAGGATATCCGGCCGGCCCGCTTTTATCATGTTCTTTGATCAGATGAATGAGTGTATTTCCCGCCTGAAACCACGCTCCGTCGAAGCTGAACGCCGGTCGGGCCACTTCCCGCATCCCCAGCAGTCCCACATAGAACTGCCGACTGGCTTCGACATCACGAACCACAAGAGTAACGTGGTCGATCTGTTTAACCTGAACTGGAGACGCCGACACAGCAAAACCTCTAAAAGAATCTCATCAACGGAAGACGATGGAGAGCGACAACAGGAGTGCACATGCCGACGTGAAAGCCAGACCTTATATCCTGACTGGCAGATTATTCCCGGGTTTGATGTGGCGATCAGCCATTCATCCCCATGGATAGCATTTCTCAGAATCGTTCAAAGAAACCCTGTATTCTTGCGGGTGAGGGCTGCCGACACAATCAACGGCCGCAATTCTCCCCGTAGGGGTTCTCAGGTATCGCCGAATTCCTACAGTCTCTGCGAATTCGCCGTGCTGTTCTGGTCAAGAGGCCCCCTTTTCGACTACCCTTCTCGATCCGCTGCGCCGAGGGCGGAAAATGGGCTGGTGGGACAGGGACGTCTCTGGCCCAGCCACCGTTTGTCACGCTGTCGCGCGGAATGTGCAGTTCATTGCGGATCTTTTGAACTCCGCACGGATGCGGTTAACCACCTGACTGATGCCGAAGACTTCCTCGGAAGTTTTCGCGTTAAACTGATCGACTGAACCTGAAGTTATGACGCTTGCGGAGCTATTGCAGAATCGTTTTCGAGCAGACCTGAGGCATCGCGGAGCAGCCTACATTGAGGCTGAACGCATGACTCTTGTTCGAGTCACTCCTGAAAACATCTTTGGAATCGTGCAGGACGGTGCTGAGTTTCAGACTCAGCTGCGTTATCAGCCTGATGACGTCGTCATGTTTTGCACCTGTGAACAATACGCCAAGAGTAAGGTCTGCAAGCATTTGTGGGCCACTATTCTGGCGGCTGACAGCGGTGGATACATCAGTTCCACTTTGCGTCCGGGACGTATCGCTCCGTTCGTGGCACCCAACGCTTATCAGCCCATTACAATGGATGACATCGAGCCGGGTGGGGTCGACCCCGACGGCGATGCCCGAACTCCGCGCGGCAAGCCAAAAGTAAAGACAGCTCCGGTCCAGCGTACGTTGCGACCATGGGAAGCGCGGCTGGTTGAGCTGAAAGACAATATGGATGTCTCTCCGGACGGACGCACCAAGTCCGATCCCGAAGAACGTCAAATCTTTTACGAAGTGGACCTTGAAGCCAGCAAAGAAGCCGGCAAGCTGGTGATTCAGGCCTCACAACGTCAGCGTCGAGCAGGCGGACAGTGGGGGAAAATCAAACCTCTCAAAGTGCGCCCGGGTGAACTTGATCATATCGAACACGAAGACGACCGCACGTTCCTGTCTTACCTGGCGGGAGCAATCCCTGAACGTAACAACTGGACGACGCAGCAGGCTGAACTGCGCACCTCTGCGCATCGCTTTTATGTTCCGTTTGAATTGGGACAGTTGGTTCTGCCGGACATGTGTCGCAGCCGACGTCTCAGAATCCTGGGCAGTGATGAAGCGGGCGAACAGTTGTTGAGCTGGGATGAACTTGATCCCTGGGAACTGACGATTCGAGTTCGTCGCGATACAGAATCTGAAGGTTGGAAAGTGGCTGGCCTGCTGATTCGTGGCGAAGAAGTCCTGGAGCTGGCCGACGTGCCTCTGGTTGTTCCCGGCGGATTTGTTGTCAGCAGCGATTCCATTGGGCTGCTTCGCGATTTCGGGGCTCCGGAATGGATGCGAATGCTGGCCACTGGCGGTGCATTACACATTCCGGAAGCCGATCAGCACGACTTCGTTGACCGACTGCTGGATATCCCGTCGCTGCCTCGACTTGATCTGCCGAAGGAGCTGCAGCTCGAAGAGATTCGAACCATTCCTTCTCCTATACTGAGAATTACTTCGCCACCAATGAATCGCTGGAGAAACGATTCGCTGACGGCAGAAGTGATCTTCGATTATCTCGGCACGCCGGTTTCCGGAAGCAGTGCTCGCTGGGCTGTTGTGCAGCGTGAAGCCAACCGTTGTATTATTCGAGACCGTCAGTTCGAAGGTCAATGCTGGGAGAAGCTGCGTCAGGCTGGATTCCGTCGGCGTTTGGGAGATCTCAGGCAACAGGTCAACGTCGAAATCGCCCGCCGCGATCTCGGTCGCGCCGTGAGAGAACTGGTTGATCACAACTGGGCCGTGTTTGCCGATGGCAGCAAGGTTCGTCAGGCTGGTGGTCTGCGGTTCCGAGTCTCCTCTGATGTCGACTGGTTCGACGTACACACTGACATAGACTTCGAAGGTCGCTCGGTGTCGTTCCCTGAGCTTTTGCGAGCACTCGAGCGTGGCGATTCGACCGTTCGGCTGGATGACGGATCGCTCGGTATTCTGCCGGAAGAGTGGCTCGAGCAGATCGGCATGATTAGTGGTCTGGGAACGGCGACTGAAGATGGACTTCGGTTCTCCACGTCTCAAGCTGCGTTGCTGGATGCATTGCTGGCATCTCAGGACAACGTCGATACCGATGCCGGTTTCGACGCGATGCGCGAACGCTTCCGCAACTTTGCAGGGCTGGAACCTGTGATCGTTCCGGATACCTTCAAGGGCGAACTGCGAGGATACCAGCAGGAAGGTCTGGCCTGGATGAAGTTCCTGTGCGACTTCAACTTTGGCGGGTGTCTTGCGGACGACATGGGACTTGGAAAGACCGTGCAGTTCATCGCGATGCTGCTGCGGCGCATGGAAGATAAACCTAACGCTCCACCTTCGCTCGTCGTTGTTCCTCGATCCTTGATTTTCAACTGGGCCAGTGAAAGCAATCGCTTTGCTCCGCACCTGAAAGTGATGGAGTATACCGGCCTTGAACGTGCTAACCTGCGAACCGAGTTTCCAAAGCATCATCTGATTCTGACGACGTATGGCACGGTTCGTCGTGACATCGCCGTGCTAAAAGAATTTGAGTTCGAATATGTGGTTCTCGATGAAGCCCAGACGATCAAGAATCCATCGTCTCAGATCGCGCGTGCATCCCGGTTGCTGAAATCCAACTTCCGTCTGGCACTCAGCGGTACGCCGATTGAAAATAACGCCGGCGACCTGTGGTCGATCTTTGAGTTTCTGAATCCCGGTATGCTGGGTCGCAGTACTGCGTTCCGTTCGCATATCGCGGATCCGGACAGCAAAGAATCTCGCGAACTGGTGGCGAAGGGTCTCCGTCCATTTATTCTGCGTCGAACCAAGAAGCAGGTCGCGGCAGAACTTCCGGATCGTCTGGAAGAAACCATCTACTGCGATATGGAAGAAGAACAGCGTCGTCTTTACGACGAACTGCGAGTCCATTATCGCGATTCGCTGCTGGGACTCGTTCAGGAGCAGGGGCTCGCCAAGTCGCGTATGCACGTGCTCGAAGCACTGCTGCGTCTGCGTCAGGCGGCCTGCCATCCGGCACTGCTTAAACGCGGTGACGAGCAGGAACTGTACGCAAAGCTCGACTTCCTGATTCCGCATCTGCAGGAACTGATTGCAGAGGGACACAAAGCCCTCGTGTTTTCTCAGTTCACGAGCATGCTCAGCATCGTGCGATCGCATCTCGACAAGGAAAATATTACCTACGAGTATCTCGATGGGAAAACTCGCGACCGCAAAGCGCGAGTCACGCGATTCCAGGAAGATGAAGAGTGTCAGGTGTTCCTGATCAGCTTGAAGGCCGGGGGTCTGGGTTTGAACCTGACGGCCGCCGACTACGTCTTTCTGCTCGATCCGTGGTGGAATCCGGCTGTCGAAGCTCAGGCGATCGACCGAGCACACCGAGTCGGTCAGACTCGTACCGTGTTCGCTTATCGTTTGATCTGTCGTGATACGGTCGAAGAGAAAATCGCCGAGCTGCAAAAGCAGAAACGCGAATTAGCCGATGCCATTCTTGAGGGCGACGAAGCCAGCAGCGTTCTGCAGAACCTGTCTGTTGAAGATCTTGAACTGCTGTTCTCGTAACAGCGTCGTTCAAGTTGAGCATGACAACCAATCAACCGGAACGGCGAAAGCTGTCCGGTTGATTTGTTTTGCACGACGGCAAGCCGTCTGGCTAAAACTTGCCTCACATCGCCAGCAGAGATGACCGCTTGGCGGGACAATCTGCAAACACCGGCGCAGTGCATCTGATGCTCTATGAGACGACGAGGAGGTCAACGGTCATTAGTTATCTCCCGGATTCTCAGCCAGAAAGCCACTGCGATCGTTTGTTGCGAATTTGTTGCAACAATTGCGATTCCAACTCTGACAGCTGCGAAGAATCAAGAGCGGCCAAGTCGTCGTGGGTCGATTCGGGCAGCCCCAGTATCTGTTGCAAAAGCTGAATTCGTCCCTCTTCCCGCCCCTCTTCCCGCCCCTCTCGCCATCCTTCCTGGCGTCCTTCCTGGCGTCCTTCCTGGCGTCCTTTCTCGAATCCATCCAGCTCCGCTTTCCGCAGGCGTGCCTCTTCATCTCGCTGAAACTTAAGGCGACCAAAGTAGAAAAGCTGATCTTCAGGCGATTGCGAAATCATTTTCAGGACTCCAGCAGCTTCGGCAATTTCCCGATCCGGGAACAAACGACATACATCATCATCTGTCAGGTGCTCGGCGTTCGTCAGAAAAAACGCCCAGCGTTCAATAGGTGTGGCATCGTACACATTCTGGCTCGCAATACGCAGCTTTGGCAATTGCAAAAGATGGATTTGCAAATCGTCAGTCAGTGTCAGGCCCGATTTCTCTCGCATCCGAAATTCGAGATGCAGGTCGGCACGCTCGGGGAACATTGCCTGGGTCAGCACACAGATACTGATCGATGGACGAAGATCTGCGTATCGAAAACCCTCTCGCAGTTGCCCGACGTAGAGGCACGATGCGTAATAGGCCAGACGCTGCGGTAATTCCGAAGGCAATGAAGTCTGCATTTCAATATTCAGCATGCGACCGTGCTCATCAGTCGCGAGAATGTCCAGCACAGACAACTTATCGTCATCCGTGTGCTTCGCCAGAATCGGATTCAGAATCTGAACATTCGCTATTCGACATTGCCCTTCCAGAATCGCATTCAGAAAATGAATCGTCACATTAGTATGCTCAGGATTTCCCAGCATCAACTTAAACGCAAAATCTACCGTTGGACGAATGCCTATTCCCATGACAATGTGACCGCCCGCACCTACGCACTATCGTGTTGCCAATTCAGTCTCAGTCTTCGCGGAATTTGACTGGCATATTAAACACAAACACCCTATGGGGTTCAACACACAACACCTTATTTTATTTCACGTCCGCCAATCAGTTGCTGCAGGTCAACGCCACAACCGGCAGCAGATCTTCTTTACGGTTTGGCAAATCTGCCGTACTGCGTGGGTAGGTGGCTTTACCTTTTGCGAAGTCAATCCCCTTCTGCATCTCAACGGCAACGCGATCTGATTGCTTACCGAGATGCATGAATGCGGCCATATGAGACTGGCAGAATTCGAATTTCGCCATACCCATTGGCAACGTGCGAAGCGTATTGCTCCAGTAATGCCAGCGAACCTTCGGATTCTTCGTCATCCACCACGCGATTCGAGCTAACGCCTTGCCCATAGTCATGAACTCTTTCAGCGATGGCTGCTGGCGTCGTTCTGGCTTGAGCATTCGAGTCGTCCGCATGACTCGAGCCATGTAGCGTGCGGGTTCATAGACCGTCCCCACGACCCTTCGATAATCATCGTAGATGTCGGCACGGTCGCGAGTTGTCACATAGTTCAGTCCGCCGGTCGTGTTATCCGAATTGGAGGCATTCTCCAGTCGATAGACGCCGGAATTCGGAGGGAGCAGTTGATGATTGCAGTCAATCATGCGACCTTCCTGCATCAACCGACGCGTTAACTGCGTATTGGGTAAGGCAACCAAAAGGCCGACCATCGCCACCATGATGCCGGTCTCTTCGATGCAATCAATCATCGCATCAGCGATGCCTGGCTTTTCACTGTCGAAGCCCAGAATGAATCCCGCTGAGATTGAGATCCCATGTTCATACACGTGATGAATTCGCTCCACGATGGGCTTCATCGAATTCATTTTCTTCTGAGTTACCGCCAACAGATCCGGATCTGGTGTCTCGATCCCCATAAAGACAAAGCGAAACTCACAGCGCTTCATCATTTCCAGCAGTTCATCGTCGTCCGCCAGGTTCATCGACGCTTCCGTCGTGAAGTAAAACGGATAATTCCTGCGCTGACACCAGGCTTCGAGTTCTGTCAGGAACTTCTTGACGAACTTCTTGTTGCCGATGAAATTGTCGTCAGAAATATCAACCCAGCCGCGATGTCCCAGATCTACCAGCCGATCCAGCTCGGCTAAAACCTGTGGCACTGTTTTACTGCGGGGAACTCGACCGTACAGTTCGATAATGTCACAGAATTCGCAGTTGAACGGACAGCCCCGAGAAATCTGAATACCTGCCTGCAGATAGTGACTGAACTCCACGAGATCAAACCGAGGAGTGGGTGAGGTTGTCACATCCGGCTTGTTATCTCGCTCAAAGATTCCACACGGCTGACCATTCCGCCATGAATCCAGCCAGACCGGAATCGTGACCTCACCTTCTCCCAGAACACGAGCGTCCGCGTTCTCATAAATCTCCGGCTGACTGGTGGGATCGGGCCCGCCGACGACAATATATTTGCCATCTCGATTCGCTCGCTCGATCAGGGCCAGGATTCCGGTTTGTTGCGGAATCATGCCGCCGGTACAGATGATGTCGGCCGAGTTCCATTCGTCGTCGTGAAGTTCGCGGACATTCAGATCAACCAACTGAAACGTCCAGTGCTGCGGCAACAATGCCGCCACGGTCAACAGGCCCAGCGGAGGAGCCACGGTCTTAGCTCCGGTCGTCGCAGCGGATTCGGTCAGGTTCCAGAAATTCGACGCCTGAAACCTGGGCTGAATGAGCAGGCAGCGTAAGGCATCTTCCGGGCTTCGATCAGGTCGGGCCATCAGAAACACATCTTTGTCAGAAGGAGAGAAGTCCATGGAAACTGCACGGATCCCTTAAGTCCCTTGAGTGTGGAAGAGACGACAGTCCAAGTCAACGCTCACATGCGTTCGTTTACTAATCTGAATAAGTCCGTCAGATTCCTCGGACGATGACCTCCGCAACTGCTGGCATTTTCTGGGGGTTAGTAAGATTATTGGAGCATTATTCAAAGGACCAGTGAGTCGTTTGACTCGGCACAGATGTTCGTCCCTTGCACCAGGCTTATGCGATCTCTGCGCAAACAACAGCCAAGGCCCACCGGGCGCGTTGACGGTGGCATAGTGACGAAGAATCTGCGAAAACCTGCCGATTGTATTGGAAAACTTTTTCCAGAAGCTGACTTCAGGGGCTCCTGCGAATGAAACCACGTCATTGGATAGTGGCTATGGCTCTCGCGGCACTTTGCGTGTCCGCCGTGGCCATGGCTCAGCGGGGACAATTCCGCGGACAGTTTCGCGGCGGCGGACGATATCGAAACCTTCAGGGTGCGGACGGCCGAGTCGAACGAAATGGTGTCCCAGACTGGAAGTTGGACGAGAAGTTCAAGGACGATGTCTTCACGTTCGTTCGTATTCGCTACCGTTCAACAGGGCGTTGGGCCTGGGACACAGACTATCCCGATGCGGACCTGAATTTTTCCTATCGTCTGCAGCAATTGACTTCACTGCACACTGATCCGGATGGTTTGATCATCGAACTCACGGATCCCCGACTGTTTGACTATCCCTTCATCTACATCATTGAACCAGGCTACATCTATCTTGAAGAAGACGAACGCCAGGCTCTACGCACTTATCTGCTGAATGGCGGGTTCCTGATGGTGGATGATTTCTGGGGAGACGACGAATGGCAAGGCTTCTGGAGTGAGATGAAGAAGGTCTTTCCAGAGCGTGAGTACGTCGATCTGCCGCTGGAGCATCCGATCTTTCATTGTGTCTATGATCTCAAAGAACGGCCTCAGATCCCGGCTATTGGGTTTGCTCAACAAATGGCCAACGGCGAAATCAACACGTCGCAGGGCTACGGCACGGAAGAGGTCCACTACCGAGCACTCTTTGATGACAATGGTCGCATGATGGCCTTTATCGGACACAACACAGATCTCGGTGATGGCTGGGAACGTGAAGGCGAAGATCCGTGGTACTTCAGGGAGTTCTCTGAAAAAAAAGCTTACCCGCTCGGTATCAATGTCATCTTCTATGCGATGACGCATTAGCGACTGGCCTGTCGTTTTCAGTTTTCAGTTTTCGGAGATGTGCGGTTCTCCGGGAACCCTATTCTTCTGGCCCAGAAATACGAAAGCAGGTTCATGACTACCCCAACGGAACTCACCGTCGAACGAGAACGGGAACTGATTACTCAGTTAAAGCAACTGCGCAAACAGATAGATGCGGAGTTGTCTCGAGTCATCGTCGGCCAAAAGGAAGTCGTGCGACAGTTGCTGATTTCTCTGCTGGCAGGCGGCAATTGTCTGATCACCGGAGCACCCGGACTGGCGAAAACTCTGCTGGTGAAATCAATCGCTCAGTTGTTTGATCTGAAATTTAACCGTATCCAGTTCACTCCGGACTTGATGCCTGCGGACATTACCGGGACAGAAGTGCTGGAAGAAGACGGTGCCGGTGGACGATCCATGCGATTCATTCCGGGGCCGATTTTCTCCAACGTTCTGCTGGCCGACGAAATCAACCGTACGCCACCCAAGACGCAGTCCGCTCTGCTGGAAGCCATGCAGGAACATCAGGTCACTGCAGCCGGTCGACGCTACCCACTGGATGAGCCATTCTTTGTGCTTGCCACGCAGAACCCGATCGAGATGGAAGGCACGTACCCGCTGCCCGAAGCTCAGCTCGATCGGTTTATGTTTAACGTCATGATTGACTACCTGCCGGAGGATGACGAAGTGGCTGTGGTGCAGCAGACGACTTCTCGAAACTTCCTGCCCATCAAATCACTGTTCTCCGGCGAAACAGTTCGAGAGTTCCATCAGGTTGTTCAACGAGTTCCCATCGCGGATGACGTCATACGTTACGCCGTGCGTCTGGCCGCCGCATCACGACCGGGTCAAAAGGGGACTCCGGATTTCATCAACGATCTTGTCTCCTGGGGTGCGGGACTTCGAGCCGGTCAGTATCTGGTTCTGGGTGGAAAGGCTCAGGCTCTGCTGGATGGGCGGTCTTACGTTTCCAGCAAAGATATCCAGGCACTGGCCAAGCCCGTGTTGCGTCATCGTATTCTTCCCAATTACCGAGCCGAAGCGCAGGGAGTTACGGTCGACTCTCTGGTGGATCGATTGCTTGCGGTGGTTGCACATCCGAAGAATGAATCTGTTGCTTAATAAAGGCAGAGTCATTCCTTGTCCTGACCGTTTTCTCTGGCTGGCAGTCTATGTCCGCAGACCTCATGAATCCGAATGTGGTGATGAGCATTCGTTCGCTGGAAATGCGAGCAAAGCTTGTCGTGGATGGCTTCCGAACGGGGCTCAACAAAAGCCCGAGGCATGGATTCTCTGTCGAGTTCTCTGAGTACCGTCCCTATGCTCAGGGCGATGATCCCAGATTTCTGGACTGGAAGTTGTTTGCTCGTACGGATCGAAGTTACATCCGGCTGTTTGAAGATGAAACCAACCTGCGATGTTATATCGTGCTGGACATCAGTCGCTCGATGTCGTTCGGCTCCGGTGATTATACAAAACATGACTATGCCCGAACGCTGGCCGCTTCGCTCGCCTGGCTCTTGAATCGTCAGGGCGACGCAGTCGGTCTGACGCTGTTCGACGAACATGTCCGCACCATTATCCCCGCGCGATATCGTCCAGGACAACTTCGACGACTGTTTGTGACGTTGGAAGAACCTGCCTCCGGGCTGAGCACTAATCCCGGCGTTGCTCTTGAAGATGTCGCTCAGCGCCTGCGTAAACGTGGCCTCGTGATCCTGATCTCCGATATGCTGGCACCGGTGCCGCAAATTGGCGACGGTTTGCGATTGCTGCGAGGTTGCCTGCATGATGTTGTCGTGTTTCAGGTCCTCGATCCGGCCGAGAAGACGTTGAATTTTGACGGCCCCAAGCTGTTTGAAGATCTCGAAAACGGTCAGAAAATCTTTAGCGACCCCGACACAATTCGTAACGAATACCTGTCGCGCTTAGACGCTCACAACCGTGCGGTTCAGGCGGAATGCGAAGCCGTGGGCGCCGCGTGGCGGCAACTCATCACGAACGAACCACTTGAGCTGGCATTGGCCGAATTTCTGCAGGCACGCAGGCAAAGACGTCGGTAGGATTCGATCGTTCGAAACCCAACAAGGTCGACCCATGTTTGAATTACTCTATGCAGGATTTGCGGTAGCCGGTGGGTTATTGGCGGGTGTGCCCATCGCCTTGCATATGCTCCGCCGCACGCCTGCAGTGCGAATGCCTTTCAGCGTTGTTCGCTTTCTGACTCCAACTCTGCCCAAAACAACAAAGCGTTCGACAATCGAACATTGGCCGCTGATGTTGCTGCGGATCCTTGCGGTGATCCTGATCGCCCTCGCTTTCGCAAGACCGTTCCAAAGAGTCACTGTCGCCAAAGCTGCAGAATCCGGAACTGCTGACCGAGTTGCTCTGCTCATCGATGCCAGTGCCAGTATGCGACGTGATGGATTGCGAGAAGCCGTGATTGCAGAGATCCAGAAAGTCGTGGCGGAACTCAACGAGGAAGACACTCTGAGCCTGGCAGCCTTCTCCAGGAGCACTCGAACACTGCTGACCTCCTCTGAATGGAAGCAAACTGAACCGGCCAGCCGCTCAGCGTTGATTGAACGTGTCATAAATGCTTATGAACCAGACTGGCTGGTGACCAACACCGCTACCGCCATGTTAGAGGCCGCCGATGAAGTCGCCAGAGAACAGGGCACAGCAGGCCCCGATGGAGAGCGTCGTGTCGTCTTGATCACTGATTTTCAGGAAGGCAGTGATCTGGATGCCGTGCGTTCCGGAACCTGGCCGGATTCCGTGAAGCTCGATCTACGTATCGTGCAGCCAACAGCAACAGGTAATGCGGGCCTGAGTCTTGCGGAAGATGGACGTACCGGAAGAATTCGTGTGCGAGTGACGAACTCCGGTGACGCACCCGTGACAAGTTATTCCCTGTCGACATTTGACGTCGCCGGAAATCCCATCGGAAAACCCATCACTGCCGAAGTCGGCGGCGGTCAACGCAAGACAATCACGATGCCTGAGGTGGCGGAAGGACAACCGCTGATCGCTGGTGTCGAAATCCTTAACGACCCACATCCGTTTGATAATGTGGTCGATCTTCCGCTCGATGAAGTTGGTGTCGTGCAGATCGCTCATGCAGGACCGATCGACACGAACAACGCAGATACGATGCGATATTATCTGCAACGAGTACTCGACGGGAATGAAACCAGCCCTGTCGAAATGGTGGACCTCGTGAGTGCCGACGGAATCGCTCTGCCGGTTCCGGACACTATTCGTCTGGTGATCGTGACGGACGCAGTTGCGGAAGGACTGATCACGTCCCTGAACGGATTGCTTGATCGCGGCGGTATCGTCATGGTTGCCTTGAAGAGCACTGACATGGCCTCATCACTCAAATCGCTGCTGCCGGAAAATACAGGGATTGAAGAAGCTTCCGTCACGGACTATGCCATGCTGGGACAATTGGATTTTTCCAATAGCCTCCTCACGCCGTTTGCAGATGCGAGGTTTGCAGACTTCTCGTCAATACGCTTCTGGCATTTTCGAAAACTCACGCTGAACCCTGACCAAACTCAGTCCGTTCGAGTTCTCGCCAAATTTGATTCCGGCTCACCCGCGATACTTGAATCATCGCGACCATCCGGAGGACGTCTCTTTATTCTTGCAGCGGGCTGGCATCCGGACGACAGTCAGTGGGCCCTGTCGACACGATTTCCTCCCATGATTCATCGCCTCGTTCAACTGGCGAATCCGCAAAAGTCCGGACACCTTCTTTTCGAAGCAGGACAACGCATCAGCCCGGCGGAGATCTCAGGATCAGAAACATGGACCTTGACCGCTCCGGACGGCACCGTGCACACACCTTCAGCGCTCAAGGCAATAGCCGACCCAGCGCTACCGATCATCGCTTCGCCAGAGCCCGAGTCAAAAGCGACCACATCGGCCGATAACAGCAAAGCAACTGAGGCCAGTCCTGTTCAGACCGCTTCTGTATCGCCGACCATTGCATTATCGACACCCGGCCGATGGGCATTAATCGGGGAGACCGCCGAGGGCCCAAAGACTGTCAGCCTGCTTGTAACCGTCGCCGCATCAGAAAGTCGAACCGAGCCATTTCCCGCCGGCCAATTGCAGGCGCTGGGCATGTCGTCGGAGATCGCCAGGGTACAGAATGCAACGACAGAGCCGCCAACTGCGGCGCAGACAGCCCAGCTCGACTCAACCGAGTTGGAATCTCAGCAAAAATTCTGGCGCTGGTTTCTGCTGGCCGGACTCATCCTGCTCGCAATCGAAAGCATCGTCGCCGCAACAATTGAACGCCGCCGCCGGCTGATTGAGTCATAGAACGTCTGCAGGCGCTAAAGATGCGAATAGCCTGAGCGATTTCGAAGCTCCAACGGGCCGGTTGCATCGGGTCAAGGCCGATCCGCCTGTGTTAAGTTGCATTCGGTCGAAATCGTGATAGCTTTGACGGCTTTCCAGCGCGGAGCGGGCGTTGTTTATTGTGCTGCGGATTTGAGATTTCAAATCTGAAATTTCAAATGGTTCCGGATAATGCCAAAAGCCACTTCGTCACGATCTCATTCCGTACTTACACCCACCCGAGTTCCTTCCATGCGTTTCTTGTGTACTTTCCTGTCGTGCCTTTCATTGACGCTTAGTTCGTTGTCATCACTGACTGCTCAGGATGCCGCGACGCCAACAACTGAGAAGTCTGCTGATCGACCGATCCAGGCGTTACTTGTCACAGGCGGATGCTGCCATGACTACGATCGCCAGAAACTGATCCTGACTCGTGGTATCAGCGCGCGGGCCAACGTTCGCTGGACTGTGGTGCATCAGGGCGGAACTTCGACCGACACAAAGATTCCGCTCTATGATGATCCGAACTGGGCCGATGGTTTCGACATTGTTATTCACAACGAATGTTTTGCTCACGTTACGGACAAGGAGTTTGTCGATCGCATCCTGAAGCCTCATCGAGAAGGTCTGCCTGCTATTCTTGTTCACTGCGCTATGCATTGTTACCGAGTTGATGATGATCGCTGGTTTGAATTCTGCGGAGTTCAGTCGCCGGGGCACGGTCCGCACTATTCGTACACGATCAACAACCAGAAGCCCGATCATCCAATTATGGCGGGGTTCGGTGAGCGATTCGTTGTTCCGAAGGGTGAGCTGTATCACGCGGCGAAAGTGTTCGACACGGCGACTCCTTTGGCGATCGCTCATCGCGAGGATAACAATGAGCCGCAGGTCTGCATCTGGACGAACGATTATCGTGGCACTCGAGTTTTTGCCACGACCGTCGGGCATTACAACGAAACGATGGTCGAGCCGACGTATCTGGACATGATGACTCGCGGACTTCTTTGGGCGGTTGGCCGTGATCCGGAGAAGTATTTCACACCGACAACGGAAGCAATCGACGAAGAACTGCGAGCCTTGGTTGCGGTGAAGATTGAAAAGAATTCCCCCGTGCTGACTCAGGGATGCTGCGGCGAAGGAAATCACGTCTTCAATAAACCGGCAACCGCCAGTAGTGAAGAGACCGGGAAGAATAATTTCGCAAAGAACGCTGTCGATGGACGCCTCGACACTCGCTGGTGTGCCAACGGTCCACAAAGCGGCGAATCGATCACGCTCGACATGGAGAAACCTCAGTCCGTACGCAACGTGCGGCTGCATTGGGAATCCAGAAACACGGCCTACCAGTACACCATTGAATCGTCGCCGGATGGTACAGCCTGGACTTTGCTGGCGGATCACTCAAAGAACAAAGAACGCAATGGGTTGTCGGTCGATGCCGTCAATACGGACGATGCACGCTATCTCAAGATTACATTTCTCGGATCGAATGGCGGCGGCTGGGGCAGTCTCTGGGAAATTGAAGCCTATCCTGGCGATCTCCCGCCATTGCCTGAAGGAGTTGCTTCCGGGGCCGAGGGAGCCGCATCGATTGATGACGTGAAAGCTCCGGAAGGATTTGACGTCAGCTTGTTCGCCGGGCCTCCGCAGGTCACTTATCCGGTCTGCATCACGACATCGGTGGACGGAGAAGTCTTTGTTGGGGTTGATGAACAAGGCTCGCTGGGCAAAGAACTGGGGCGAGGAAAAATTGTGCGATGCATCGACACCGATGGAGACGGAAAGGCAGACAAGTTCAACGATTTCGCAAAGATGGATCATCCTCGCGGACTAGTTTACGACAACGGCTCCATGTGGGTTTTGCATCCGCCGTTTCTTTCAGTTTTCCGTGACAAAAATGGTGATGGCACATCGGACGAAAGCGAAGTTCTGATCGAAGGCATTAGCACCGAAGAAGTGACCAAACGAGGTGCTGACCATACGACGAACGGCATTCGCATGGGCATCGACGGCTGGATTTATATCGCTGTCGGAGACTTCGGATTCAATAAAGCCATGGCTAAAGATGGCACAACGCTCAGCAAACGCGGTGGCGGCGTCGTGCGAATTCGGCCGGATGGCACCGAGATGGAAGTCTTTTCATGGGGCCAGCGAAACATCGTCGACATCGCGATTGATCCGTCGATGAACGTATTCACTCGGGACAATACCAACGACGGCGGCGGCTGGGATATTCGTTTGTCGCATGTGATGCAGACAGCGAACTACGGCTATCCGTCGCAGTACATTAATTTCAGTGAAGAGATCATGCCGCCGTTGGCTGACTACGGCGGAGGTTCAGGATGCGGTGCACTTTACTTTCAGGACGATCGCTGGCCAGCTCCGTACAACGACATGTTGCTCACCTGCGACTGGGGACGCAGTGAAGTGTTCAGCCATGTGTTGCCTCGCAACGGTGCCACGTTTGACGCGCAGCAGGAGACGTTCCTTCAGATTCCTCGCCCAACCGATGCTGACGCGGATGCCAGCGGCCGGTTGTTTGTGACGAGCTGGAAGAATGGTGGCTTCGCGTTTGAACGCCCGGATGTTGGTTTCGTGGCGATGATTACGCCGAGCAATTACGTGGCTCATCCGCTTTCAGTGCCCTCGGCGAGCGGCAGGGCGTCAGCCCTCCGTGTCGATTCCCTGAAAGACCTCGATGTGCAATCACTCGTGGAGTTACTCAAGAGTCCCTCGGATGCTCTGCGATTGGCAACCAGTCGAGCGATGTTATCCCAGTCGAATCAATCTGAAATCTCCAATTTGAAATCTCAAATTGCCGAATGCGTTTTGACATTGGCCAAAGACCGCGCGGCATCGCTGAATTCTCGAATCGCCGCTGTCTGGACTTTGCGACAGGCCAATTGGGAGGCCTTCAAAGCCGCCTTTGGTTCTCTTCTGATCGACGCCGATCTACGAGAACACGTGATCCGTGCGGCAGCAGATCGCAAATCTCAAATGGACAAGGGACTGTTCTCTCCAATCTTCTCCAAGCTTGATGACAGCAATCCGCGAGTTCGTGCAGCGGCGATTGTGGCCACGGGCCGCTTCGGCGATGTACGTACAGCAAAGCAACTCCTGGAACTTGCGACTACGGCGAGGGGGGGGGGGGGGGG
>CAMAXD010000034.1 GCA_945861975.1 Candidatus Kuenenia stuttgartensis | reverse complement strand
TCCAGGCACATGATCACGTCGGCACCCAGTTGCTCCTGAATCTCGACAGCTCGTTCCGGTGAGAGTTCCAGAGTGCTGCCATCGATATGCGATTTGAAGACGACTTTCTCATCCGTCATCTTCCGCATCTGAGCCAGGCTGAAGACCTGAAAGCCTCCGCTGTCGGTCAGGATCGGCCCCTGCCAGTCCATGAATCGATGCAGGCCACCCATCTCGGCGACGATTTCCGATCCGGGGCGCAAGGCCAGATGATACGTGTTGGCCAGCACCATCTGAGCACCGGCTTCACGCAACTGAGCAGGCAGCAGTCCTTTGACCGTCGCAAGAGTTCCTACCGGCATGAAGGCTGGGGTGTCGACAACTCCGTGCGGCGTCACCCATCGCCCGGCGCGGCCGGACGTGGTGGGATCGGCAGCATCGAGATGGAATTCAAAGGCTGACATCTTCTGGGCCAAAATCTTTTCAATGCGCGGCCACGATTGAGGAGATCCTCAATGAGGAATCCCGCGAATGCCCGGCCTGAATTTACAACGTGCGGAGAAAACTTATTGCCCTGGCAACCAGAGCTGTCCGCCACCGGCCGCCGGAGCATTTTCTGCGCCCGGAGTCCACAGACCGCCGGATGATGAACCGACCGCGTACAGTCCTCCTTCAAGTTCTGCGGCGAGTTCGGGACAGCCTGCATTCTCAAGCTGCTCGATAATCACGCTTTCGATCTCGGGGATCTTATGCAAATATCGATCGCGGAATTTGTGCAGCAGCGGCTTCAACTGAGGATCGGTCGGATCTTCCAGGCGGAACGCGAGTTCGCGGATGTCGAGTTCCAGATGAACCCGGAACGCGTCGCCACCCGGCTCGATTGCCTGACGAGCATTCTCCAGGCAGGTGAATGTGAACTCATCGCTTTCTTCAACACGAGCAATCGCCGCTCGCATCAACCATGCTCGGCGAGCACCGAATTCCTTGAGCGCTGCAGGCCGACGGAGGATTTCATCAAGACCGTTGCGAACTTGGTTCCGAAGGCCCAGCACAGAACATCGATTTGTAAACTCGGACAATTGATTGTCTGCCAGCCTGGCCACATCCAGACGTTCGTACTGCATCGCCGGAATAGCGGCCATGGCGGCATTCGCCGGGATCTCTTTTGTCTGGCGAGCCGGCAGATTCAATCGCTGACGCAACGCTTTGAGATCCGGGGCCTGATCGTAATTGGCAGCCACCGACAGCATCACAAGCAGACTGGCTCCCAGCTTCGTCTTGAGCGATTCTTCTTTCGATGCTTCCAAAGCCGACTTGCCTCCCAACGTGGCGAGCGGCAGGTTGAGCCAGGCTTCGATGGCCTGTGGTTCCACAGAGCGAACAAGAGACTTGAAACGCTTCTGAGTCAAACCGGTCGGACAATAGTAGCGACGATCGAACGGACGAGCTTCCGCACGCTCGTAATCCGTCACGGACTTTTTCTCTTCGTCCGCTGATGTCAGGATCAAGTCTCCGGCAATTCCACGAAGTTTGACAATCGCGGTGTCGATCTGATTTTCTGTCGCCGTGACAACGAGGAACGGATCAGTGATCGAAGCGGCAGCGGCTTCATTGGCATCAAGGATGTCATAAAGATCCAGATCTGCGATCGACTCCGGCAGCTTGGAAGCATCAGTGACTTCGTCTGCGGTTACCACGGAGGAAAGCAGAACCATCATCGCGGTATGGCCCGTGCCATTGGGATGATGGCAGTGCTCATGGTCATGAGTATCATTGCGTTTGAATACAGGGTCGCTTTCGAGTCGCGTCAGGAATTCCGACATCGATCGGACATTCAATCGTACGGCGACGGTGCTGTATCGCTCGGTCGAGAGTGTGATATCAATCTGCTGAGCAAGAGCTTCGGCTTCGATGGCCTGATCATAATCTTGCAGGAGTGTTGCGGCATGGTGCAACGACGCGGCGGCTTCGGCGATGCGACCGTCCCACGCCTGGCAAAGTCCCATGTTGTACCAGATCGCGCCTTCGGTTGGATATGAGTCCGCAAGACGGTTGTAGAGAATCGTCGCCGGTTCCCAGCAGCCAAGTACGCTCAACTTGCGTGCTCGCATGTCCTGCTGAGTTGTCTCTTCACTGCAGGTGATCGGCAGCAACTGATAAGCACTGCGGAAATGAAAAGGCAGTGATGATTCTGATTCAAAGCTGACCAGTTGGAGCACCAGCTGCTTTTGACGTTCACCGGTTGACATGCGGACGGCCAGAGCCAGGTGCTCACGAGCCGACAGCAGACAACCAGCCTTCGCCATTCCCGAGGCAATCATCGCGGCGAGATAGGCAATTCCCAAAGGCTGAGTCTTAGAGCACAACTGGAACGTGCGGTGGAGAATTCGGCGAGAGGCTTCGAAACCATCTTCTTTCAGACTGATCTCAGCGAGCGACAACAGAATGCCCGGATGATCCGGATGACTCTTCAGGAAATCCGCGGCGACCTTGCGTGCTTCTGCGGTCTGGCCCATTTCGTAAAGAGTTGATGTGAGTTCGCGAGCAACCACATCCTTGTCAGGATTCTTCTTCAGCAGATCTGTGAAGATTTTGGCTGCAGCCTCAGGCTGGTTATCGCGAATACGGAAGGCCCTCTGAAGATCTGGCAGGATTTCTCCGCAGCAGAATTTCAGCTTCTTACCACTGCCACAAGGGCACATTGAGTACGGGTCGTTGGCCATTCAGGCACCTGTTTCAAAGTTGGACGAATGAAGTTGAGTACGGTCGAACAACTGCCCCGAACATTCAGGCCCGGCGGCAGATTTGTTCACCGATGTTGTGTTGTCTGGTGTTTTCGCCTCGCAAACATCCCGCGCAGCGAAGAAGGTTTTGCCACGGAATTACCAGTGGTAAAGCCTTTGGCCGCGGGATATTAACAGATTCTCTTATTCCTGGCAGTCTGACCGGAATCAATCATTTTCCCAAGAGCAACTTGCCGTCCACCGCACGCGCAACGGCCCCAAAGTCGGTCTTTCGCTGACGCGTCGAGGTTGTGTGGGCTATTGCAATCGTAGGGTCGGGACAAATAAGCATCGCGCATGCCGGCCCACAAATTTGCAGCTTTCACCTTGGCGGGCTGGCGCTTCGCTGATCCCACCCTACAAGAACTCCTTACTGCGTCGGGTCTATTAGGATAATTCGGCCATTTTTGACGCTTTCACGCCCTCCGATCCCACCCGCCATCTCGGATCGCATCGCTTCGAAACCGGAACTTCCGCCCCCAAACGACTGCCTTGCTGGCTTTTCTGAACCCGGTCCGAGATTCCCCATGCGATTCGCCTGCCGTTGCGGCGGGAATGCCATTTGCAGCTGGTGGCTGCCAATTCTGGTCTATGCCGCGTTCTGTTCTGCCATCGCCCTTTTTCAATGTGGGCGACATGTCGGGAAATTCCGGCTGAGGCTGATATCATCACCACTTATCTATGCCAGTCACGTTATCTGTGCCAGTCACGCGCAGCGCACCAGCGACGCGCAGCGCGCCAGCGACGCGTTCTCAACTTCTGAATGGCATTTGCAACGTAAACAGTACATCAACCACAACTGACTTTTTGAAGGAACCACCATGACCGCTCAAGCTGAGAAGCAACAGTATTCGTTTCAGGCTGAGATCAGTCAGCTGCTGCAATTGTTGTCTCATTCGCTCTATCAGAATCGTGAGATCACAATTCGAGAACTCGTCTCCAACGCCTCCGATGCGCTGGACAAGTTTCGCTACGTCAGCCTGACCAGTGGCCAGAAGCAGGATGCGGATGATCTGAAGATCACGATTGATCCCGACAAAGAATCCAAGGTTCTCAACATTCGTGACAACGGTGTCGGAATGACTCGCGAAGAACTGGTGAACAACCTTGGTACGATCGCCCGCAGCGGTTCGCTGGAGTTCCTGAAGAAGGCACAGAAGGCTGGCGACAAAGACAAAGCTGCTGATCTGTCGCTGATCGGCCAGTTCGGCGTCGGGTTCTATTCGGCATTTATGCTGGCTGATCGTGTCGAAGTGGTGACTCGCAGCTATACCGAAGAAACCGGCTGGCGATGGGAATCAACCGGCGACGGCAATTACACAATCAGCGAAGTCACTGAACCCGTCGAGCGTGGCACCAGTATTCGGCTGCATCTGAAGGACGGTCTTGATGAATTCACCGAGCCGGTGCGACTGAAGTACATTCTGCGAAAGTACTCTACGTTCGTACCACATTCAATTTATCTTGAAGCGGAGCATATTAACAATCAGCCGCCGATCTGGGTCGAGCCGAAGAATACTGTTACCGAAGAGCAGTACCTCAACTTCTTCGAATACCTGACTCACTATCCCGGCCAGAAACCTTTGTGGCATCTGCACCTGTCAGCAGATTCTCCGTTTCAGTTTTACAGTATTCTATACTGCCCGGACGCGAACCTTGAAAAGATGGGCTTCGGCCGTTCAGATCATGGTCTGCATCTTTGTGCCAAGCGCATTCTGGTGCAGAACGATAATCGTGATTTGCTGCCGGACTATCTGCGATTTCTGCGTGGCATCGTGGATTCAGCCGACCTGCCGCTGAACGTGTCTCGCGAAGCTTTGCAGGACAATACTGTCTTCCGCAAGATGCAGAAGGTAATCACAAAGAAGGTTTTGGATCATCTCGATTCATTCTCCGAAGAGAACAAAGAGTCCTATCTCAAGTTCTATAAGGAGTTTGGCTCGACTCTTCGTGAAGGCATCACCGCGGACTTTGACAATCGCGATCGTCTGGCCAAGTTGCTTCGATTCGGGTCGACTCATTCGATTGGCACCAGCGAACTGATTTCATTGCCCGACTACTGCAGCCGCCTGCAGGAAGGTCAGGAACAGATCTACTATGCTTGCGGTACCGATCCGGATGCTGTCCTGCGAGATCCGAATCTGGAAGTCTTCCGCTCACGAAATCTGGAAGTGCTGATTCTGACAGATCCCGCGGACGAATTTATTCTGTCGCATCTGCGTGAGTTCGACAAGAAGGATATCGTTTCTGTCGATTCGGCTGATTTGCATTTGCCACCGAAGGCTGAAGATGCCTCCAAGTCTGAGGAAGAAAAGGCCGAAGCGGAGAAGGCCGCTCAGAACGTTCCGGAAAACTTCGATACCGTCCTGAGACTGATCAAAGAAGCTCTGGGTGATCAGGTTCAGGAAGTCCGTCGTTCGGAACGACTGACGGAATCGGCCTGCTGCCTCGTGAATGCTCAGGGGTCCATGAGCACCACGCTCCAAAAAGTTCTGCGAATGAACACGCCGGACTTTGAAATGCAGAAGATGATTCTGGAGCTGAATCCGAATGCGGAACTGGTCCAGCGTCTGTCCTCACTGGCATCGAACGAGAGCAACTATCGTTTCATTCAGGACTGCGGTCAGCAACTTCACGCCAACGCCATGGTCATGGCCGGCCTCGCCCCCAACGGCAACGAAATGGCCGCCCGCCTGCAGAGCTTCATGCTCGAACTGGCGAGTGCGAAGAAGTAGCATGCTCAGTCCTGCGGAATCTGTGGGTTTGTTTGGATCGACACTCGACAATCGTGTGCGCAAGGCGGCGCAGCGGGTCGGGGACGGTGCGCTGGCTCGCATTTCAGAGCGGCTGCGGACCGACGCGATGGCGAATGCTGTCTGCTACGAACGCGATGGTGTCGAAGAACCTGTTCGCATCATGTTGCGTCCGTTGCTGGTGATGCCCGAACAGCTCAGTTATGTGGATCATGTCTGCCTGAAACTGTCTGAGGCTTTGAAGCGGCTGCCGGATCTTTACTTGAAAGACGAACAGGTACGCCGGATCCTGGCCATCACGCCGGAGGAAGAACACTGGCTGCGAGATACCTGGACTCCTCAGCATCAGCAACATAACCCGATCTACGGCCGACTGGATGCGGTCTGCGATTTCACATCCGCGGGTTGGCAGGAATCTCTGCTGTTTCTTGAGCCCAATCTCTCCGGCGTTGGCGGCATTCATTACGCACCGCTTGCTGAGCAGCTCGTCATGCATGACGTCGTGCCCACACTGCTGGCGCAGGATCCGGAACTGGACATCGAATTGCCTCGCGACCAGCGAGAATTGTTTCTGCAGGTGCTGATCGATCATTCACGCGCCATCGGTCGGAACAGCTGTCGCCTGTGTCTTGTGGAGCCAAAGTATGCTCAGGATGGCCCCAACGAACAGTCCATTCTGAGGCAACATCTTTCGGAACTGCACGGTCTGACAATCGTCCATGCGGACCCTCGTGAACTGCGAGTTGAAGGCGATGAAGTTTACTACGAAGATGTTCAGATCGACGTCGCTTATCGTGACTACGAAATGCGTGATCTGGTGGCTCTGGAGCAGGAGATCGGGAAGCCTCTGGAAGCCATGCGTTTGCTGTTTCGGCAGAACCGAGTTGTCTCGTCGATGGTCGGAGATTTCGATCACAAGAGCTGCTGGGAACTGATGACCGATGAGTCGATCGCATCGCGATTATTCACGGCCGAAGAACGACGGCTGTTTCGACGACATGTCCTGTGGACTCGAATCATCGGCGATCGACGCACGACGCTTCCGCACGGTAAGGAAGGACACCTGCTGGACTTTGCAAAGAAGAATCGTGAACGTCTGGTGATGAAGCCGAATCGCGGCTACGGCGGCAAAGGCGTGACACTCGGAGCCGCGACCGATCAAGCCGAATGGGATCGTCTGATCGATGACGCAGCGACCTTTTACGATCACCCCGAACAATCCTGGGTGCTGCAGTCGGTGGCTCGCCTGCCGATCCATGAGTTCCCGATTGTCGGTCCCAACGGCACTGTGTTTGAAGAGCCGTTTTATTCGGTCATGGGATTTGCCTCGACGGAGAACGGCTTGGGAATACTCTGCCGAGTCTCCCAGAAGCAGGTCGTGAATGTGGCACAACATGGCGGACTGGCGGCCGTGTTGATTGCTCGTCCTCCGCGAGAACTCAAGATGCCGCGCCGAACTCCGGTTCGCACGGAAGGGGCCGAGCAGACACTTCGGGCGAAGATCTCGGAGTTATTGCATCTGGATCAGACGATCGGCCTGATGGGCTGGGACGAAGAGACCAGGATGCCGTCCATGGGACGGGTGCAACGCGGCGAGCAGCTGGCGACTCTGGAAGGACTTCGTCACTCGATGCTGACGGCCGACAGTCTGGGTGATCTCGTGGAAGAAGTTGCTCAGCAGCGAGAAGGCGATGAGCGCTGGTCGAGAGAACTGACGTTGATTCGGCGATTGCGACGTCAGGCCTTGTCGCTTCCGGAAGATCTGGTGCGAGATCTCGCGAAGGCAAAATCTCGCTCGCTGGGAGCTTGGGAAGATGCTTACGCACAATCTGACTTTTCTTTGTTCGCGCCGTCATTTGAGAAGCTGCTGACTCTGGTTCGGGAACGAGCGGTCACATTGTCTCGAGGTGGTGACCCGTATGATGCAATGCTGGAGGAACATGAACCCGGCATGAGCCGTTCGCGTCTCGAGCCCGTGCTGGCTGATTTGAAACTGAAGCTTGTTCCGCTGGTCGAAAAATGGTCGGCCGAAACGGCTGACGATCACAGCCTGCTGGATGGACGAACGTTTGCTGAAACCGGCCAGTGGGATCTGTGCCGTCGAATCCTTACCGCGATCGGTTTTGACTTCGAACGTGGGCGCATGGATCGTTCAACGCATCCGTTTACATCTCAGATGGGCATTCACGATGTGCGCCTGACCGTTCGACTGCGGGAGTCCGATCTTCCCAGCGCTGTGTTGACTGCGCTGCATGAAGGTGGTCATGGGCTTTATGATCAGGGCTTCATGCCAACAGACCGCGATTCATTTCTGGGGGAAGCTCCCAGCATGGGATTACATGAATCACAATCACGACTCTGGGAAAATCATGTGGGGCGAAGTCGAGCATTCTGGGATCGATGGTTTCCCACCATCGAAGCCATTTTTCCGGAGATGACTGCTGGCCTGACTGGTGAAACATTCTTTCGAGTCGTGAATGCAGTGCGTCGTGAGTCGGTCCGGGTGAACTCCGATGAAGTCTCGTATCATCTGCATATTCTGTTGCGTTACGAGCTGGAGTTAGCACTGATATCGGGTGATTTGAGTGTGTCCGATCTTCCGGCCGAGTGGAACGAACGTAGTCAAGCTCTCCTGGGAATCCTGCCTGAGAATGATCGCGAGGGTGTGCTTCAGGATTCTCACTGGGCCGCCGGGATGTTCGGCTATTTCCCGTCGTACACGATCGGAAGTCTCTATGCCGCTCAATTGACTGAGGCCTATCAATCGTCTCACGGAATGACGGGCGATCTGGATGGTGGTGAGTTTCAGCATCTGCTGGCCTGGCTGCGAAGCCACGTTCATCAAGCCGGTCATCGAATGGCGGCTGAAGACATTCTTCGCAAAGTCACCGGGTCCGGTCTGGACGCCAGAGCCTTCTTCCGTCACATCGAACGCAATCGGCAGCGATAGCACTTTGATCCGAATGATGAGTACAGGAGGCGAAGGAGAGAAGTCTTGCGGCTCATAACGAAGACGTCTTCAATAGTCCGCCGTCTGTAGCCATTAATCAAAGATTTGAGATCTCAAATTTGAAATTCCGGAGGTTTGTGTGCCTTACACTCGTCGCTCCGCCAACGGGATTGAATGCACCGCTCAACCTGATCGCCCTGCACACTTTCGAAAGACCTGCAATCATGACCACTCAACGACCGACAGGACGAGTTCTCTACGACAACACCGGCCGCGTAGTTCTGGTCAGTGGTGGAGCCATGGGGATTGGGCGAGCGATCTGCGAAGCCTGGCTCAAATCCGGCGCGTTTGTGGTCTGCATGGACGTCAACGACGAGGCCGCTGCCGAACTACCCGACGGTATTGAATTTGTCTACGGCGATACGTCGAAGGAAGACGATTGTCGCAACGCGGTCGCCTTTGCGGTGGAATCCCATGGAACCATTGATGTGCTGGTGAACAATGCGGCGATTCAACCGAAAGCTTCCTATGTCCCGGTGCATGAAATGCCTCAGGATCTCTGGGATCGCATGGTCGCTGTGAATCTCACGGGGTACACATTGCTGGCTAAGCATGCGATTCCAATCATGCGAAAACAGCAGAGTGGGGTCATCGTGAATATGGCCAGTGGTCAGGCTCACCGCACAGCGCGGCAGGTGCCGGCGTATGGCCCGATCAAAGCCGCCAATCTCCATCAAACGCGTCAATGGGGCGTTGAGTATGCTCGGGAAGGCATCCGAGTTGTTTCGGTCTCCCCGGGCTGTATCAACACACCAATGGTCCGCGCGACATTGGCCGAACAGGGTGGAGAAGCTCAGGTCGCTAATCGTCATCCGCTTGGACGCATTGGCCAGCCTGAGGAAATCGCCGCCGCCGTGCTATGGCTTTCCAGCGCCGACGCTGCGTTTATCACGGCAACCGATCTGGAAGTCGACGGTGGACTTGGAGCCTTCGCGGCGTTCGCCGATCCTTATCTGATGTAGCAGAAAACATTCGTTGCTGTTGGGCTACTGTTTCTGGCTCGCGTCGTTTCGAACGGCTGCCGAGGTGCTGCGGCGGGTCAAACGGCGACTCTGGTATGTCTTCACGAGTTGCTCAATTTCAGCTCGCTGTTCCTCGGGAGCAACTTCCTGAGATTTCTGCGCCCAGGCAGCAGCCTGATCCATATCGCCGGCTTCGGCGTAGGCGGCGGCCAGCGTGCTGAGGCAGGACCAGTCTTTGCTGCCAGTCAGCTCAACGGCTTTCTTCGCCATAAAGACGGCTCGCGTTGTATCACGAATGGCCGGATCGGGATTCGTTGCCAGCAGCCACGCATAGTTATCCCATGCGCGGGCAAACCCGGGGCTGAGAGAGACAGCCCGTTCATAGTCTGCGATGGCCTCTTCAAACTTGCCAAGTTTGGCCTGAGCCGCCGCACGATTATTGTACGCTCGGAAAAGATTTGGCTGAAACTCCAGAGCCGTCGTCCACGACTCAACAGCCTTCGCCATTTCATTCTCGTTGAAAAGCAGATTGCCGCGATTATACCAGGCTGCGGCATGAGCGGGTTCAAGATCCACTGCATGCTGATAACAATCAAGAGCTTCAGAGGCCTTGCCCTGCCCTGCATTGATATTCCCCTTCACATACCACGCATCGGCATGTTTATCGTCGAGTTTCAGAGTTTCGTCGAGGTCAGACAGGGCCTCGTCGTCCTGTTGCAATTGGTGACGAGCCAGACCTCGACGATACAACACTTCGGCGGATTCGGGCCGGGATTCCAGGACCTTCGAGAAATCTTCAGTCGCTTTTTCGTAGAGCCCTTCGCGATGCTGCAGCAGACCTCGGCGAATCAGGAGATCCGCGTTTTCAGGTTGCTGTTCCAGCAGAACAGACATGTCTTTAATCGCAACATCGAATTCTCCGTGTTGTTCGGCCAGCGATGCTCGCATCAGGCGTGCCTGTTCATGAGCTGGATCTGTTTCCATCAGAGTGTTCAGTTCTTCGCGGGCTCGGAACTTCTGATCCAGTTCCACAAAGCAACGACTTCTGATCCACTGCAATGAAGCCGTATCGATCGCACGAACAGCATCGCTTTCGAGGTCATCGATCGCGTCCTGATAACGTCCCAGATGATACTGAGCAACTCCGCGTAAACGGCGTGCTTCAGCGTTGGTTGCATCCAGTTCCAGCACAGCAGCTGAGTCACCAATCGCGTTCTTCCAGTCACGAAGATCTTCATAAACGCCCGCACGTGCCTGAATCGCGGCGACATTTTCGGGCTCGGCCTTCAGCAACGCGGACAGTTCTGCTTCTGCTTCATTCATTTGGCCAAGTCGTGACATTGCCGTTGCTCGCAGCCAGCGAACTTCAGTATCTGAATCTTCATCGGTGAGCTGACTCAGAGCCTCGATCACTCGTTCGTCATTCTTTTCCGCCGCGGCAATTCTGGCACGCAGCACGGCGGCTGCTTTTGACAACGAATCGGCCTCAGCCAGCATTTCGAGGCCAGACCGAGCTCCTTCAAAGTTTCCCTGATCCATCTGCAGTTCGCTTCGTAATAAGACGAGTGACGCAGACATTGATGAGAGAGACGTCTGTGCGATTCGGTCCAATAGACTGACCGCTTCCGGAATTTGTTGGCGCTTTCGCAGACGAGCGACAAGATCCCTGATCAGTGTTTCGTCGCCTGGCTGCAGTTCAGCAAGATGCTGTAGGTCAGCGGTCGCCGCATCCGTTTCGCCCAGCTTATCAAACATTTCTGCACGCTGACGCAGCAGATCTGCGGAATTGGGGTTCAACTGCAACGCGGCCGTCAGGTCCGTGATCGCCAGTGAGTATTCTGACTGTTGACCATAGATTTTCGCTCGTGTCTGCAAGGCCTCCAGAGAATTCGGATGGCTGTTGAGAGCTTCTGTGACATCCAGCATCGCTTTTTCCCAGCGTTGCGCGGCGATGTGGAGTTGTGCTCGGGCGAGCAGATTCTTTTCTGACGCAGAGCCGGGTGAAATCACCGAATCGTAATCGGCAAGAGCTTCCTCAACCTTGTCCTGAGACACATAGATCTCTGCTCGAAGCTGCAACGCCTCTCTGTGCTGTGGAGCGTTCTCCAGCAATGCAGAGACTTCTTTCAGAGCCTCTTCTGACTGCCCAACACCAAGGAAAGCACGAGCTTTCTCGAGGGAAACTCGTTGCAGGCGTTTCAGATCACGCTCGTCGGAGTTGCCAGCCTTTGAGTCCGCGGACTTCGTCGACGAACTGGAGATCTGATGCAGATCGGCCAGAGCCCGATTATGGTCGCCTCGTCGAGTTCGCAATCCAGCGCGAGCCAGCAGTGCGTCGGAATGATGTGAATCGAGCATCAAGGCCTGGTCAAAATTTGCTTCCGCGCCGGCATCGTTGCCTGCCGCCGCAAAGGCTCGCCCTAACTCGTAAGGACAGTTTGCATCTTTGGTACCGTATTGAACTGCTCGGGAGAGGTCGCTGATGGCATCTTCGGCACGACCGAGTTTCATGAGCACTCG
Organism: Candidatus Kuenenia stuttgartensis; assembly: GCA_945861975.1. Classification (GTDB taxonomy): domain Bacteria; phylum Planctomycetota; class Planctomycetia; order Planctomycetales; family Planctomycetaceae; genus SXXK01. The sequence continues at coordinate 13,393 of CAMAXD010000034.1, read as the reverse complement.
ACCGCGTTCCAGCCATGGACGATAGTCAGCCGAAGTTAATCGACAGGCCACATTCAGGTCCGCAAGTGCTCGATCGGAGTCTTCGTTTCTTTTCCAGCAGAGACCGCGCTGCAGCCAGGCTTCAGAGTTTTCCCGATCAATACCGATGACATGGGTCAGGTCTTTCATCGCTTCATCAGGCTGTGTTTCCGCGATGGCCAGAGCATACATCATTCTGGCGCGGATATGATCAGGATCCATTCGCAAAACGGTCTGGAGATCATCCAATGACTTCTCAGTTTCACCGAGCTTTGCATAAGCGGTTGCTCGATCAAACCAAGCGGCCGAGGTGCTGATTCCTTGCTGGATCGCCTCTGTGTACGACTTCACAGCCAATGCGGTTTCGCCGGAGGAATCCTGAGCAACTCCCAGCGCAAGCCATGCTTCATTCCATTCGGGTTTTAGTTTGACAGCAGCCGTCAGGTCTGCGATCGAATCTTTCTCGTGCTTTAACGCCGCGTGACTGAGGCCGCGCAGATACCATGCCTCGCTGAGCGCCGGATCGAGCGCAATCGACCGATTCAGAAGCTGAATGGCCTCCGCATGTCGCTGAGCCTCGCGATGCTTGAGCGCTGACTGAACCAGACCCCTGGCCTGCTTCTTTTGATCAGCGCAGCCGTTTAGGGAGATCATAAACAGAAAGGCAAGAAGGGCGAAAGCTGTCAGTGGCATTTTGCTCATTGGTCTTCTCATCACATTCTCCCAAGTCACCACACTGACTTCGCAACCGCCCGTATCGTGAACATCGTCGCTGGTGAAACGACACTCCTGTTCGATTCAATGGACAGAGTCAGTTTGATTCGGCAGCTTCACCGCGACCGTTACGGCTTTCCTGAATTACCTTGCGACTCGGGTTTCTACTGAGCAGATGTCCGCGACGGTCAGATTGCCCAGTTTTCTTGTTCGGAAAATCTGCTCAACTGGCGCGACAGGGTTGAGAAGACGTTATTGGCCGAAGTGGCTTTCTGAAGTGTGCGGCGGCTAATGGTCGAAACTAAAGGAGCAGGATTTGCCGTTATTGGCACTGCGAAAACCAAATTGGTACTGCGAAAACCAAGAGCCGATTTTGAACGAGGCGGAACGCGTCATGATTCTTCTGAGCATTTTTACGGACGATCAAACCGCAATTCTTGGCTGCTTCGGGGCCATCGCTGTCTGTGGGCTGATTGCCGCCCTCAGCTTCCGGCTTGGTCCAGCCGGTAAACCTCAATCAACACAACAGACAACGATTCGGATCACGCGCACAGCGTCAGCTGAGAGTACGAAATCTCAGGATCGACGCGCAGCGTAGTTTGAGTGTCCTTGACGGATTCCGCGCTTTACGTGTTTTAGTTCGGCTGGTTAGCGACGGCGAAGCGGATGCTTTGAATACCGTTCGCAGCACACTGTTCGACCAGCTTTCGAATTTCCGCAAACTGCGCGTCGCGATCGGACCGGATGCGGACCTCGGGGCGAGCAGTTTTCTTTCCGGTTGAAGCTGCGGCGGTCGCTGACGCCTTCAGTTCCTGGATGCGTTGCATCACTGTCTCATCGGAGACGAGGTTCCCCGCGATGGACAGTTTCCCATCGCGTTCGACTGTAATCGTAAGGCGATACTCCGACGACGGGTCGTCCGGGTTTCCCTTCTGAGCATTCGGCAGAGCAACTTCCCGGGAATGTTCACTACGCACAAAGTAGCTGGCGACCAGAAAGAAAATAATCAGCAGGAACACCACGTCGATCATGGGCGTGATATTAAACCGAAACGGGGCTCGCTGACCTGATGTGTCGGGCAGTCGCATCGACTTCAATCCCTGCAAAGGCGAATCGCTCTGCCCGAGATGGGCCGTGATCCCTGAATGGTAAGGATCGGCGTCGATCAGTTCTACCGCGAAGTCGATCAGTTCTACCGCGAAACTGAACAATTGAGGTCAACCGTTTGACTTCTTTGTTGATGTGATTAACGTGTTCGCTCTGAATGGCTGCTGTTTTCTGACTGCGAGGGGCAACCTGCCACGTACAGGCTGATTCTCTGCACGGTATGAATTGAGACCGGGTGTTCGCGGGATACCTGATAGACGTCAGGCTCAATTGTTCGCCGCGCTTAGAATAAACATTCTTTTCTTGATACACACTCCGGGAGATACTCATGGGACGTCCTGTCACTCTGTTTACTGGTCAGTGGGCTGACCTGCCACTGGAAACACTCTGCAAGAAGGCTCGCGAATTCGGCTATGATGGGCTGGAGCTGGCCTGCTGGGGTGACCACTTCGAAGTCGACAAGGCTTTGTCTGACGATGCCTATTGTGCGAGGAAACGCGAGTTGCTGGAAAAGCATGATCTGAAGTTGTTCGCGATCTCCAATCATCTTGTTGGCCAGGCGGTTCTGGACAATATTGATGCTCGCCACAAGTCTATTCTTCCGGACTATGTCTGGGGCGACGGAGATCCCGCCGGCGTGAATGCTCGTGCGATTGAAGAAATGAAGAACACGGCCCGCGCCGCGCAGAAGCTGGGTGTCAGCATTGTAAACGGGTTCACCGGCTCCAGCGTGTGGCACCTGATTTATGACTTCCCGCCGACGCCAAAGTCGATGTACGACAAAGGCTTTCAGTTGCTGGCCGAGCGATGGAATCCGATTCTGGATGTATTCCAGGACTGCGGAGTAAAGTTTGCGCTTGAAGTTCATCCAACGGAAATTGCGTTTGATATCTATACTGCAGAGCGAGCATTGCAGGCCTTGAATCATCGCGAAGAATTCGGCTTCAACTTTGACCCAAGCCATTTGATTTGGCAGGGAATTGATCCTGTGGAGTTCATTCGTTACTTCCCTGATCGAATTTATCACGTACACATGAAGGATGCTTCGGTGACGCTGAATGGACGGACAGGAATTCTGGGCAGCCATATTTCCTTCGGGGATGCTCGTCGCGGCTGGGACTTCCGCAGCGTTGGTCGTGGCGGTGTTCGTTTTGAAGAAATCATCCGCGCGTTGAATGCGGCGAAGTACACGGGACCGTTATCTGTGGAGTGGGAAGACAGCGGCATGGATCGCGAACATGGAGCAGCCGAAGCAGCTCAGTTCTGCAAGAACGTGGACTTCCAGCCGTCCAGCCGAGCCTTTGATGCGGCGTTTGGGGATTAGCCCTGAAGTGTCAGTCGGAAAATTAAAACACCTCCGGGATTTCTCGGAGGTGTTTTCGTTACAGGCCTTTGATTTTGCTGTTCGGATCGAAGAAAAGCCAAGGGACAGATTGATGCGTTCTGATGCGTGATTTGAAGACTTGAGCCAAAGTCAGAAAAAGGTTTCTGAAGAATTGTGGTGCGGAAGCGGGAAAGGCCATTCTTGCCAGCAAAAAAAGCTATTGACCTGTTCTGCCGGTTTCTTTTAACCTCCCACCCACTCGAACTGTGGTTCCTGCAGTTCAAATCTCCTCTCGTTCTCTCCTCTCGAATGTTCGCCGACTTCTTCTCTCTGATCTGAGGCTGGACCAGGAACTCCGCATTCCAATGTCTCAGGTTCGTTCTTGTGAGGTAGCGACCGTTCACCATCCCGCCCTGTTGCTGAAATCTCAGTGACACCCCGGAGGCTCTCTGATGTCTCGTTTCGCAAGCATTTGTGCTGGCCTGTTGATGGTCAGTTCTTTAAGTGGCTGTTGTCTGCTCGGTCACGGCTGTGGCGGTGGCGGCTGTGGCGGTGGCGGCTACGCCCCGATGGGCGGTGGCGGCTGTTCGCCGTGTCAAAGCGGAGCCTGTGGAGCGATGGCTCCAGGATATCCGTCCGCATATAGTCCGGGCGTTCCGCAATCGGCGTACCTCGCGCCACAGGTTGCTGGCTACGCACCTCAGGCCAGTCCGCAGATGGTCATGATGGACACTCTGCCAACGTATTAATCTGCCAGTGATTCTGACGTTTGAATATCGGCAGCGGATGTGCATGTTCGTGGTCGGTTGATTAATTCGTCATATCACGGTCCGCGTTTTCGTGTCAGGCGATTGACGGTCTCTGGCTGTTTGCAAGCTCGTCGTGGGCGGGGTAATTACTTGCCAGCCGCAGAGTCAAGAACCATACAATCGGAAGCGTTGGGCGAAGATCCTCCCTCTTCGTCCACTCTTTTCCAGTGCCGAGCGATTCGACAGGCTTGAATCGCTCGGCATTTTCCTGCGCCGACAGATTATTCTGTGCGCGGTCACGATTGAGACAGTACTCTGTATGATAGATCCCGCGAACACCCGGCCTCAATTTATGCCGCCCGTGGAATATTCGTTTGGCGCTTGATGCTTGCAGAATAACGTCATGACCTCGGAACAATTGCCTCAACTCAGTGAATCCTCTTGCGGATCCGGACTGTCATCGGTCCCGGTCTTCAACTGCATCGCCATTCTGTCTCCGATTTCAGGATCGACAAAACTTGCGGGTCGAATCGCGAATCTGGAGGGGATTTCTGCAGAAGGCAATACAGAACGAGATGTTCTGATTCAGTTGACAAAGCGTTTCAAGTCGACCGTGCAGCAGTTTTCTCAGAGGCAGCAGTCGATTCCGTGGATCGATCCTCCGGAAGCTCCTCGCCCCGGAGAAATGCAGCGATTTATTCCGATCCATTTGTGACCAACGCGAATCAGCCTTCTGTTGAGTCAAGCCGAGTAAAATTAATCAGTGGTTGACTAACGTCGTGGATGAGATTCCAAAACGGCCTTGTGTAGATCTTGGTCTACAATATCTGTGCAGCGGTCGCCCTTCAGAGTGCGGTCGACGTTGAAGATGACAGCCCAGCTATAGCCATCATGCCGACGAACCAGCAGAGAAGATGTGCCGGCGAACGAACCCGTATGCCAGTAATTTCTCCGGCTGTCATCACCGACAGTGCGAACATTCCAGCCAAGTCCGTACCAAACAGCGGCGGACGAGCGGTCAGTGAAAGGAGGCGGCTCCAGCATCAGTCGACGCGACTCCTCCGAAAGCAAAGGCGATTTCTCCGAATCGATCGCGTCCACGAATTGCACCAGATCCTGAGCCGTTGAAGTCCATCCTCCGAATGAATCCATCACCTCCAGATCCCACTGACCGTATGTTGGGGCCACCATCTCGAAGGTCGCTCCCTTCTTTTTCGTGGCCAGTTCCCACACGGCGGGAGTCTGAGTAATCTTCTGTGTGTAATAACGCACCTCATCAGCGGCGCGATCCGACAACCGGGTTTTCCCGAGTCGAGTCTGAGTCATCCCGGCCACAGAGAGAATTCGTTCTGTTACGAATTGCTCGTAGGTCTGTCCGGAAGTCGCTTCGATGATTCGTCCGAGCATACAGTAGCCCACGTTGCTGTAGTCGTATTGCGAGCCAGGGTCAAAATCGAGAGGCAGTCGAAACTGGTACTGCAGAATATCATTGTTTCGAGCGAGCTTCTTGAGTTCCAGTTGTTGAGTGACAGTCACCAACTGGAAGACAGTGTCTTTTGATTTCTGTCGATTCCAGCCGGCTGAATGATTCAGAAGATGTCGCACCGAAATTGTCGACCATCGAGGATCTGACTTGACTGCATCCGGAGTCTTGAACGAATAGGAGGGATGCTGTTCCAGAAGCTCAAGGGCGTGTTGGTCAAGCTTGAGCTTTCCATCCTGAACCAGCAGCAGAATCGCCACGGCAGTGATGGGTTTCGAGACGCTGGCAATACGCATGTTGGCCGCCGCTGGCATCGCTGTATTCGTGTCGACTTCGGAGTGTCCGAATCCGCGAGCAAACAGCAGTTCGCCACGATAAGAGACAGCCAGGGTTGCACCCGGAATGTTGTTCTCCTTCAGAGTGCGCCGCATCAGTTCGTTCAAGGGCTGGAGATCACGACCGACTTGTCCGAACTCGGGAATGTCACCTTCAGGCAGAGTCAGCTTTGGAGCTGCATTGGGATCCTGAACCCAAACGGCCGAATGGCGTCGCTTGCGGTTAATCGAGGTGGTCTCATGGATCGTCATCGCAAAGCCATCGCCCTCGTATTTTTTGGCGCTCGTTTTGAAAGCCGCTTCGCTGATGTTGAACTCAATGACCCACGGCTTCTGCTGAGAATTGTCGACGGAAGTCACATTGTAGGCTGGCGTTCCCCCGATCACGTTGATCTTCAGCTCAGTGACGATCTTCCGAGCCTGAGCCAGTTCATCGACATAGGCTCCCATCTGATCGTCCGGGATATCGGTTCGCATAACCTCATCGGAAAAACTCATCGCTCGTCCGAAGAAGCCAGTCGCGAGAACCGCCACAAGGTATGTGCAAAATCGTTTCGAGTTCTGCGTCATTAAAGGCTCCGACAATTCGCTTAAAAGCAACCTGTCGCAGGGTATCCAGAAGTTTTGGGTGAATCCACAGAGTGCGAGTAGCCTCCGGGGACTTATTCTGTGCGCGGCCAGGATTGAGGCAAAAATCTTTATGAAGTATTCCGCGAACATCGGGCCTCGGATCAAACCGTGCAAAGAATAACTCAGCCCCGCCGGGTGAACTCAGATTCAGGGTGCGGAGAGGACCTTCGCTTGCTTTCGAGTCGCGAAGGCAGGTTGGCCTCGCAGTCCAGATCGCCATCGCGAATTGCAGTCCGTTCCCGGATTTTGAGGGAACTCGATCATGTGCGGCTTCAAAAGCTTCAATTTGAAGAGACTTGTTCCTTGGTTCCGGCAGGATAGAGGCACCGGACGTTGAACTGAGGGCGATTGCCCCTATGATACGCGGTTTGTCCCGAAGTCTGCGGCCCGCTCGTGGTTGTGGCGCGGACGGATTGAATCGTGCAGTCGAAATCGCCGAGGGCTGTTCCTCGGTCTCCCGTTGCTAAGCCTTCTTACAGGTGGTTGCCGTGTCCTGGTTTGAGCTTTACGTGAAGTTTTCTGAGCTGCTGTTCTGGATTCAGGACGGTACTGTGTCCGCGCCGGCAGCCGGTGCTGCGCCGGTCGCTGGAGCGGCTCCCGCTGGAGCGGCCGCAGAGGCTGGTCGGGTGGCGGCGGACGCTCCGAATCCGATTGCTCAGTTTGCCCCAATCCTGATTATTGGGGTGTTTTTCTACTTTATCCTGCTCCGTCCGCAGCAAAAAGAGCAGCGAAGACGGCAGGGTTTTCTGAACAACCTGAAGAAAAACGTCAAGGTTGTGACGACTGGCGGTCTGATTGGGACTGTTGTTGACATCTCGTCGGACGGCCGTCAGGTGACCCTTCGAGTCGACGATACGACGAGAGTTCGCTTTCTCCGGTCCGCGATTCAAGGCGAATTGGATGAAAAGGCGGAAACTCCCGCTGCTGCGACGTAGCCGCATAAGTTCAGGAATGCCTCAGGCCGACGTTCACGGTTTTCTGTCAGCCCGCCATCTTCAGGGCGGGCTGAAGGCCACTGTTTTCCGGTTTGTGGACCATCTGTGTGACTTGAATTGTGCTGAACAGTGACAATTCGATACATATACGCCACTTTCGGCTGATTTTTCTTTGCTCATTGCTCGGATTCGCCTGCTCAAAGCCGTGAATCCTGGTCCTTGCGAATTCCCCAGGAACCCACTCTGATGTCTCAGTTGCTCCATGGATTGCTGAACCTCGCTCTTCAGGCACCCGATGCTGCTGCAGAAGTTGCCAATGCCGCAACGAAGGCGGCTGCGGAGACCGTTGAGGCGGCAGTCGAAATTATCCCGGCTGCTCAGGCTCCGGGAACAAGTCCGTTTGTGTTCACGCTGTTAACGCTGTTCATTCTTGTCCTGCCCTTCGTGTTGGCCTACGTCGTTGCGAAAGCCCTGAAGGTTCAGGAGTGGACAAGTCGCCTTGCTGTCGTCTTCTTCACGCTGGCTTTGGGTGCTTCGCCGTTTCTGACTTCGCTCATGAAGGGGGAGCCGCTTGATAAGCGTTTCCGTCTCGGGATCGATCTCGCCGGTGGAACCAACATGGTGTTTCAGGTGAAGCCTGAAGGCAAGGAAGTCAACGATCAGGTAATGGATCGAATGGTGGGTGCCGTTAGCCAGCGAATCAATCGCAGTGGTACGGAGGAAGTGACCGTTCGTAAAGTAGGTCGTGACCGAATCGAAGTCATTGTTCCCGGTGAAGATCCGCAGACAGTTGATGAAATCAAACGCCAGATTACTCGTTTGGGAAGTCTCGAATTCTTCATCTGCGCGGACAGCACTGACCAGCAGTTTGTGCGAATGGCTAACGAGCTGGATAAGTCACAGGCCATTCTTGAGATGGATGGTGAGATCGTAGCCCGCTGGATCCCGGCCTTTGAGAAGAATGGTGCTCCGAAGTTGCTCGATGAATCCGTGATTCGTCGCAGCGTCCAGAAGACTCGTGAAGTCAACGGCAAGATGGAGAACTATGAAACCGAAGAGTATCTTCTGCTGGTTGAGCCTCCCGAAGAAAGTGTTACTGGTAAGTATCTTCGCTCGGCAACGCCTGACTTTGATCAGAACGGTGCGATCGTCGTCAGCTTTAACTTCGATCAGACCGGTGGTTATCTGTTTGGTCAGTTGACGGGACGCAATGCACCAAAGCCGGGCCTGCCTGCCCGCAAACTGGCTATTGTGCTTGATAAGAAGGTCTTCAGTGCTCCGAACATCAATGAGCAGATTACGAATCGTGGTCAGATCTCTGGTGGTGCTGGTGGGTTTACGCGGGCGGAAGCAGAAGAGTTGTCGAACGTTCTGAACGCTGGTGCGCTGGAAGTTCCGATCGACCCGAAGCCTCTTAGCGAAGCAACCGTTGACCCGACTCTGGGAGCTGACGTCCGTAATAAAGGTGTTAACGCCACGCTGATTAGCGGTCTGGCGGTTGTAATCTTTATGTTGGCCTACTATCGATTCTCGGGGATCGTGGCCGTAATTTCTCTGATGCTGAACCTGTTGCTGACAATTGGAGCTATGGTCGCGATCAATGCCACGTTCACACTGCCAGGTATCGCCGGTATCGTGTTGACGATCGGGATGGCGGTCGATGCAAACGTTCTGATTTATGAACGTATGCGAGAAGAGATCGCCAAGGGTTGCAGTATTCGAATGGCAATTCAGAATGGCTTCGAGAAGGCCTTCCTCACAATTTTTGACGCGAACATTACCACGTTGCTGACAGCCGTGATTTTGTTTGCGATTGGAACTGACCAGATTAAAGGATTTGCGGTTACTCTTTTCCTTGGTCTTGCCATCAGCATGTACACGGTTCTGTTTGTTGGTCGTTTGATGTTTGATATCGCTGAAAAGCGACGCTGGTTGAAGAAGCTGAACATGAGCCAGTTGATCGGCGAAACTCGCATCGACTTCCTGAAGCACCGAGTCATGTGGTGTACGATCTCCCTTGTGATTATCGGTGTTGGTTTGATCGCCTTCTTTATTCGCGGCGAAAAGAACTATGACATCGACTTTACTGGTGGAACGATGGTTTCTTTCCAGACCACTGAGCCGCAGAAGACGGTTGAAGTTTCTGCAGCACTAAAGGATCAGTTTAAGGACGAATTTACTCTTGAACGACTGACCCTGGGAGACGACAGCCAGGAGGGAATTGGTAATTACTTCCGACTGCGTTCAACCGAGAAGGACGACCATTCACCGAGCGACACGGAGTCGGCTGGCAAGAAGTCGGCCGAACAGCGTGTTCGAGACATGGTTTACGAATCATTCAAGGAACATCCCTCCATCAAGCTGAACATGGTCGACCTTAAGTTCTCGGAGATTGTTCCTGTGGTCATCGCCGATGGGGATGAGTCGGCTGAAGCGATTTCTCGCATGCAATTCAAAGGCGGCTCTTCATCAGACCTGACTTTCTCGGATGAGGTAGCCTCCGGAACAGTCAACGACATGCTGGCTGCTGCTTTGGGAGCAATTAAGAAAGAGGACGGGAGCAGCAAGTATCAGGTCACCGAAGGTTTGTTCGGGCTTGAGGGAACAGAAGGGTCCGGTAACTCAGTCGGCGAACGCAGCGTTCGTAAGTTTAACAAGCTGACAGTGCGAGTTGCTCCGGAGATTGCTGCTGACGATTTGAAGTTGGCTCTTGGATCTATGCAGTCAACATTGGCCTCAACACCATTGTTTGATGAAGTGAATACGTTCGCCTCTGCGGTCGCCAGCGAAATGAAGGAAAGCGCGTTGATCGCGATTTTGCTGAGTATAGTTGCGATCTCGGCCTACATCTGGTTCCGATTCCAGAACGTAGTGTTCGGTCTGGCCGCCGTAGTGGCTCTGGTCCACGACGTGCTCGTCAGCCTTGGATTCGTGGCTATGGCCAGCTGGGTTAGTGGAACTCCAATCGGCGACCTGTTCCTGATTGACGACTTCCGCATCAATCTTCCCATGATTGCGGCGTTCCTGACGCTGGTGGGGTACTCGCTGAATGACACGATCGTAATGTTTGACCGAATTCGCGAAGTTCGCGGCAAGAATCCGGCGATCACAGTTTCGATGGTCAATCTGGCACTGAACCAAACCCTGGGCCGAACGATTTTGACAGCAACCACCGTGTTCATCGTGGTCTTTATTCTGTACGCCTTTGGTGGCGCGGGGGTCCATGGATTTGCCTGGTGTCTCCTGGTCGGATGTATCGCAGGGACCTATAGTTCGATTTACATCGCGAGTCCGATCCTGATCTGGGCCTTGAATCGAGTTCAAGGCACTGTGAAGGCATAATCGGGATATTGGAAGAGTGGCAAATTCCTTACGAGTCTGCCGCTCATTCGATTCTAAAGAAGTCCCCATTGCCGTTGAATTCTGTTCTTTCGGTAACGTGTTGTGATGTGATTATTAAGACTTAAACGCCCGCTGACCTCTGGTCACCGGGCTTTCTTCCTTTCTGGTCCCCCTCGCTGAAGCGGAGTTATTCCCGGAATGATTGATCAATCCCCGTTGCGATGGAGTACTGTTGACGCCGCCGAAATGTACGAGGTTCCTCGCTGGGGGAACGGTTATTTTTCGGTTGGCTCCAACGGTAATGTCCTCGTACATCCGGATCGCAATCCGGCTCGGTCCGTGGACCTGAAAGAACTGATCCAGCGGCTTCAGATGCGAGGGCTGGATGTTCCGGTCCTGTTGCGTTTCAACGGAATCATTCGCGATCGCCTCGCTGTTCTGCACAAAGCGTTCGGCGATGCGATCAAAGAACACGGCTACAAAGGGAACTACGCCTGCGTTTACCCGATCAAGGTAAACCAGCAGCGAGAAGTCGTTGAGAAGGTCGTCGAATACGGGCGTGAATTTGGATTCGGTCTCGAAGCGGGCAGCAAGCCGGAACTCCTGGCTGTTGTGGCGATGACCGAGGCAGAGACGCCAATTATCTGTAACGGTTTCAAGGACGCCGAGTTCATTGAAATGGCGTTGCTGGCTCAGAAAATCGGTCGGCACGTCATTCCGGTCGTCGAGAAGTACACCGAGCTGGATCTGATCCTGAAGTACGCCGAAAAGCTGAACGTGCGACCTCAGATCGGAATGCGTGTGAAACTGGCGGCGCGAGGAGCAGGCCGGTGGCAATCATCGGGTGGATATCGATCCAAGTTCGGTCTGAGAGCCAACGAAATTTTGATGGCTCTGGATGAACTCAAGAAGCGTGGAATGGAAGACTGCTTTACGCTGCTGCATTTCCATCTGGGGAGCCAGATCACCAATATCCGTCAGGTTAAAGCGGCCCTCAATGAAGCGGCTCGCGTCTATACCGAACTCGCCGGTCGCGGCGCTGGTCTGAAATATCTTGACGTGGGTGGTGGCCTCGGGGTTGATTACGACGGTTCCCAGACGAACTTCGAATCGAGCATGAATTATACGCTGGAAGAATATGCTCGCGACGTGGTTTACACGATTCAAACCGTGTGCGACGAAGCCAACGTGCCGCATCCGAACATCATCTCGGAAAGTGGTCGAGCGATCTCGGCGTTTCACAGCGTCCTCGTCTTCAGCGTCCTGGGTGTTTCACAGCAGGGGGAGAGCACTTCTGAAGCGGCACTGGCACCACCGGAAGATGCCGAGCAGGCTTTGCATGACTTACATCAGGGATACAAAGGCCTGACTCAGCGAAATATTCTGGAAACGTACCACGATGCTCAGACAGCCATCGATACCGTGATGACTCTTTTCAACACGGGCTACGTCTCGCTGGAACAACGTTGTCTGGCTGAAAACATTTACTTTGCACTCTGCCATAAGGTCTGGCAACTTGCAGGCACGATGGAGTACGTTCCGGAAGAACTCGAACGGCTCGATAAAGTTCTCTCGGATAACTACTTCTGCAACTTCTCTTTGTTCCAGTCCTGTCCGGATTCATGGGCGATCAAGCAATTGTTCCCTGTGATGCCAATTCATCAACTTGATCAGCGTCCGACGCGGCATGCTGTACTGAGCGACATCACGTGCGACTCGGACGGCAAGATTGATCAGTTCATCGATCGCCGCGACGTACGCCGGACTCTGATGCTGCATGAATTCGACGGATCACCTTATTATCTTGGTATCTTTCTGATCGGAGCGTATCAGGAAATTCTTGGCGACCTCCATAACCTTTTTGGGGATACCAACGCCGTTCACGTGGATGTTTCTTCTACCGGCGAAGTCGTGCTCGATACCATCATCAAGGGAGAAACGGTCGCAGAGGTTCTGGACTATGTGCAGTTCCGCGGTCGTGATCTGATTAATCGTCTTCAGGCTGCCGTCGAAGTTGCAGTTCGTGAAAATCGCATCGACCACGTTCAGGCCGGCCAGTTTGTGAAGTTCTACGAAGAAGCACTCAACGGTTATACTTATCTGGAAGAATCAGTCGGAGAATAACGGCTGTTTTTCACAAGGATCATGACAAAACCAGGACAGGCACTCTGCCGTTGTTTTCTATGATCGCGGATATCTCTTCGGGAGCCAGTCCCGGTTTTGTCAGGTGTTGGGCATTACGGTGAGCCTATGCAACGACCTAGCAGCGGTGGTGGCTGGAAAGCCATTCGATACAGTCTTAAACTCGCACAACGAGTTGGCTGGTGGAAAATGTGGAAAGCCATGCGTTCCAAAAACACCTGCAAGACCTGCGCGGTTGGCATGGGTGGACAACTCGGTGGCATGGTCAACGAAGGCGGCCATTTCCCGGAAGTCTGCAAGAAGTCATTCCAGGCAATGGCCTCCGACATGCAGGGGGCGCTGCGGAAGGAATTTATCGAAGGCACCAGCCTGAATCATCTGCGGGCGATGACTTCTCGACAACTGGAGACATCCGGTCGAATCAGCGAGCCTCTCTACCTGGCCAAAGGTGCGAAAGCGTACAAAGTCACAACCTGGGAACATGCGATCTCAACACTTGCAGAACGCATGAAGGCCGCCGGACCGGAGCGCAGCTTCTTCTATGCCAGCGGTCGCGCCTCCAACGAGGCTGGTTTTCTGTTCCAGATGCTGGCTCGACTGTTTGGAACAAACTA
>CAMAXD010000033.1 GCA_945861975.1 Candidatus Kuenenia stuttgartensis | reverse complement strand
CGTAATGCGAATGCTTCGCTTGCTGGACAAAGAAACCGGGTTCGCGCTCCATTAAACCGGCGGCAGAGTGCCGCGCGCGAAGAACGAAGCCACCTATTAAAGACTCACATGACACATGACCGAAATTCAACACCCGAAACGTGATCGATAACCCATATTCACTGAATCATTTTCCCGCAGCCTCCTACGGCTTGCCGTTAAACGATTGGATCAACGATCGGCCATTTCACAGCGTCTGGACAAAAACGCCGCCCCATCCGGCAACGCTGGAGGGGGCGGCAGTTGACCGATAAGTGTGTTACGGACCGATCATTCTCGTCCGTCAGGTTAAACGCGAGGAATCTCAAATCCTGCGCGCGGAGTTCGTGCAAAGAATGCAGCCGCCTGATCGTCGCCGGTGATCTTCTCTGCCTTCGCATCCCACTTGATGACACGATTCAGCCGAGCCGCAATGGCAGCCAGATGACAGGTATTCATGGTCTGCACATGGCTGTAAACATCCGAGACCGGAAGACCGCCGTCCGCGATACAGCGATAGAAGTTCTGCTTGTGACCTTCGAATGGCTTGCCCTTGTAGAGTTCGCTCAATTGGTCGGGGCCAAACTGATCCTTATCCCAGTTTTCCTCGATCGGCTGTCCCGAGATCTTACCACGATTGACGAAGAAGCGTCCCTTCTCCCCTTCAAATAAAATGCCATTGTCACCTCGGCTGGTAATGTGCATTTCAGCACCACCCGCAAACTTCGCAACGACGTTGAAGTCATGTGCAGAGTTGTAAGAGTCATCCTTTGTGGGATAGCCATTCTCAAACGGAACAGGATGCCTGGCATCGGTGCCATCAATCTCGACTGGTCCGGACCCTTCGCCATTCTCATCAATGGCCCACAAAGCAATATCCACGTGGTGAGCACCCCAGTCCGTGAATTTTCCGCCGGAGTATTCATACCACCAGCGGAAGTTGTTGTGACATCGCTGCTCGACATAGTCCACCAACGGAGCCTGACCGAGCCACATGTTCCAATCCAGGTTGGCCGGTGGGTCAGACTTTTTGAACGGACCACCGACATCACCGCCACCGATTCCGACGGTCATCTTTGTTATCTTGCCAAGCAATCCCTTACGCACCAGATTGACGGCCCGCAGGAAACGCTCCTGATCACTGCGCTGCTGAGTCCCCACGAAGAAGACGCGATCACTGTATTTACGGCAGGCATTTCGAATCAGCTGATTCTCTTCGAGAGTCAGAGTCAAAGGCTTCTGACAGAAGACATGCTTACCAGCCTGCAGAGCTTCGATGGCGATTTTGACGTGCCAGTGATCCGGAGTCACAATACTCACAACATCGATATCAGCACGCTCCAGAACTTTGCGATAGTCACCATAGAGATCTGCTTTCCCGCCGCCGATGTTGGGATCGTCATTGGCTTTCTTTGCCTGATTCTCATCAACATCGCATAGAGCAAGAATATCGCCGTAGCTGCGATGCCCATGAGCATCTCCGCGACCCATGCCACCCAGCCCGATGCAACCAATCCCTGGACGATCGTTCAGCAGCGTATTGGCAAATCCGGTTTGCGACCATGGGAAAAATCCGGCCGCTGTTGCGGCCGCGGCAATTGAACCGGACGATTTCAAAAATGATCGACGATCAGACCTTGTTGCGTGAGACATCAGGAAGCTCCGGAAACATGTAGGGGTTAAACAGCACGCAGAAGAGTGGGATTCTTAACGCTCAGGAGTCTATCTGAACCCTGGTTGCGAACAAGCAATTGCACTTTCCTGACGTCGCTCCATAACGCTTCTGACCTGATCAGAGCCTGCTTCTTCAGTGGATTTCTAATGATCACCTGCACGGGAACGGGCAGATCTGGATATACTTTGGACCGGAAGCTGATCGTTTCCGGGGGCGATGCGAACACCAGTATCAGACTGAATTAGAGTATTAGCCATGCCGATCAAGACGGACTCTCTGGAAGAGCCACAGCTGAATTTGACACCCATGATCGATGTGGTCTTCCTGCTGATCATCTTCTTCATGGTTGGCGCTCGATTTACGGAAGAAGCGAACGACCAGAAGTTCGAGATCGAGCTTCCCACGGCCGCTCCGGTTCAGGTTATGAGTCGTACGCCCGATGCCCTTGTGGTGGTCGTCGCAAAGAACGGCACGATGACGATGAAAAAGAAGGAGTTATCGCCCGAACAGCTTCTGCAGGAGTTAAGAGCCGCCAAAGCTGCCTATGTGGACCAGGCCATTCTGATTCGTGGGGATGGAGACGGCAACTACCAGGCGGTGATTGATGTCATGAATGCCTGCCACCAAGCAGGTATCAAAAAGTTTTCGCTGGCATTCAAACCTACTGAAGTTACCTCCGGACAACCCTGACATACATACGAAGCCGATAGTCATGAGACATTAGCCGGCCAACCGTTTGACTCCGCCTTATCCCCAACTTTCTGGAATACTCACAGTCGTCTCTACAACACTTTCTGTCCCTCATGAACGCACTCAGTCAACTCATCAGCAAGATCTCACGCGGCGCGTCACTTAACGGTGACGACATGATCGCGCTATTGCTGGTGCTGACAATGATCGCTTCGCTGACTCATCTGCTGACGATGCTTGCGACGCAGTGGGGCGATCGTAACACAACCTGGAAGTCGCTGCTGGCGTCCATCCTTGTCCATGGCGTTTGCTTCCTTGGACTGGAAGTTTTTGAACCAGCCGTGACACGCAAAGCACGGGCTGAAGTCGTCTCGCCAAAGCCGCCCGAAACAGTGACTGAGATCCTCGTCGAAAGTGATCAGGACGTAAAACTGCCCGAATCCGGGAATACTCCCATCGCCGATATGATGACAAAACTGGATGTGGAGCTGCAGCGGCTCGACGTAACGTCCCCTGAGATCACGGCCACGGAAACCCCTGAACGAACGCCCGACGAACTGGAATCCCTGAGAACCGCAGCTGAAGACATCACTCAGTTCGAAGAACGGCAGATGACGGAGCTTGCGGTCCCCACCGATTCCGGAGAACTGGGCCCTCAGCAGGTTGCGGCTGAAGACGTGCCCTCCGACCTGATCACGACTTACGAGCCGAACAGTGCCGATGTCCTCGCGCCAAATATGTCACGGACGCTGCCTCAGATCGGGCGTCCGGAGGACGGACGTCGAATCGACGACCCTACAGGTTTGATGTCCGCTCCGGAGCTGGAGTTTGAGTCGCCCAAACAGGATGTGGCGATGAGCCTCGCAAACATCAGTGATTCGGCAATCACCTTGCCACCCGCCACGATGAATCCGCAGGAAACGATCGAAAGCCGCAGTGCACCGATCTACTCGATGCAGCCCACGGACGGCAGCGGGCTGACTCAGAATATTCTGGATCCGAAGAATGGAGCCGCCTCCAGCTTTCAGGCTCGTCTGCCGCGACCAACTCGCACGACTCCCGATCGCACCCCGGCTGAACGTCCCTCCAGAATGACTCCTGATCGAGCGCGCACAATGACGCCGCTCAACAGCACCTACGACGATGTTCGCATCGGAGACGTTGCCCCCCTGTTCAGTGAGGCTTTGGAATCGGCAGCCGCTCTGGTGGAAGCCGATCTGCCCACAGTTCGTCGGCGAGAAAACCCACCGGCCACCTATCAGCTCCGCAGTCTCGCAACGCGTCGTGATGCAGCTTTGCGTTTCGGCGGAACTCGTGAATCCGAGAACGCCGTCGAACGCAGCCTGCGCTGGCTGGCTTCCTGCCAGTCTGCCGATGGACGCTGGGATGCGGAAGACTATGGTGCAGGGCGAGTCAAGATCGACGAAATTGGCGTGGATCGACAATACGCCGGACGCGAAGCCGACACGGGCTTGACGGCCCTCGTGATTCTCTCGTTCCTTGGTGCCGGTTACACGCATGAAGATGGACGTTACGCGATACCAGTCGACCGTGCTCTGGACTGGCTGATTCGTCAGCAGCAGCCAGACGGCAACCTCTTCGGGAATTCAGAGCACTTTGCCAAAATGTACTGCCACGCCATGGCCACGTACGCGCTGGCCGAAGCTTACGGCATGCAGCAGGATACGGTTCTAGGCCCCATTGTTAACCCGGCATTGATTCGGGCTCCCAACGATGCTGCGGCCCTGGCCGCGGCTGTTGCTGCCGCTGGTGCCACGTCGCAAAGTGGTCTCCTGTTGCTGGCTGTGGAACCGGTTCGAAGCCAGATGGTGGCTGACAAAGTTGCCAGCTCATTCCGCCTCGTGGATGATCTCCGACTGCGTGCGGCTCTCTCGCGAGCTGTTGCCTTTACGATCGGACGACAAGATCCCAGGAGCGGAGGCTGGCGTTATCGAGAACTCCAGGAGGGCGATGTCAGCATGTTTGGCTGGCAAATGATGTCTCTCAAAAGTGCTGAGATCGCCGGTGTGTTTGTTCCCTCAAAAGTTCGTCAGCGGATGGATGATTTCCTGAACAGCGTGCGGCAGGGGAAAGATGGTGGACTCTTCGGTTACCGGCGCAATGTCGTCAGCGATGGAAAAGATTCCGAGCCTGTCAGTCCCACGATGACGGCCGAAGCATTGTTCTGCCAACAGATGCTTGGATATCCTCAGGAATCCGCTTCGAATCAGGAATCCGTCGCCTACCTGATGAGGAACACTCCGCGATTGTCTGATCTCAATTACTACTACTGGTATTATGGAACTCTGGCGATGTACCAGCATGGCGGTCGAGCATGGCAGGACTGGAATTCGACCGTGCGTGAGGTCCTGATCTCCGAACAGATCACCTCGGGGAAAAATATGGGCAGCTGGGAACCCAATGATCAATGGGGACGCTACGGCGGTCGTCTTTACTCAACCGCCCTGGCCACCCTGACGCTGGAAGTTTATTACCGCTTTCTGCCACTCTATCGCATGAATGATAAGCCGGAAATCAAGGTCAAGGTCGACTGAGAAATCAACTGAAAAATCAACCGCTGGGCTTGGCATCAAAACGGTGCCTCGCGATCAAAAACGGTGCCTCGCGATCGAACGGTGCCTCGCGATCTCGAGTTGAAAACAGGCAATCGATCACACTTCCCAATAATCAGCGTAAATCCTGAACCAAACGCCGCCCGGAAGCCCCAATTGGATGGAAGAGATCTGCAGTGGCTGCTCGGATGAATCTTTCAGGTCGCTCCAACGACACTAATCCCTATGCAGCCCCAGAATCTCGGGATCACAGTGCTCCTGCGATAGAATTGCCCCTGGGCAGCCCGTGGACGATCGATGGAGAGGCCCTGCTGTGCCGCGGCGATCTGACCTTCGACTGGCTCTGTTTTTCCACCGGATTACCCGTGGAGCCTGATGCAAAGGTCTTCTACATGAAGATTTTCGCTCCTTCACAGCAACGCCGAATCATATTTCGCCTGTTTCATTCTTTGAGCATCGCGACCATTCTGATGCTGCTTGTGCTGGGGCGTATCATGCAGACCGCATCGGTGAAGATCTTCGGCGTTCCTTCGTTTGTATTCGTGCTGGCTTATATCGCGATCTTCATCATCATCATCCGCCGGACACCCAGCTTGCGGATCTATTATCGTCGCGGCCGCGAAGGACGGCGACGTCACATGTTTCGCAGAACAATTCCGTCGCTGGCCGTCGGTATTTTCGTTCTTGCCCCCACGCTGATCGTCCTTCCTCAGCTCTTTGCGGCCTCGTTCGGCTGGGGACTGATGACCGTTTGTTCCGCGATCGTAGCCTTCGCCGGTTTCATGATGCTGTTGCCAGAACCGCGAGCTGTCTCTCTCAACAACGGCGTCTTTCGCGTCACTTACCTGGCACCCGAACTGCTGGCTGCACTGAGAAACTTTGCCGATGAGCATTGAAGCCTTTACTCTTCCCGGCGACCGCCCAGAAGTCCCGACTTCATCAGATAATACAACAGGGTCAACAGACTCGACACAAACGCAGCCACATAGGTCAACGCGGCAGCATTCAGAACACGGTTCATGCCATATCGTTCGTCTTCACCGATGATTCCGCTCTCAACCGCCAGGCGTTTTGCACGAGCACTCGCGTCAAACTCCACCGGCAACGTCACCAACTGAAACAGGACGATTGTGCTGAAGGCGATTGTGCCTAGTGCCAGCAGAGGCTTTGACGCCATGATGAAACCCAGCATCAGCAGAGTATTCGAGATGCCTGAACCGAAACCGACAACTGGAACCAGTGCCGATCGCATCCACAGAGGTGCATAAGCCCTGGCATGCTGGATGGCGTGCCCAGCCTCATGGCAGGCAACACCAATCGCCGCAACGGAGTTACTGGCGTAAACCTGCTCGGACAAGGCCAACGTCTTCGTGGTCGGGTTATAGTGATCGCTCATATAGCCATTAGTGCGCTCAATCCGCACGTCCGTAATTCCTGCTCGATCCAGCAGAATCTGGGCTGCCTGAGCTCCGGAATAGCCACGTCGAGTCCCCACCTGCGAGTAACGGGCAAAGGACGACTTGACCATCAGACTGGCGATTCCCGACAGCACAAGCCCGGGAACCACAACCAGCAACAAGTAATTCAGGTCCATAAAGCCGAACATATCAGTACTCCTCTTCACCATTGATCGCGTTCTGACGCTGCAGTTTCGGCAGCGTCAGAGAACCACCAATGCAACTCACGTGCCCGACAACAAACACGATTTCAACTTAGACCGTAAGTGCAGTTGGTCTGTAACGCGGGAAAGAGATCGGAGGATCAATCACAAACAGCCATCGCCTCAATTTCGATCAACAAATCTTCGAACGCAAACCCCGAGACTCGAATCGCCGTCACGCAGGGACCCGGGGATGGGTAGAACTCCTGCTGCACACGGGCAATCGTCGCCTTCGCCTCAGCAATTTGTGACCAGTTATCCGGGACGTAGTAATAGATGTACAGTTTGGCAACGTCCTGCTCCGTTAAGCCGCCTTCGCCCAGAACAGCCCGGATAAACTGGAAAACGTTCCGGGTCTGAGTTTCGATGTCCTTGCCGACGGCCTTCGCCTTGTTGTCTGCGGAAATCTGACCTCCAATGAAGCCCATGTTTCCAATCTTCCAGCCCTGAGTAAACTGAGTATTGGGAATGCTCCAATCCCAGTGATTCTCCGGCTGCAGACGCTGCTTTTTCTCTCCCAGCATTCCAATGCCTTCGACCTGAATCAATTCGTCAGCATACGGGAAGCCAGTAATTCGCAGACCCGCTCCGGCTGCTGACGGGACCGACATATAGCGTCTTCGAACGTTGGTCATCTTCTCCCAGTAGTCGGTTACTTCACGTCCCTGACCGAAGAATCGGAAGTAGGTGTTCTGACGCATCAAAGTGTGTCGATCGCCACCTGCCTCACGCAGCATCGTGTCGAGATTTCTGAAAGCGTGATCCGTCTGAATTTCAATATCTTCGATTCCCAGAATCTCGCCGAAGGCCCCCAGCGATCGCTGACCACCAACAAACACCATATCGCCAACTTTCCAGCCATGCGAAAACGGCAACTGCTGCTTCCAGTTCCAATGACCCGGCGGTGTCAGCAGTTCTCTCTTCTCCCCGACAACCGCCCAGGCATCGACCAGAATTAGTGCCCCTTCCCGCTCGAGCCCGACAAATGTCTCTGTTGTCGTCGGCCCTGGAGCTGTGAAGTACTGGACGCGAACAGAGTTCAGGTCTTCCATAAACCCGGCGATCACTGACGCATCACCGGGACAGCTCAGATAGACATTATGCTTCACAACGTCCGCCATCGAAGCCCCAGCGGCCTCAAGCACACGTTTGAGTGCCTCAAAGGCATTCATGGCCTGCGTCTTAATATCGGAACCAACCACATTCCCGTTCTCGTCCAGCGACATCTGACCGCCCACGAAAATCAGATTTCCGGCTCGAACGGCCTGGGTCCCCTGCCCGGAGCCACCCATATGATTCCGGGGAGCGACAAGTTGCATCTTCACGGCGAATCCTCTGTACTCAGGGAAAGCGAAGCGGACAAAACATGTGACAATCAGGCCGCGATTCTATTGATCTGATCCTGAAATACTACACAGCCTCGAACCGCTTACCATTCCTCGGGAACTCGATGTCTCTTAAACGAGTATATCCAGGCCCAATCGTTACCAACGCAGTACCTGAACAAGAACATGCCTCATCAAAAATCCCCATGGCCGTTGTCAGTCCACGTCTTTTCCTGGAGCATCCTGCTGTTGCTCGCGGCTCTGCTGGTATTAATCACGCTGCCTGCAAGCACGAGGGACTTTTGGGATGGCTGGCGTGAAAGCCACGGTCTACGAAACCCATCTTACACAGAGCAGATTTTCATCTCAGAGATCATCCGTACCCGGGCCAATACATGGTCAAACCTGTCCTATATTCTGGTCGGACTCTATGCCATCGCATTGAGCCTTCATGATCGTCGGCAACCGATAACTGCCGCGTCAGGATACGTGGTGCAAACACCTGTCATGAGTCTGACATTCGGCGTTGCGTGCTGCATCCTGGGACTGGGGAGCGGTCTGTTTCACGCATCCCTCACCCGCATCGGACAGCAGATCGACGTCGCCGCGATGTACATGCCATTGCTGACTCTCTGCGCCGTGAATCTCGGACGATGGCTGCCAGCCTCGTTCAACATGAGACAACGATTATTTCCGTGCTGGATTCCTTTACTGATTCTCGTCGCCGTCTGCAGCGTGATGCTGTTTGTCTACAAATGGTCCATGTCATCTGTCGTCGTACTGAGTTCGCTGATCGCCTTGGTGGGTGTTTCCATCGTGGCTGATCAATTCAGAAATTCTCGACAACTCAACCTGGGATGGGTGCTCCTGAGCTTTACTCTTTTGGTTGCAGCAGTCGCCTGTCGAGAACTTGATATCGCCAGACGATTCAGCTCCCCTCAGTCCTGGCTGCAGGGGCACGCCCTCTGGCACATTTGCACGAGCCTCAGTCTTGCGAGCATCTACGTTTACTATCGCTCCGAGACCATCACATCAGGCACAATTCACTCCGATTGAACCGACGAACCGCTCAAGACGGTCACCTTAATGAGCTGTCGTTTTGATTAATCGCGTCCAACACCTTACGCTGCCCCTGATTACCTTCCTGCTGCTCGATAGCTTCCCTGAGGATACCTCGCAATGCTCGTTCGCCAGAGTTTGCCTCGATTACAATTCATCCTGCTCGCTACATGCGTGTGTCTTTCATCGGCTCCAACGACGGCCGCTGAACTTCTGATCGGCGCCGCATCGACCAGCATCACTCCTGAACAGCCGATCGCACTCTGGGGACAAATGCATACTCGCATCTCGACATCTGTCGAAAGCCCCTGCACGGCAACCGTTCTTGTCCTGGAATCTGTGACCGACGGAAAAGCCACAGATTCGACCATTCTGGTCTCCTGTGATGCGGTCGCGATTCCCGACCACGTGCGCGACAAAACGCGAGAGCAGGTCGCGAAACGTATGCCCGGTTTTCCGGTGAACAAGATCATTCTCAACGGCACACATACTCATACCGGCCCCGTAATGACTGAAGGGATCTACGAGATCCCGGCGGACGGAGTCATGCAGCCCGCCGCGTATGTCGACTTCTTTGCCGAACAAGTCGCCGAGGCGATTGTGACGGCCTGGAATACTCGCCGTCCTGGCCAGACGAGCTGGGGACTCGGACACGCCGCTGTCGCTCATAACCGCCGCACGGTTTACTCCGATGGCTCAGCCGCGATGTACGGAGCGACCTCGCGTCCGGACTTTCACATGATTGAAGGCTATGAAGATCACACGGTCGAATGCCTGTTCTTCTGGGATGCCGACAACAAACTGATCGCGACAACTCTGAATCTGGCCTGCCCCTCTCAGGAAGTCGAAGGCGGTTCTGCTGTCAACGCAGACTTCTGGCATCAGGTTCGTGAATCACTTCGCGCAACCCATGGCAATGATTTGCATGTGCTGGCATGGACCGGAGCAGCCGGAGATCAGTCGCCTCACCTGATGTTCCGCCAAAAAGCCGAAGAACGCATGCGAAATCTGCGCGGCATCAATCGCCTGGAAGAAATCTCTCGCCGCATCGTTGGAGCCTGGAAAGAAGCTCTCGAAGGCGCTGAAAAAGACAAGTACAGCGACGTGCCCATGTCACATGTCGTTGAAAATCTTGAATTGCCTCGTCGCGAAGTGCTGGAACGAGAATGGAAACTGGCTCAGGAAAAAATCGCTGACTTGTCCCAGCAGAAGGGAAAACAGACTTTGCTTTACTGGCACGGCGGAGTTGTCAAACGCTACGAAAACCAACTGGCCGGAACAGTCGAGCCTTACAAGATGGAACTGCATGTGATTCGGCTGGGTGACATCGCGATCGCAACAAATCCGTTTGAGCTGTTTACAGACTACGGTATCCAGATGAAAACTCGCAGTCCGGCTCTGCAAACATTCGTCATCCAGTTGGCTGGCCCCGGAACTTATCTTCCCTCGTCCCGCGCGGCTCAGGGTGGCGGGTACAGTGCGATCGCAGAAAGCAACGAAGTCGGCCCCGAAGGCGGAAAGGTGCTGGTCGAACGCACCCTCGAACAAATCAACGCTCTTTGGCCAGCCACGAAATAATGGTGCAGGGCTGAACGTCCACTGTGGCGGGCAACCGTTCGCAAACTACCCGCCATAAGAACTGTATCGCTGCACGCCACGTTGAAAGGCCACGCGATTCAGAATGAACAACACCGCAATCCACACGGCCTGAACCAGCAACTCCATCGGCAGCTGTTCCTGAGGAATCTTTCCCAGCATAATCGCGGCGGGTGCGTACGCCAGATATCGAAACGGCAGGTAATCCACGAAGGGAATCCACTGCGACAATAGTTCCAGCGGAATCATGTGGCCCGACAGGAAATAGCTGAGCATCATGTAGATGAAGATCAGAGAACTGACTTCCAGAAACCAGAAGGCAATCAGACCAATCAACGCTTCGATCAAAAACCCGATCGCAAACGACATCAGCAATGATGCCACAAACGCCGCTGTCACTGGCCAAGCCGGCCAACCCGGCAGATGAGCACGACACATCCAGAACACGAGCGCAAACGGACCGGCGGCGATCACATAATAAACCAGCTTATGAGCCACTCGATGCCAGAACAAATGATCCAGCATGTCGACCGGCTGAATCAAATACTTGCGGACGGATCCATCGGCAATCGAACTCGCAATCCCGGTCGATAACCCAGGCATGCTGGAGAACGCACGAGCCATCATCACGAGCAGATAGTACGACACCATCTGCCCAAAGTTGTAGCCCTTCATCGTCCGCGCAGAATCGTTCTGGAAGATCGCACTCCACAGAAAGATCTGAGTCACGATGGGCAGAAACCGCACCAGCGTCGAAAACGCAAAGTCCGCGCGGTAGACAAGTCGCTCTTCAATGGCGGTTCGAAGGATCAGCCACTTAAGTCGTAGCCTGGCTCGCAACTCTTCACCAAATGATTCGGTCGCAACCGTCATGTCGCGGCCCTTGACGCATCATCCGTCGAGAACAACTCGGCAATGACATCTTCCAGAGGTCGCTCGACGACACTGATGTCATCTACAGAATGTTGACTCAGAATCGTCGCCAGGCACTCGGAGACGCGCTGTTTCTCGACCTGAATTCGTACACGCGGTGGACGAGTTTCCACAATCCGTCCGAAGCGTTCAAGCCCCTCCGGACAACCATTGTCGGAGAACTGCAACTCAATAATCTTGTGACGACTAAAGCGATCAATGATGGCAGCCAATGGTCCGTCGTGGATTACCGTCCCTTTGTTGATCACGATCGCTCGCTCACACAGAGCTTCGACGTCCTTCATATAGTGGCTGGTGAGAATGACTGTGATTCGTTGCTCACGCTGGTAGTGCCGCAAAAACTCCTGCACTCGCCGCTGGCTGACGACATCCAGCCCGATCGTTGGCTCATCCAAAAACAACACATCCGGGCGATGCAGCAAGGCCGCGATCAACTCCATTCTCATACGCTCGCCCAGCGACAGTTCCCGAACGGGCTGAGCCATCAAACGACGCACTTCCAGCAGATCCGTCAGCTCATCAATGCGACGCGTATAATCTTCCGCCGGAATCCGATAGATCTCTTTATGCAGCCGGAATGATTCCTGCGCCGGCAGGTCCCACCACAGTTGTTCCTTCTGCCCCGTGACCAGTGAAAATCGCCGCCGATACGCGTCTTCTCGTTTCCACGGCACATGCCCCAGCACAGTCGCCGTTCCGGACGAAGGCACAACAAGACCCGATAGAAGCTTCAGCGTGGTCGTCTTGCCAGCCCCGTTTGGCCCCAGAAACGCGACCATTTCACCTTCGTCGATGGAAAAACTGACATTCCGGACGGCGCTGACAATCGTGTGTTCACGATGAAACAACCCGCGCACGGACGCCATCAGCCCTTCACGTTTCCGGAAGACCTTGTATTCTCGACACAATTCCCTGACTTCAATCGCCGCCATGCGCGGCATGTTAGTGCAGGCGACAGATCGTCGCAAACGGTGCCGATAAACCTTACGGCTGGCCAATTTGTCAATTTGATGTAGGGTGTGTGCAGCGGAGCGAAACACACCAATGCGGACTCGTCGAAAGCCATGATCTCGCGAGAAAAGATGCGGGCTGAACCATCACAAAGGCACGCGGCAAATGTCTTCGTATCGGGGCCGATAATAGAACTCAGGGGATCTGCTTCGCTGATCTCCACATCTTCGGGCTTTGTCCAGATCACCGCCTTGTCTGCGTCGACCTCAACAACCATCAGCGAATTGCTCGTCCCATCCATGATCTCCCGCATCTGAGTGCCGGGACCGATCCGGCCAAAGACGCTGCTCTTTGTAAGCGGAGCAACAAAGCGTGTCTTTCCGACCTCCGGTGGATCCCCCGACAAAGATCCCGCTTTGAACACTGCCGGCATTCTTGCCACCAGCTTCAGGTTGTGCTCGCTGTCCCAGGGCTCATCAAGATGAAACTCATTATAGAGCGGAGCCTGATCCATCCACGGAAGAATCAGCACGCGCCAGCTCAGCAACCGATTGCCGCTTCCATCCACCAGGGCCTGCGGAGGAAAGTGGTTATGGACGTCATAAAAATTGTGCATCGACAGAGCAATTTGCTTCAAAGAATTGATCGTATCAGGCTGAGAGCTGCCCGTCGCAAGCTGTTGCACGGCCGCCAGAATTTCTACCGTCTGCTCGACGCTGCCCGATGTCAAAACAACCTCGTCACCTTCGACCATCAGTTGCAGTGACTGAGCCCCTTCTGCCAGTTGCTCCATGGTCCAGGTATTCAGAAGATCTGCCAGCCCTGCAGCGGTCTCCTTTGACTTCGCAGCAATCCGCAAAGTCGCCTTTGATGGCGGAAGTTCTCCGGACAGCGAGATCGAGCGAAGATTCACCAGGTATTCGGCCGCCCTGGTCACTCGCTCTGCGTCGCCGTTTACAAACTTTGGCAGCATACCGGCGATCGGCAGCACGGCCTGAACCGGCGTCAACATGACAATTCCATGTGAACCGTGCACCTTCTCAGCAGCGGCCAGCAGTTCTGGATTGGGGGGTCCCTTTTTATCCTTCTGCAGTTGCAGCACGGCTTCTGATTGCCCAACCAGCACGACATCATGAACCGCAGACGCGATTCCATTTGTATCGCTGACAAAGGCTCTCATGATCGTCGCAACGACCTCCTGCTTCTCGCCGCTCACCGGCACAATAAAGGCTTTTGGCCCGTTTGTGACCTCTGTCAGTTCACTGACCCAATAAATCCGCGTGACGCCAAGCTGCACGAGTGCGTCCTGTATGGCTTTCGTCCGATCTATTGAGTGAATTTCACCTCGAAACCGGACAACGAATTCTCCGAACCCCTTGAGATCAAGGTTTCTTAGATCAACCCAGCCCATCGCCATGCTTTGAGGACTGACATAACGCTGAACAGACATTGGAACATTCGCCACGTTGTCCTGCGCAAGGCTCGTGGTACACGTCAGCAGGATGAGCGCGAAGATAAGCCGTTTCATAGAGTCACCTGTCTTTGAAATGTGGTCTGAGATTCAGAACAGAAGTCCCTGAGTCGATCTTCTCGGGCATTGCGGCTAACTATTTCGCGATCGTTGCACGAAGTACCTGAAGTGGTCGAAAATTTGTCGGGCCCGCTGCGGTCAGTGTCAACGTCGGCCTTCCGTCAATATCTTCAACTCGATACTCAAAGGGCTGATTCGTATACGGATCTGACATCGCCGGAACGGTCGTCAGCTGATCAAGCGAATTTGGCAACTCACCATCATGTTCTGATGCATACATGCGAATGGCTTCAAGTGTCATCAGTCGAGCGTGGCCCACCAGCATGCGCGTCTCCGCTTCCATTACCTGCTTCACAGCAGGAAACAACAGGCCACCGATAGCGGCACCAACGGAAGAAAGTCGGTTGTCTCCGAGCCATTGGCGAAATTCCGCATCTTCGCGCTCCAGCAGTGGTTTGGCCAGATGCGCTGGCAGTAAATGAGCTTTCGCCAGATCATCACCGACGCGGCGCACCTCACGGGCGGCATCCATCAACACAACTTGCAGAGCAGGCAGCTTTGACAGACGGTCTGCTTCCACTCCACCCACCTGAAGTCGCTGACGAGCGGAATCCACGAAGGTCACACTTGCGAGCGCTAATGCCAATTGCGAATCACGTCCAGCTGGTGACGCATCGCCCGAAAGAGCCCCCAGGTCACTAACCAGTGAGGCCCACTTCTGAGTGGCCTGGGCCTCTGACCACTCGGCACTCTCGGCTTCGGCAAGCGCAGGAAGAACGCGATGAATGTTGTCCAGTTCCCACACAGCTGACTGACCAACATTCACAAGCGGCTGCGGAACGCTGGCAATCGCCCAATAGAGATTCGGGCAGCCGGGCGTAGAAATCGCATCTTCCAGTGCGTCTCGTATGATGGCCGCGATGGCGATGCCAACGAGTTTCTGGATGAGAGTCTCACCCTGCCCCACAAACTCAGCCAGCCGAAATCCATCGCTGACCGAAGAAAATACACCCTCAAAGTCTTTCTGGCGAATCTGGTGCATGATTTTGATCCGCAGCAATAGAGCCATCGCACGCGCCTCCTGCACATCCGGAAGAAGATAGGCGTAGACTTCCGGTCCTCGAAGATCACGAATTCGATGATCCCACGTAAAGTCTTCCGACATGGCCAACTCATGGAGTTCCACGTAGACGTGCTTCAGGCTGCCGACGACGGCAGCAAGCTGTTCGTCTGTTGGTCGAACCTCTTCGGTCGCCCACGTATTCCATTCGGTCGTCACATCTTTGGCCATCTGCTGATAAAGGATCTGAGCACGCGCATAATGCAATAGTGCCGACCCTGGACGCAGCTCCGATTGTCGAGGATAGAGGTGATAACGTAACGCGGGAACCGGTTCTGCCGCGGGACTGACACTCAATGGACTTGCGGCCTCGTCCGCTTTCTTCTGAACCTGCTGCAGTTGCGACAGTGTCATTGTGGAGCCTAAACCCCCGTCCTGAGCAGAGACAAACGCAAAGCCAGCACCTGACGCCGCCGCAGGCTGAGACTGCCCCTGAGCATGCAAATGCTGCGGCATCCAGGGCGACAACAAGGCAAAAGTCAAAATCGTCCATCGAATGATCATGATGCATTCCCAACTGGGTAAAGAATGGAATCGAGAAAACGCCTGACGACAATCCTTACAGAAACTCATTCATCTCGTTCTTCAATGGAGATACCTGCAACATCGGCAATTCAGGTTCCTCCGCATCGGATCTCGCCTCCGATGTGTGCCGACTCGCAATCGGATCCGTCTGCAGCAGGTTATCCCACTGATGTCGTGCCGCTCGACTCAATGCAGCGGATGGGGAGTTCGCCGGAGATACAACGTCATCTCTGGAAAAAACAGACTGGGGAAAAATGCACCCAATCATCAACGACATCGTGCCAAAAGCCGGTGGTCGCACGGGCATCGGACCCGTCTTTGCCGTCTGCGGACTCAGAGTTGGCACTACAGCGCTGTCCGTCCCGTCAATTCCCGACTCACTCTCCGAAACATCGCTGGTGGCAACCGACTCTTCCCGATCGCCGTAGTGATTTGCGACATTCAGGACAACTGCCAGAAACAGGGAACCCGTGATGAGTCCGGCAGAAAATGTCATCAATGGATGACGACGCAATGTTGACTGAGATCGCAACGAATGATCCGACTGACGCCTTGCAGCTTCATCGGACTGCTCTGCAGCAGCCCAACCGGCCCGATAAAACGTTTCCTCAGCCAGATGCGAACACGAACCTGGAACCACGTTTCGCAACTCGTGTTCAAACTGCTCCGACTCAATCATAATTCTGAGTTCCCCTTTTTAATGCTGCACTCGACTAACGCAGTGATTCTCTCAGAGTGTCGATTCCTGCTTCATATCTTCGATGAACTGTTGCTGCAGACATTGCAAATGCATCAGCGATCTGACGAAATGTCATGTCGTTCCACACATGAGCGACAACGATGTCCCGAGTCTCCTCATCCAACGCCTGCAATGCCACCTGCAATTCTTCAGTCTGAGGCCTGTCGGACAAAACCTGAGCGGGCTCAAAAAGTAAGGTTTGCGTACATGTTGCAGCATTCTCGTATTGGTTACGCCGACGTTGTGATCGTGCGGCGTCAATTGCCGCATTTCTGACGACTCTCGCCAGCCATGCAATACAGTCGTTCGGTGTCGTCGCCTGCGAAGCCAGCCGAATAAACGCTTCCTGCACGCAATCTTCCGCTTGTCCGATCGCTGCACCGCATCGACTGCGTGCCAGGAGCAGCAATGCCGCTGAATGTCGGCGCCAAAGCCATGTCAGTTCTGCACTGGAAATCACTCAGGCACCCATTCTGGTCCACGATTTGTCCTCGCTGACCAGATGACGCTGCGATTCGTGTTTTGTCTCACAAAATCACGGAAATCCTGAAATTCGCAGGCACTCTATCTATGATGCCCGGCGCGACGATCGTCGAATCCTGCTCCGCTCAAGCACAAAAGACAACCGTTTTGTCCCATCAATATCCTGTTCATAAGGACCGCACGAAGGAGTTAGTCCACTTGTCGTTTCCAACTGTTACCGAACTGATCCCCGTTCTTCAGGTTGCTATCGGTCCGGTCATCCTGATCTCCGGTGTCGGGCTTTTATTGCTCAGCATGACCAATCGACTTGGCCGAGTCATCGATCGTGCGCGTATTCTGGATCGAGAACTCCGCCCCGGATCACCGGAAGATCCTCATCGCAATCGTGAACAGCTGCGAATTCTTATCGACCGCGCGAGGCTATTGCGTCTGGCCATCGTGCTGGCCTCCGTCAGCGTGCTGCTGGCCGCTTGTTTGATCATCAGCCTGTTTCTGGCAACTCTGCTGAAACTGAATGCCGGGGCTCTGATTCTTGCTCAGTTTGTCGGCTGTCTTGGATGCCTGATCTGCTCGATCATCGAATTCATTCGCGACATCAATCTCTCACTCGCAGCCATGAAACTGGAAGTCTGCGATTCACTGTAACAAGAAGAACGTCACAACCCGCTCGTCACAACCCCGCCAGTCGCGTCTCTGCATCCCCGAACTGAGGCAGTTCAACACCCATCCGATCCATCAACGACAAATACAGACTGCACAACTTTCGATTGTCATCGCCTTTGTCGAGATAATCCAGAACGCGACCTGTCTCCAGCGTTCCTCCAAGACCACCCAATAATAACAGCGGCACTTTTGAGGAATCGTGACGGCTGCCGGACCACATGTTCGAAATAAACATCAGGCAGGAATTATCCAGAACGGTCCCCTGCCCTTCCGGCATCGAATCCAGCCGCAGCGCCAAATACGCCAACTGACTGACGTAGTATCGAGACACCCGCTCATAGTCATCAGACAAATCATCATGCGAAGCTGGATGATGCGCCTTGCGAACATCCAGAAACGGATAAAACAATCCGGACAAGTCTCGACACAACAACAACGTGGCGACGCGAGTTTTATCCGTCTGAAACGCCGTGGCAATGATGTCGCCCATGAGTCGCATGTGCTCGCGGAGATCTTCCGGAAGACCATTGTCCGGACGCTTCATCACTTCCACCGGCTGCCCACGTCGCACGGCATTCGCGTCGGCTTTGGACTTGTCTTCCCGAGTCCGCTCGATACGTTTTTCAATCTCACGAACGCTGTTCAGATACTCGTCCAGCTTTGCCCGATCGGCCGCACTGATCTGACGACGGATATGACTCGCATGCTCTCGAACACGATCCAGAATACTCTGCATCCGGCGACTGCCATGATTATCGAACAGACTGTCAAACGCGAGCGATGGATAAACCTCCATCGGCACCGGTGAGTTCGCATCATGCCATGAAATATGCGAACTATAGGCCATCGAGAAATTCGTTTCGTGATAGCCCGTGATCGGCTGCTCACAACCCAACACCAGACTGGGCTGCGGTGAATCTTCGCCAAGCCGACTGGCCAGCACCTGATCCAGGCTGACTCCACCTTTCAGCACAGCTCCCTTCTGCAGCGCCGCACCCGAGAGAATATTGCCCGTCTGCCCCGGATGAATGCCGACTCCATTCGCATTACGATTGAATAAACCCGTAACAACGTTGAGCTTTTTCTTGAAAGGATCCAGTTGCTCCAGAGTTTGGCTGAGCTCCATCTCGTCGCCGGCCCCTTTGGCCCACCAGTGATCCGCATTAATTCCATTCCCCATAAATAACGCTGCAAAGCGTTTGGGAAAAACAGGATTCTCCGTCGATAACTGGTCATCACCAGCCCGCAGAGACTCCATCCACGGCAAGGCCATCGTGACACCTGCACCCAGCAAAGCTGTTCGGCGAGTTGATCTGTTCATCGATAGCATCTCCTGAGAAGGAACTCTTGACGGCGGTTCTGAAGTGCAGGCTCAGACCGCGAATCAGCAGTGTACCGAATAAATTCGGCTCCTCCCAACGGCAATCCTGTTTTCCACTGGCCTTCAGCTGGACATCGACATCAATGTCCCCTCTCCCCTTTGGGGAGAGGGAAGGGTGAGGGGCTTTAGTTGTAGTTTCTGCTGCTCACCCCCCTCATCCGGCCTATCGGCCACCTTCTCCCCCGAAACGGGGGAGAAGGGACGACGTCGCGTGTGAGTGCTCCATGCAAATACTATTTCTCTCCGTTGTTGCGCGTCGGACCTGGTACTGTCCATTTCGCTTCGATGACGAATCCTGTTCAGCCTGCTAAAGTCTGCGATAAGAAATCAGGTCCGGAAAAAACGCCCACACTTTCTGACGACTCACCGCCATGCTCAATCGACGCCAATTGCTCTCTCGAACCGGCATGGGATTCGGATCCCTGGCATTGGCCGATCTGCTGCAGTCAACAACGACGCTGGCCGATCAGTCAGCGACCAATCCACTGGCTCCAAAGCAGCCCCATTTTGCTCCCACCGCCCAACGCGTCATTCACTTGTTCATGAATGGCGGCCCGTCACACCTGGATACGTTTGACCGGAAACCACTTCTGGAAAAGTACCATGGTAAAGCACTGCCCACTTCGGAACGAACAGAACGAAAAACAGGAGCGGCTTTCGCCTCACCATTTAAGTTCCAGCGATACGGACACAGCGGACTGGAGATCAGCGAAATCTTTCCGCACATTTCACAATCAGCCGATGATCTGTGTGTCATTCGTTCAATGCATGCCGACGTTCCTAACCATGAACCGTCTTTTATGCTCATGAACTGCGGTGACGGTCGGCAGGCACGCCCCAGCATGGGTTCGTGGGTGACCTATGGATTGGGAACAGACAATCAGAATCTGCCCGGCTTCATCGCGATGTGCCCCGGTGGTCAACCGACCGTCGGTGCTCAAAACTGGCGATCATCATTTCTCCCCGGTGCTTACCAGGGAACATACATCGATACCGCTCAGACCGAACCCGATCGCCTGATTGAGAATCTCCGCAACAACTTTCTTCGACCAGGTCGTCAACGCACACAACTGGATCTCATTCAGGCTCTCAACACGCGCCATCGTGAAACTCGTCCTTATGATTCGCAACTCGACGCGCGAATTCAGTCGTTTGAACTCGCGTATCGCATGCAGACAGAAGCCAGCGATGCGTTCGATGTTCGTCATGAACCGCAATCCGTCAGAGAGTCTTACGGCGATACGGTCTATGGTCGCCAACTTCTGGTCGCTCGTCGCCTGATGGAACGAGGCGTTCGCTTTCTGCAGATCTGGCATAAAGCCGGCCAGCCCTGGGACGCTCATGATCAGCTGGAACAGAATCATCGTGGTCTCGCCGCCGAGGTCGATCAGCCCATCGGAGCCCTGTTGAGAGATCTCAAACAACGCGGAATGCTGGACAGTACGCTTGTCATTTGGGGCGGTGAGTTTGGGCGAACTCCAACTATGGAATTGCCGACTCCCGGAGTTTCCTCCATCGGCAGTGGTCGGGATCATAATCACTACGGATTCTCAATGTGGCTGGCTGGCGGTGGCGTCAAGGGCGGCTATGTGCACGGTGCCACTGATGAATTGGGCTGGAATGCGATCGAAAAGCGAGTTCACGTGCACGACCTGCATGCCACGATTCTGCATCTGCTGGGCTTCGACCACGAACGTCTCACATTCCGCTACGCCGGCCGCGACTTTCGCCTGACGGACGTGCATGGTCATGTTGTTCATGACGTGATTGGCTGAGTGACGCGTTTTCACGGGTCAGAATTCCATCGCCTTGAGATAACTGTCCTGGGACTTCAGTTTGCCAAAGCTCCCCGGAACCCTGCGGTTCTCCGAAAACCGAATACCTCAAACCAA
This sequence comes from Candidatus Kuenenia stuttgartensis, assembly GCA_945861975.1. Taxonomy (GTDB): domain Bacteria; phylum Planctomycetota; class Planctomycetia; order Planctomycetales; family Planctomycetaceae; genus SXXK01. The sequence goes on along the minus strand of CAMAXD010000033.1, from coordinate 4,588 downwards.
AAAAACCAACTCACACCTGCCCCAGATGTTCGCACACGAGCCTTCGAATCTCCTCGCCGACATCATCAATCGTTCTCAGCGAACCAGCCTCATCCAATCCATGCACCGTGCACCAGTCCAGTCGACTATGCGCTAACGCGAGATAGCAACGACGCACCCGTTCCAGATAAGGCAGATCGGACTCTTGTAGGTCGGCTTCCTGTTCAGTGTAGTCGCGCGCTGCTTTCCGTGAGACCATCTCGCGACTCATCTGCGATGACATGTCGATCAGTATGGTGAGTGTTGGTCGAGGCAACTGGAAGACACCGAATTCAATCTTTTCAATCCACTCCACCAGCGCGGTCCGCGCAGCGCCGTCAAGCTTGGCCGACTGATGCGCCAGGTTTGAGCCGACAAAACGATCCAGCACAACGACATCGTTGTCGTCAATCATCCGCATCAACAACTCACGCGATTCAAATCGGTCGCCGGCGTACAACACCGCAGCCAACTGCGGATGCACTTCATTCAATGACCCAAACTTCCCGTTCAGAAAGTCGCCAATGGCTGAGCCAAACGTGGTCGACGAGTAACGCGGAAACTGCAGCGTATCGACTCGCCGTCCCATCTCACGCAGGGTCGATACTAACCGGCCGGCCTGAGTCCCCTTCCCGGCTCCGTCAATGCCCTCCATCGCAATCAACGTGGCCATGGCGATTCTCCCGACTGCGTACCGGCCACTGAAGAAAAGCTTAATTGCACCAATTCCACAGGCTCTGAACCGCAGGCATCAGCCAGACCATCACCACACGCCGACGGCAGAGAATCTTCGATGTCGTCTCCGCCCTGATGCTGACTGAGCCAAGCTTTGCGTCGTCCCGCCACACGATCCTGAAAAGTCTCCGAGCCCTGCTGCGCATCCTGACCGGGAACAAGGATTCGTTCCGCAACGAGACCGTCACGATTAGCCGCCACAGCTCGACAAAGCAGAAAATTTCCGATGTCCACGGCAGTGCCAGGAACTTCGACCGGCATATACCAACGATCTGTGCCACGCAAATATCCGGGACGCGTCTCGGACTCTCGCTCCGCCAGAACCTCAAGCTGAACGCCGTGAAGTGACGTCGGCGATTTCGCCGCAGCGATCTCTGTTGACACCTCGGTCTGCCGATCTGAATCAACCGCAACACGACTCAGATAAAACTGCTCAGCCAGATCTCTTTCGAGTTCACTCAGCACATGAACACGTTCTTTGATCACATCCGGGTGAACCTGATCGGGCATCGTTGCCGCCGGAGTTCCGTCACGACGGCTAAACGGAAACACATGCACCTTCATAAAGCGTGCTTTGCGGCAGGTTTCCAGAGTCTCCTCAAACTCGGTATCCGTTTCGCCAGGAAACCCGACAATGATATCTGTGCTGAACGCCGGATCATTCCCCAACATGTCTCTGATCTGCTCGAGGCGTTCCAGAAAACGCTCGACACGATAACGGCGTCGCATGCGAGTCAGCACGCTGTTACTTCCGCTTTGCAACGCCGGATGAAACTGAGGACACAAGTGCTCGCAATCACCAGCCGCTTTGATGAAATCCTCGTTGACTTCGACGGTTTCGATACTGGAAAGACGCATTCGCCAATTCCCCGGAATGCGATCCAGACGACGCAACAAGTGCCACAATCGCTCAGGTTTTTCGCCCGGAGCCAGGTTATTGGTATCGACGCCAAAGTGCCCCATATGAATACCGCTGATCACAATCTCACGGTATCCATGTTCAATCAACGCGCGGATTTCGTCTTCGATATCGATGGGACGTCGACTTCTCAGGCCCGGTCGAACAGTGGGAATGATGCAGTATGAACATTTCAGAATGCATCCATCCTGAATCTTTACGAACGCCCGTTGATGCCCTTCGAACTCACTAATCCCGTTGGGCATATCGACGATACCAAAGCGACTCAGTACATCCGGAAGCTCACGTTTGTCTGTGACCACTTCAATCACATTGGGCAGTTCTGAAACCGCTCGAGGATCCCGCGTTGCGTAGCAGCCCATCACGATCGTTTTCGTGCCCGGATTCTGCCGCGACAACTGCCGAATCACCTGACGCGATTTCGAGTCGCCCGAGTTCGTCACTGTGCATGTATTGACGACGCACAGATCGGCAGTCTCACCTTCAATCGCTTCGCGATAGCCGCTCTGCAGCAACGCTTCACGGACAAGCTGAGTTTCATACTGGTTGACTTTGCAGCCCAGTGTCACAAGACGGCAGGTTCGAAGATCTGACATAGTCACAACACGCGAAAAAAGAGCTACCAATAAATTCAGACGTTATTCGGTACGCGACAACAATCGAGGTTATGGTCTAAAGAAGTAGACCGCGAACAACCGGCCTCAATTCATGCCGTGCAGAGAATCAGATCCCACATTCGTCGGAGTACTGTTCGGTTCCCCAAATCAAAACGACGACCCGATCCGAGCAAAATCACAGACCGACGGCGGAATCTCCGCGAATGGTGAGCCTTCTTCCGCTGAATCTCAATCACAGAGATCCGCACGGACCAAATTTGGCCCAATTAATCGCAACTCGGTGAAAAAATACCCCGCCATCTTCTCTACTACCGGAACTCATCGCCTGCTTCGCGTCAATTCGCGGTTGAGAAAATCATCAATCGGAGCGCAGCGCATTGCCCGTAAAAACTCTTGCGGGACGCACCCTCTGTGCCAAAAACAGCCGACATGGCCCCATCACCCCGGATCAAGGGTTTGAAGCCTTAGTTCTTGATCCACTGACAGCATTGTGCGATAGTGGATGCCCCCAGAATACTGACTTCCCGCCTGATAAACCACGCCCGCCTGATCCCGGAAAGATTTTCATGCTCACCATGCAGAATCGTCCGATGTCCCTTTGCGACAGAGTTCCGCGCCGAGATGCCATGCAAATTGGCGGATTGTCGGCTCTCGGACTGTCCCTGCCTCAGCTTCTGCAACGCCGTGTGCAGGCACGACCGATCGAAGAGGCCTCCCCGGGATTCGGCCGAGCGAAGTCCGTTATTATGCTGTGGTTGTTGGGCGGCCCGCCTCAGCACGAAACATGGGACCCCAAACCCAACGCACCCGCAGAAGTCCGCGGAGAATACAGCCCCATCAGTTCTGTCGTACCCGGAATCCATGTCGGCGAACTCATGCCGCGGACGGCGATGCATACAGACAAGATGGCTGTCCTGCGAGCCGTCGTGACCAAAGATCAGGCCCACTCTTCCAGTGGCTATCAGATGCTGACCGGCGTTCCTCATGCACCGCTCAGCCAGGAAAATGTAACCTCCAAAGCTCCGAACCTGTCGCCTTCTCACGCCGCGATCATGCGTGCTCTGCAACCGGATCGAGATGGTGCACCCTCAGCGATTGCGCTGCCGTACCATATTGCGAATGACGGGGAGATCCTCTGGCCCGGGCAAACTGCCGGCGTCCTCGGTCGCAAGTATGATCCCTGGCTGCTCAAGTGCGATCCCTCACAACCGAATTTTCGTATCCCCGATCTCACATTTCCCGACGACGTTTCCACTGCTCGACTCACAGCCCGCCGCGCATTGCTTTCGCAGTTGGATCCTGTCCGCGAAACCATTGAACGTGTCAGCGCGTCCGGACGATTCAGTCAGCAGACCGAACAGGCATTTAATCTTCTGACCGGCAGCGCTGCTCGTCGCGCATTTGAGATGGCCGAGGAATCCGCAGAGACCCGCGATCGCTACGGACGAAATCGATTTGGTCAGTCTGTATTACTCGCCAGACGACTTGTGGAAGCCGGTGTGTCTTTGGTGCAGGTGAACTGGACGCGCATCGAAGAGATCAAGGGCAATGGTTCGTGGGATACTCACAGCAATCATTTTGCAGATCTTCGCAATCATCTGATGCCCAGAATGGATATGGCCTGCTCGGCATTGCTGCAGGATCTGGATGAGCGTGGACTATTGGACGAAACGCTGGTTGTGTGGCTCGGCGAATTTGGCCATACACCAAGAATTAATGGCAACGCCGGCCGTGATCACTGGGGCAACTGTTTTTCCATCGCGCTGGGCGGAGCTGGCATCAAGGGCGGTACGGTCCACGGCGAGTCCGATGCTCATGCTGCATTTCCTGTCTCAGGAATTGTTTCTCCGGCAGATATTACCGCGACAATTTTCCACTGCCTTGGTTACTCCCCGGAAACACTGCTGTACGATCAGACAGATCGCCCATTCCCTCTGAGCCATGGTCACGTGATCCGGGAAATTGTGGGGTAAGAAGGGGTGATGACGGCTTCGCTTAAGTCGTTTAACGGCAAGCCGCAGGCGTTCGCGTAGTATCTCGTAGGCTCGAACGGAGCACCGGCGAATTCCGGCCCTAAAGCGCCCGGAAAACGGAGCCCCCAATTAATTCATGCTGAGCCGTGTTTCGGGACGGATGCTAATTCGCAGTCGCCTGCGGAGGCTGCGGGAAAAGGTGTATGCGATTTTTGGTAAATTATTCACAATAGGAGCCTAAATTTGCAGGCAACGACTCAGTCGGAAAGGACTCCGATGTTGAACGCATACGAGGCACCCAGGTTTTCGTACGACGATCGAGTGCT
>CAMAXD010000032.1 GCA_945861975.1 Candidatus Kuenenia stuttgartensis | reverse complement strand
CTAGCCGCGAGATTCAGCGCGTTCGACCAGCCGGGCAGTCAGGTCGACTGCGTCGGCTGGTGCCTGGATGAAGGGAATATCGCCGCGTATCCCAGCACGGTGATTCCCGAGTTACAGTATCCAACGCTGCTGCGTTGGCGAGCTGAGGGCGTTGACATCGCCAAACGCATCGTTGACGAGAGCCATCGGCGAAAGCTGGAAGTGTTCTGGGAACACCGTCTGAACGGCGCCGATCGCGAAGCGGATGTGAACACACCAGCACAACATCCGCTCAAGGATCAGCACCCCGAATGGCTGATTGCAGGAAGCTGGTGGAATCCAGGACTGTGGAACTTCGCCATCCCGGAAGTGCGACAGTACAAAACCGCCGTGCTGCGGGAGGTCGCCGAACGTTACGACCTGGATGGGATCAACCTCGACTTCGGCCGACATCCGCCGTTTCTGCCAACCGGGCAACAATGGGAACATCGCGAGGCGTTGACGGACTTTGTGCGGCAGGTGCGGTTGATGCTGCAGGGCGTGGCCGAACGACGAGGCCGACCGTTTCTGCTCTCGGTGCGAGTGGCTGATACGGTTCCGGGGTGCCACTTCGATGGCATGGACGTGGAGACGTGGGTGCGGCACAACCTGGTCGACATGATCGTCATTGGTACGCGGTCGATTCAGGTCGATCTCCCCGGCTTCAAACGCATCACGACCGGCAGCCACGTCAAATTGTATCCCTGCATCGACCAGCATCACTCGCCCGATGGCTACCATGCCGTCCCCTCGCCGGAGTTTCTGCGCGGCGTCGCTGCGAACTGGTGGCATCAGGGAGCAGACGGTATCGCCGCCTTCAACTTCTGGAATGAACTGCCGGAATCGGGGAAGGTGATCGGCAGCTCGGGTCCGCTATTCAACGGCCAATCGGTTCATGCGCTTGCCTACACAGAACTTGGCGATCCCAAACAACTGGCATCACTCGATAAGTGGTTTGTCGTCGATCGTCGGTACGGAGGGGGCTTCTACGACCGTTTGGGAAACCGCTGGGATGACTACACCAATCTGAACCATCAGGCTCTGCTGCCGTTGAAACTCGGTGCCGATCCGACGTGGGTCGACGTGTCACTGGCCGACGACATTGCGGCCCGAGCGAACCAGGTTGATCAACTCGAACTCCGGCTGCAACTCTCCTCCGATACCGCCCCCGAACAAATCGCAGTCAAGTTTAACGGCATCACACTGCGGCCTCAAAAGCAGGAAGGCAACTGGTGGGTCTCTGCTCTCACACCGCACCAAACCGCCACAGGACACAACCTGATCACGCTGGACCTCGCGGATCCAGGTGAACTCGAGCAAGCGATCACGCTGGAGAAGGTCGAAGTTCATGTCCGTTACCATCCGAGCAAGCTTGGGGACTAAACGGACAGAGTCACGTTGCCCCTCGGGGACACCTGCATTTTCAGGGCGAATACGTGGCGTCAGGAACGGAAGCGAGTGGAACGAAAACCTCGTTGCGCAATGCACTGTGAGAATTGCCTCGTCTCGCTCCCGTCCGTGCAGTTTCAACCACGTTCGTTAGATTTCAGTGGGGGTGTTGAAGATCCTGATTATGGCTGAGCTGATTTGAATAACGCGAGTTTAAAGAGAGAACGCAACGACCTACGGGCGATCATCTCTGAACACGCAACGTTTTGGGAATACTTGGGACCAGTATTATCGATTTAAACGAGTTCTGAAGCTCACAGGCTCGGTCTGAAAACACTTCCGTATCGCCGGCAATGACGGCAGACGCAAACGTGAAACTTGTGGTCACTTCGATCAATGCAAACTGGAGCGTCGACCGACCCTGAAATTCTGCTATGCTTTTTTGCTCAAGGAGCATGTCCGATGACATACTTGATGTCTGTATCAGACTCTTGCCTTTACTGGCGAGACAACCAGAATGAAAACCGCCACAGAGTTTCTTGAAGAGATTGCTCGCAATCCCGACGACGATGCACCACGACTGGCCTACTCCGAGTGGCTTATCGGGCGAAAGGATCCGCGTGGAGAGTTCATCCGAAATCAGATAATTCTGGCTGGTATGCAGCCGACCGACGCGGCCTGGATCGGCCTGAAACAACGCGAAAAACTTCTGTTGAAAAAATATGCTGAGGTGTGGAATGCCGAGCTTCCGGCTTGGGCTCGGCATCGTGCCCCGACGTTTTATCTCGGGTTCCCCGAGATTAGCTGCCAGATTGACGACTGGATGAGCGGTGCACGCAATCTTGTCAAATTATTTCCTCTGTTTCGCGTCAACATGAAGGCGACATCGAAGACGCTCGCCAAACTGGCCGATTCTGAGGAGTTGCAGGCCGCGCGGCTGCTCGATTTGTCGAACAGCCCCATTGATGATCATTCGCTGACCAAACTGGTCGCCTCGCCGAACTTGGCCAATCTAAGGGGCTCCATCTCTGGCATTGCGGCCTGGGATCAGACGCCGCCCGCGCGATTGCTGCGTCGCCGCATTTGGCCGGGCTCACTCGACTTGTGATGGAAGAAAATCGTGTCGCTGCCGAAGGTATCTCGGCAGTGGCGGAATCTGCGCTTTTGATAAACCTTGTTCAACTCAACTTGCGGAGTAACTACTTTGGCCCCGACGAGGGAAACGCCCTCGCAAAATCGACGAATCTGGCCAAGCTGGAAGCACTCAATCTCGGGAACAATGATATGGGGGCCGAGGCGGGCGGAGCAGTGCTGCGGATTCAAATGCCGCTGCTTAAAACGCTCTCAATCGATGGCAACGTACTACAGGACGACGGTGCTCTTGCTTTAGCAGAGGCCAGCCAACTGCAAAAACTCGAATCCCTTCAAGTCAACTGGAACCAATTTACCGCCAGAGGGATCAAGGCCATCGCTGCGGCGAAACACCTGTCGCACCTGAGAGAACTTGATCTGAGCGCCAATCCCATAGGAGCCGTCGAGGCAATCGCTTTGGCCAAGTCTCGTATATTGGCAAACCTCTCTGAACTCGTTCTTTCACGATGCGAGATTGACGACGAGGGTGCCGTGGCAATTGCCGGGTCTCAATATCTCCATCACTTGCAGACGCTCTACCTTTCGTACGGAACGATTGGCAACACGGGAGCGGTGGCGCTGGCACATTCGAAGACTCTGAACAAACTCGTCACGCTTTGTCTGACCGGCAACGGGTTCGACAATTCAGCTCGCAAAGCCTTACGAGAATCCTACGGCAAACGAGTTCAAATATGATGTGTGATGAGCAGGGTTCCCGCCTCTCGTCTTATCGATTCGGGTGTGTTATGACCTGACCGCAGGGATCATGTGTTACGCACGTCCCCACGGCAGCGACGTGGACGAATGACCAGAACTTTGTGATTTTTTGACGATCGGTGAGTGCCGATGTCTCAACTCTCGCCACTCAGCGTCAACTGACGGCAGTTCGATTCGAACTGTTGCAAATCAGATTTTGACTACCTCGGCGTATCGGACCGGATCAGCGAAGTAAACGCTGGTTTCTCGCCTCGGTTGTGACCGCTGATGCAGTCCCGGAAGAACCGTTTGTCGTGTCGGCCATTACCTCTGATCGATGGAGCAAGACAGCAATGAAGGCTCGGTGTTGCGATATGCAAAAGATTGGTAAGATTGTGTATGCCGCCGAAAGAACTGCTGATGTAGAACTCTGAGTTGAAGCGACCTGCAAACAAAAGGCATTACGGCTCGTCAATCTGGAGATCAATCGATCAAGACGTACTTCAAACACAAATGTAGTGTTCACCACAGTTGTGGGATTACTGCAACACTTTGTGCCGCGATGCAATAACATGAGAAACAATATCAGAAGTTTCATCACGGCCTTCGTTGCGGTTTACTGTCTGCTTTACTGCAGGTCGCAGCTGATCGCGGACGACGAAGTGCTGTCTCAGGATGAATCAAATGCTGCTGATGTTTCGTATCAAACTGAAATTCAGTCGTTGCTCCGGGAAAAATGTTTCAGTTGTCATGGTGGAAAAACTCGCAAGGCAGATTTGAACCTGGCGACGGCGGAAGGCATCGCGAAGGGTGGCGAATCTGGCGCACTGATTGTGCCACGCGAGCCAGAGAAGAGCTTGCTTTACGAAAAGATTCACAGTGGTGAAATGCCGCCGGACGAAAAAGACCGGCTGAGCGACGCCGAGATCAAACTCATCGAACGTTGGATTCTCAATGGCGCGTCACTGGGTGACTCGAAAGACATGGTGTCTGCGACCATTTTGCCAAGTCAGCACGATGTCATTCCCATCATGCTTCGTCGGTGTACGGCCTGTCATGGGCGGCATCAGCAGCTGGCAAATCTGGATCTGCGAACCAGAGCGACGATGCTGAAAGGGGGCAAGTCCGGACCGGCAATCAATCCTGGAAAGCCTGACGAGAGTTTGCTTCTTCAGAAGATTCACGCAGGAGAAATGCCGCCGCTTGAGCGACTCGTCGAAGTGAGTGTGAAGCCGATTGAACCGGCCGAAGTCGAAACGCTGGCGAAGTGGATCGCTGCAGGTGCACCGGAAATCACAATTGAGCCGGATGTTGCCACGTCCAATGGAGATGCATTGGTCAGCGATGAAGATCGCAACTTCTGGGCGTTTCGTTCGCCTCAACCTGTCGATATTCCTTCGGTCCGCAACGTGAAGCGAGTGCGGAACGAAATCGATGCGTTTATTCTGCAGAAGCTGGAGTCGGTTGGTCTGACACTGAACGACGAAGCCGATCGATTGACATTGATCCGGCGGGCGACCTTCGATTTGACGGGCTTGCCGCCGGAGCCCGTCGATGTCATGGCATTCCTTGAAGACAGTCGTCCGGATGCTTATGAAAAGCTGATCGACAGGCTTCTTGATTCTCCTCGCTATGGGGAGCGATGGGGACGCTACTGGCTGGATGCCGCCGGTTATGCGGATTCAGAGGGCAAACGAGAACAGGATCTGCCGCGACCGTACGCGTGGCGATATCGCGACTATGTGATTCGTTCCTTCAATGCGGATAAACCGTTCGATCGATTCCTGCTGGAGCAGATCGCCGGCGATGAATTGACCGACTACGAGAATGCTCCGGAGATCACGCAGGGAATTTATGACAACCTGGTGGCGACGGCGTTCCTTCGAATGACTCCGGATGCAACCTGGGCCAACATCACCGGATATGTTCCCGATCGCATTGATGTTGTCGCCGACGAGATCGACGTACTCGGTTCAGCAGTGATGGGGCTCACTCTGAAGTGCGCTCGCTGTCACACGCATAAGTTCGATCCAATCCCGCATCGAGACTACTATCGTCTTGTGGATGTGTTGAAAGGTGCATATGACGAATACGCATGGCTGAAGCCTGAAATTCGTCCCGGAATCGGGCCGGTCAGTGAGGACGTCATCGGCGGTCGAAGTCTGCCGTTCGTCACGACTGCTGAGCGAAACGCGTGGGAGAACCATGAAGCAAAAATCACCGAAGAAATTGCTGTTGCGAAAGCGAATTCAGAACCCGAAGATCGCATCAAGTCGCTGGAGGCAAAGCATCAGCCGGAACCACGCATTCAGGCGCTGTGGGATCGCGGTGATCCATCGCCGACCTACATCTATCGTCGCGGTGATTGGTTAACCCCGACAGATTTCGTTGGTCCGGGCGTTCCTTCGGTACTCACAGATGGAAAGACGCCCTTTGTTGTCGAGCCGCCGTGGCCGGGTGCGAAACAAACCGGTCGTCGGCTGGCCTTCGCACAGTGGTTGATTCAAAAGGATCATCCGTTGACAGCACGTGTGCATGTCAATCAAATCTGGCTGCATCATTTTGGATCGGGCATCGTGAGAACGCCTGCAAACTTTGGTCGGGCTGGTATGTTACCGACTCATCCGGAATTGCTCGACTGGCTCGCTCGCGAGTTTGTCCACCGAGGCTGGAGTTTGAAGACCATGCATCGGCTGATGATGACCAGTGCGACCTATCGGCAGAATTCCGCGGTCACATCGCAACATGAAGAGGCCGATCCTCAGAACCAGCTGTATTCCAGAATGCCGCTGGTGCGTCTGGATGCCGAGTCACTTTACGACTCACTTCTGCTGGTCGCCGGTCGACTCGACGAAACGCCATTTGGCCCCGGAGATCATGTTCAATCGCGTGCCGATGGGTTGGTGATGCCGGTGGGAACAGAGCGTGGCTGGAGAAGATCAATCTATGTTCAACAACTTCGCAAACAACTCGCGACACATCTGGAGAGTTTTGATTTCCCCCAGATGAACCCTAACTGCATCGAACGCCGCGATTCCATGGTCGCGCCGCAGGCTCTGCATTTGCTGAACAACGCGATGGTGCTTGAGCTGGCCGAACATTTTGCAACGCGAGTCATCGATCTCGCTGGTGCTCAGCCGTCGAGGCAGATCGAAGAGGTGTATCGGATTGCTTTGAGCCGTCCGCCATCCGATGAGGAACTGCACATCGGACTCGAAATGCTGACCCGGCTTCACAATGACTGGACGAAACAACTGAGTACCAGTGGGCAGCCTGATTCTGCGATCGTCCAGTCGAAGAGCCTGGCCGGTTATTGTCACGCGATCATGAACTCCGCTTCGTTTCTGTTTGTGGATTGAGTGAACGCTATGTCAGATCAGAATTGTTTTGATTTTCGGGCAGCATCGTCTCAGGTCACTCGGCGCAGTCTGTTTCAGAGCGTTTCCGGTGGTTTGTGTGGTGCTGCGCTGTCGCAGCTTCTTGGCCGACAAGGGCTGGCTGCAACAGGTTTGCTGGCGAATGAAAAGACAAGTGAGGCGGCCAGCGTTCAAACTACGGCCCCGTCTGATCTGAAACCGCGCTTGCCGCATCATGAGCCGCGTGCGAAATCGGTCATTCATCTCTTCATGAATGGTGGCCCCAGCCAGATGGATCTGTTTGACCCCAAGCCGATGCTCGACGCGCATCATGGGGAGAAATACTTCGACAAGATTGCCGGCGAAGTCGAGAATCCTCACGCAGCCGGTGCGCTGATGCGCAGTCAGTACAAGTTCGGTCAGCATGGTCAGTGTGGTATGTGGATGTCCGACGCGCTGCCAAATCTGTCTCAACGAGTTGATGATATCGCGATGATTCGTTCGATGTACACGACCAATATTACGCACGAACCGGCGATCTACATTGCGCAGTCCGGGAAGATGAGTGCCGGACGTCCGACGCTGGGATCCTGGGTGACGTATGGTCTCGGTTCGGAATGCCAGAATCTTCCTGCCTACATTGTGCTGGATGATCCGCTTGGTTTGCCGGTCAATGGCGTGGAGAACTGGGACGCTGGATTTCTGTCACCGATGTTTCAGGGGACTCGGTTTCGCACCAACGGAGCCCCGGTGCTTAATCTCAAGCCCGACGTCGAGCGACCGGAGTCTGTGGTCAAAGACGAACGCCAATTGATCTCGCGGCTCGACGAGTTGCATCAGCGACAGCGTCCCGGACAATCGATTCTTGCCGCAAGAATTGCAAGTTATGAGTTGGCTGCGCGGATGCAGTTGTCCGCCAGCGACGCACTTGATCTCTCCCAGGAGACGCAGTCCACGCTGGAGATGTATGGTATCGGTCGCGAGCCAACGGACTCTTACGGTCGCCGCTGCCTGATGGCCCGTCGGCTCGTGGAACGCGGCGTGCGATTTGTGCAATTGTTCGTCAACGGCAATCTGTGGGATCATCACACGGGCCTGGTCAGCGGATTGAAGTCGTGTTGCGAACGTACGGATCTCCCGATTGCTGGACTGCTGCAGGATCTTAAGCAACGCGGGCTGTTCGATTCAACATTGATAGCCTGGGGAAGTGAGTTCGGCAGGTTGCCTATCGCCCAGCTTTCTCCCGATAAAGACGATCGCAATGCCGGTCGAGATCACAATAAGAATGCCTTCAGCGTCTGGATGGCGGGCGCGGGGATTCGCGGTGGAACGACCTACGGATCGACCGACGAACTGGGGCTAAACGCTGTAGGAAATCGTGTGAGTGTTCCCGACTGGCATGCAACAATGTTACACTTGCTCGGTCTGAACCATGAGCAATTGTTTGTTCTCGACAACGGGTTGAAGGAGAAGCTTACCGGAGTTCTGGAAGCACACGTTGTGAAGGGGATTATGAAATGAAGAATCCACTCAGCGGACGGTACACTGCGTGCGCCTGCACCATGTTGCTCACGGTAATCATCGATAAATCACTCTATCGGCCTCAGGTCAGGACGATCAGATTTCATCCGCACCTGGAGACCAAATGAATCAGTCGTCAGTTGAGAATTCGACGGATTCCGTTACGGTGACAAGGCTCTCGGATCTGTCGTCGCAGCAATGGAAGTCGGGAATCGCGGCCTGGCTGGGATGGCTGTTCGATGGACTGGACATGCATCTGTATGTGTTGGTGGCGACGCCGTTCGTTGCCGAATTGCTGAATGTGGCAGATCAGAAGGATCCGCAAGTCGGCTACTATAGCTCGTGGATTCAGGCTGCGTTCCTGATTGGCTGGGCACTTGGTGGCGGATTTTTTGGCCGCATTGCCGATCACATGGGCCGCAGCCGTGCACTGATGTTGACGATACTTACCTACGCACTTTTTACGGGAATGTCCTTCTTCGCGCAGACTTGGTGGCAGTTATTGATCTTCCGCTTTCTGGCCGCGCTGGGCATCGGTGGAGAATGGGCTGTTGGGGCATCGCTGTTGTCGGAAACCTGGCCGCGTCGATGGCGTCCATGGATGGCGGCTGTCCTGCAAACCGGGGTGAATCTTGGTGTGATGTTGGCAGGATTGGCGATTTTTCTGTTGGCAGATTATCCCAAACGCTCCGTATTTCTGGTGGGAATATTACCGGCGCTGCTGGTACTGTGGATTCGACGCGCTGTGCCAGAACCGGAAGAATGGCACGCAGCTCGCCGCGAGTCGATCCACGAGCAGCCTGCATTCCTGGATCTGTTTCGCGGCTCGATTCGACGGACAACGATTCTGACAATGGTCGTTTGTGCGCTGTCACTGACCGCGCACTGGGCGTTTTTGTTCTGGTATCTGCAGCACGTTCGGAATTTACCGGAATTGAGCAGTTGGACCGACGGCGAGAAAAGTCTGCTCGTTGGTCGCTTCGTCTGGCTGGTTATGTTGACGTCAATCGCCGGCAACTTCGTAGCGGCGTCTCTGGCGCGTTGGCTCAAATATCGAGTGGCAATCTCCATCCTGTGCGTGGGTTATTTTCTATCAATGTGTGGCACGTATTGTGTTGCACGAGATTATCACAGCTTGTGGTACGGATTTGCCGCAATTGGACTATGCCAGGGAGTCTTTGCGTTGTTCACGATGTACCTTCCGCCACTATTTCCAACGCTTTTGAGAACCACGGGTGCTGGGTTTTGTTATAATATTGGTCGCATCGCGGCTGGACTGGGCACTGTCTTCTTTGGATTGTTTTCCAAAGTCGGCGATTATCGCCTGGCGTTGTTCTACGCTGGATTTTTGTTTCTGCCAGCTGCTGCGTTCGCGTGGCTGTTACCAGAACCTCCGGATGAAGACTCGCCGGTCTCACAGCCGCTTGATTGAAAGTTGAAATGCCATGTCTGAAAAGTTGGGTTTCGCAACTGCAGCCAGAGCTCAACCCTCTGACTGCCCTCGTTTTATCGCGGATGATTGTTGGGCTCAGGTGCCAGAAGGCTGGAACTGGATTGAAGTGACAGCAGTCGCTGTTGATTCGCAGAACCGAGCGTACGTGTTCAATCGCGGCGATCATCCCGTGATGATCTTCAATTGCGATGGATCGTTTGTGAAATCGTGGGGCGAAGGCGTTTTTGCCAGACCACATGGAATCACCATCGGACCGGACGACAGCGTTTACTGCACGGATGATTTGGACCATACCGTCCGAAAGTTCACGTCCGATGGTGAATTGCTGCTGACACTTGGAAAAAGCGGCCAACCCTCTGATACTGGAGCGACGAGTATCGACTATCGCACGATTCGCTGCGCTGGCCCGCCGTTCTATTTTCCTACCAACGTTGCAATTGGAGCGGTCGGTGAGATTTTTGTAACGGACGGATACGGCAACGCGAGCGTACACAAGTTCGCGCCTGATGGAGAACTGTTGTTATCATGGGGCGAGCCTGGCAGCGGTCCAGGACAATTTCATGTGCCTCATGGAATTGCCATCGATCAGCGCGGGATCGTCTTTGTTGCTGACCGCGAGAACAGTCGCATTCAGTTGTTTTCACCTGATGGTGAATTTCTTGAGGAACGGACCGAGATAGCTCGCCCGTGTCAGGTCACGTTTGATGCTCATGACAATCTTTATGTCGCCGAATTGGGATACAAAGCCGGGATGTGGCCGGGTACTTCAGCACCGTCGGTTGACGCGACAGGTGGTCGAGTGAGCGTATTTGACCCGCAAGGGAATCTACTGACACGCTGGGGCGGCGGACTGAACCCGACAGCTTGCGGCGATTTTTTCGCGCCTCACGATATACGAGTTGATTCGCGCGGCGATCTCTATGTGGCAGAAGTCGTGATGTCGGCAGGCGGAAATCGGGGCCTCGTTTCGCCGCATTGTCACAGTCTGCAGAAGTTTGTTCGACAGGCGATTGCCCGATGAGTCTTATTAATTGAAGGATGATGTGATGAAGGCGTGGCGATTCTATGGGTTCGGTGATTTTCGGCTGGACGATATTCCAGTTCCTGAAATTCAACCGCGACATGTTCTGGTGGAACCCCTCTGCGTGCAGCCGAGCGTGACGGAAGCACAACTGGCGTTTGGGATTCCCACACTCGCTTTTGACCGCGTCAAGCGACGGCTCGAAACGGAAGCCCCGATTCAATTGTTCGGCCATGAGTTCTGTGCTCGCATTATAGAGACAGGCCCCGGTGTTCATCACTTTAAGGTTGGCGATCGTATTGCAGCACGCGCAAAACTGCCTTGCGAAAAATGTCAGCTATGTTTGTCTGAGCGGAGTTATCTTTGCCGCAAAGGGCCAGTGATTGGATTTGACCAGCCAGGCTGTTTTAGTGAAGTCGCACTGCTGCCGGAGATTGCACTTGTTCGAGTCGACGATTGTATTTCCGATAGTGAGGCCGCATGTCTGCAATCGTTAAGCGACAGTGTGGCCGCAGTGGAAACCGCTGAGATCCGGATGGGCGATTCGGTCGTAATCTTTGGCCAAGGCAGCATGGGGCTTGAGTGCATGCAGATTGCTCGCATTAGCGGAGCTGGTCGAATTATCACGGTGGATGTTCGCGAAGAATCGTGCCGGATTTCGAAGGAGCTCGGAGCTGACTACGCTCTGAATGCTCGTGCCTGCGAAGTTGTCGCTGCGATACGCGATCTTACCGAAGGCAACGGCGCAGACGTCGTTTTTGAATGCGCCGGTGGAAGTCCGAAACAGGGA
This sequence comes from Candidatus Kuenenia stuttgartensis, assembly GCA_945861975.1. Classification (GTDB taxonomy): domain Bacteria; phylum Planctomycetota; class Planctomycetia; order Planctomycetales; family Planctomycetaceae; genus SXXK01. The sequence goes on along the minus strand of CAMAXD010000032.1, from coordinate 14,372 downwards.
ATGGCGGGCTCTGAAACTGTCCGACAAGCCATCGACGCCGTCCGTTCCGGCGGCAAGATCATCGGTGTCTCGTGGTTTGGCGCTCCGCTGGAATTGAACATCGATCTACTTCGCGAACGCAGCCTGCGATATCTGTTCCCGGACATCAGCACGAAAGCTCATCTGGAACACACCGTTCGTCTGGTAGCGTCGGGTCGAGTCCACGTGAAGTCCACAATAACTCATCAATTGTCGGGCATCGAATCCGTTCCCAGGGCGTTTGAAATCACTGCGAACAAAGGCAAATTCCAGGCAATCAACCCGGCACAGGTCATTATACGGGAGGACGTGGATCATTCGTGAGGGTCCTCAAACATCGAGGATTCACTTTGACTCGATGGCACTTCATTTCGCGACAATACTTCAGAAAGCATCGCATCTGAGTCACGTGTCGTTTTATGCCAATCAGTTGTCCGATCCGGGTACGGGCTTCCACTGCAGTTCGGGTCGGCTACCAGGAAAATCTTTCTGCCGCGTCGCCGGATGGGCCGTCAATTCGCTCGAGGATCCTTTGCCACCGAGGCCTAAGTATTGCCCATTAACCGCCGTCGCTGAATTCGTTATGCTACACTCCATGCGGGCCTGATCGTCACGACAAATCTGCCATTCAGAACTCGTCCGCGCCGACTGTTGTGTAAATCGCAATCTGGATCGCCAAGATCGCCGTGACCCGCTTGACACCACGAACGACTGATCAAAAACTCATCGTCCGATGGCACCAGTCGCCAATGCTCCCTGATTTCCACCGCAAATTCGCAACTCAGAATTTTCTTACCGGGCGGGACATGATACCGTGGAACCACGTCGGTGTGAGCAGTGCACACTCGAAACAGTTTTTAGCCGGCACTTTTTTAATCAGACAAGCAGGCCGTCGTGCATAGGCAAGGCGGCAGAATTGCGGGAGTTACTATGTACAATTACCCACTCCGAATCAGGCTCGCGCCGCTGCTTTTGGTTGCGCTGCTTGTGACACTGGCCAATCCGTCCATCGCGTCAGAACCAGCGATCAATGAGCTCACAGCCATTGATGTGCTGCTGCTACCCGACCCGACGATGATCGAGCTCGCGAAAGCAGCTAACGCGCGGCTTCGCGCGAGTTACCCGCAGGGATTTGCGCTCGATGCGACGCATCATCCACACATCACGCTGCTCCAGCGTTATGTCCGCACCAATGATCTCGACGCGGTTTATACTGAGGTGGAAAGGGTTTTGAATCGCGAGCAGCCAGCTGGTTGGGAACTGGAAGCAACCGGCTACTACTACCTCAATTTCGATAACATGGGCCTGGCCGGCATCGTCATTCATCCGACGCCCCAGCTGTTGCGGCTGCAGCAGGCGATTATTGAAGTCGTCGAACCCTACACCGAGCCCGATGGCACTGCGGCTGCGTACGTGACCACGCCCGAGCATCCGGGCATCAACGAACCCACGCTCAAATACGTAAACACTTTTATTCCCGAGCGCAGCGGCAAGAACTTTAACCCGCATGTCACGGTGGGCGTCGGCTCTCTTGATTTCGTGCAGAAGATGAAGGCCGCGCCGTTCGACAAATTCAAGTTCAAGGTGGCTGGCGCTGCCGTGTTCCATCTCGGCGATGACGGCACCGCACAGAAGCAGTTGTGGGCCTGGAAGGTACACACGAAGCAGCCCGCGCCATGAGCGTGGAACAGCATCAGAAGATGGTTGGAGTGGCCTCGTGGGCACGTTCTTGCTGCGATAATGACGAAGTACTCGTCGTTCAATTCTTCAACGATGGCCTCTCCGCAAGGGATTCTCTTTCCTTCTGACAATGCATCGCGTCTGCTCTGACCACGCTGCCTTTCAGATTGAGAATAGACAGCAATTCCTGCGCGGCCGGGATCTCGTTGGACTTATCATCAACGCTGATGCTGCCCGGGCAGAAGCTGACATGCTTCGCCCCCGCATTGACCATATGCAAAGGCTTCTGGCCGCCGGCATAGTCGTGTGATCCACGCAGCGACTTGCCATCAATGGATGATTGTTTTGCCTTTCAGCGAAAACTGAAGATGCTCGCCCCATTTGCCCAAACATGACTGAAACTCAGCAGTGTCCAGACAGCGAAAGACTCGACCAAAGGTGTCATGCGAGGGAACGTCGTTGGGAATCTCTCGAACCACTGCTGATGAGCCAGAGAGAACCGTTCAATATCGGCCCAGGTATCCGCCCCACAGATTGTGCCACACAACGCGAGTGCCACCATGTCGATCAGCAAATGATTCTGCCCACGATCGAGCCGAGGGTCCAGTAGTTCCTCAAAGCAGGGTTCAGGCTGGACGACCATCAGTGGAAACTCGAGTGCCAATGCGTTCTCCCGCGATCACTCGTGCGATGTTGCCGATCTTTTTGTAATTGAAGACGACGATATCGATGTTGTGTTCCATGCAGTGGTGCATGGCTTGTGCATCCATGACCTGCAGGTTCTGAGCAAGTACATCGCGGAATGAGATATCGGTGTATCGAATCGCGTGAGGATTCTTCATTGGATCTTCGGAATAAACTCCGTCGACCTTGGTCCCCTTGAGAACAACGTCTGCATCCAGTTCGCGGGCTCGCAATGCGGCAGCGGTGTCTGTTGTTACGAAAGGACTGCCTGTTCCTGCAGCCAGAATGACTACGCGACCCTTTTCCAGGTGCCGCAGGGCGCGACGACGAATGAATGGTTCAGCCACGCCTTCCATGCGTATCGCGCTTTGCAGGCGAGTGGGAACTCCGGCGCTTTCCAGAGCATCCTGAAGTGCCAGGCCATTGATGACAGTGGCCAGCATGCCCATATAATGAGCCGTTGAAGGAACAATCTGCTGGCTGATATCGGCAAACTGTTTTCCTCGGAGGATATTGCCGCCGCCGCAGACGATCGCGAGTTGAACTCCGTTCTTTACCACGTCACGAATCTGTTCCGCCACTGAAGCCAGTTCTGCCATCGCAATGCCCGATTCACCTTCGCGGCAAAAGCTCTCGCCGCTGATTTTCAGAAGCACGCGTTTGTAGGGCAGGCGAAGGCTAGGGGTGGTCATTGAGCTATTCCTGAACGAGGTGATGTGAAAGATGATTAAGTCAGAGAAGCCCGGCTTCGCTTTGGAAAACCGGGCTTCTGATGAGAACTATTGCGTGAAAACGGTTCTCGGTGGGCCTGAGAAAAAAGCAGGCCGCACCGATCAGGAACCGCGGTCAAAATCAGGATGATGCTCCAACCTTCCAGCGAAGGAACGTTACTGCTTCGAGACCTGCCTCAGCCAGTGCCTGGCTGACAGTTTTGCTGTCGTCCTTAGCGAAAGGCTGCATCGTCAGTACGCCCTGCTCGGCGTAGAAGACCTTCATGCGGCCGTCGACCATCTTCTCGATAATGTTCTCAGGCTTCCTGGATGCACGAGCTTCTGCGATCAGACGATCACGTTCAGCCTGAATCGTATCTGATGCCAGTTGCGACGACTGAGTTACTGTCGGGTTCAACGCCGCGATGTGCATCGCAACGTCCCTCATGATGTCAGCAGTCTTCGCGGTGCCTGAGGCGATGAACAACACGCCGGTCTTGTAGTCGTGATGAACATAGCCAGCGACCGGACCTGCAACTCGAGCAATTCGATTGACAACGATCTTTTCACGGATCTTGTTGACGATCTCTTCGTACTGTTCCTGAAACGATTGAGCTGATCCGGCTGCTTTCTGGCTCATCAGAGCGGCAGCATCAGCGGCACCAGGACCGGCCAGCAATGTATCAACCATGGCCTGGCCAAACTGCTTCATCACTTCGCCAGTGGCGACTGGTGCTGATTCGCACTGGATTTCAACCATTGCGGCTTCTGAACCGTCCGGCTTGACAGCCAGGAAGACTCGGCCTTCCGCAGTGACATTGTCAGCTCGCTTGTCCTGAACCTTCTTGAACATATCTTTCAGGATCTGAATCGCCTTGGCTTCATCGCCACCAGCTTCGGTGAGTGCCTTCTTGCACTCCATCATTGGGAGGTCTGTCTTTTTTCGCAGAGCGTTAACGGCTGCAGCTGTAATTTCTGCCATGAGAAACTCCTTGGGACGATCCTTAATCTGTGCATTCGCTATGTCTGCGAAATGCCGAATCGTCTGTAAATCAGGGGATAGAAAACGTCGCGTCAGGGATCACAAAAAGGCAAAGGACACATCTCTGACCGAGATGGTTCAATACACTGACGCGGCGGAGTTAAGAACGAAAGAAGACGACGGTCCCAAAGAAACCGTCGTCTAAGTGTTGTTTATCGCTGATTTCATCCTGCCATGACATTGTACGTCATGGCCACCATAACTCAGCGAATTGAAGGAACGGCTTTTGGCTCATTCGGATCAATGTCTTCTTTCTTCTTGTGATCATCAGGACGCAAGCTGCGACCCTGCTTGATGGCATCTGAAAGATGCAAAATCACAAGCCGAATAGATCGCAGGCTGTCATCGTTGCCTGGAATTGGCAGGTCGACCATGTCTGGATCTGAATCGGTGTCGATCAACGCCACGACCTTGATTCCCAGTGAGCGAGCTTCAAGGACGGCATTCTTTTCCTTGGTCGGGTCAACAATGACCAGACATTCCGGGAGGCGATTCATTTCTCGCATGCCGTTCAGGTTGCGATAGATCTTGGTGTACTCGCGTGTCAGCGTTGACTGCATCTTCTTCGAGTAATTTCGGATCTCACCTGTTTCACGCAGGTTCTCGAGTTCTTCGAGGCGTTTCAGACGAGTACGAATGGTTCGGAAGTTGGTCAGCGTACCACCGAGCCATCGCTCGGTGCAGTACGGCATCTTGCATTCCTGAGCCAGTTCTTCGATAGAAGCTGAAGCCTGACGCTTCGTCCCAACGAACAGGACAAGGCCACCCTGAGCAGCCACTTTCAGCAGATACTTTTTCGCTCGAATCAGGCCCCGAATGGTTTCCTTGATGTCGATGATGTGAATCTGATTACGACGACCGTAGATATACGGTCGCATTTTGGGGTTCCAACGACTGGATCTGTGTCCGTAATGAACACCAGCATCCAGAATGTCTTTCACCACAATCTCAGCCATTGCCGATCTCCTGTGATCTGCGGCGGCAAGCCGCAGCGAGCAACCATGATTGGGGCTCGCACAGAACAATTGTGTGAATGCCGAAAAACGAAAAATCGAAATCCGACACGCAGCACGTCACCTAGACAATCCGAGGGTGACAACAACTCGGCGGAATCCACAAGGATCCCGGAAATTTCAAGCATGTTAGGATATCGATGTGCAACGTGGCCGTCAAACGGGGATTGGCCACGGTGACCTCGATTCTCTCAGCTACTTCGCGTTCAGTCCTCTCAACGAATTGTTCCGAAGGTCTCGTTCGTCATCGTGAAAATGCCGCTCTACCGAAGAGATTCGTGCGTTTTATGCAACGAAGGGACGCTCGTGCTCCCTCATGCTCCGTTGAAAAGTTCTGGATTTGACCCCGTGTTATCGGAAGCTACTGGCTAATTCCTGAAACAAAGAGCCGGAATCGGAGCGGGAGTCGGCAGAAGACTCAGATTGGCTTTCGAAGTCACCCTAATTGCGTTTTGTTGAATGGGTTGTTGACCACCAAGACTGTTCAAAGACTCGCCAATACGCCTTCGTTTGGAATTGCGTAGGTTTCGGACAATTCGACCGAAACATTGACCGTCAGGGGCATGAAGTCAAAGCATAGATCGTTGGCAAGAACCTTCCGGTCACAGAATCTTCCGGTCGCACGCTCATCACCAGGCCTGACAAGGTCGGACCGGACCGTTCTTACATAAAGGGACCTGCGAGCAGCTTGATTGCCGCGAAACTCTGGAAGGCTTTAGAGCGGCATGACATGGCTAAGTTGGTTGGGCTCGAAAATGTTGCCGGGACAATTTTGCAGTAGTTACACGACTGTGATCCAGGTGATTGCAATTTCGTCAACGTCTTCAGGCTCAGTCGACATCTTTCCGACGTCAGGTGTAATCACGCTGATGTCAAAAGCGAAAGCCTGTTGTGACTTTTGAGCCGACTGAAGCGAAAAACGCGACAAACACATTTTGTAGAGGTCGTGGCACGCTCTTCGCAATTCATTTAAAGCATGAACCGAACGTTTCTGGTTTGGACTCGAGGCGAGTTCGGTGGCAGCCAACATCCGACGATCGCGGAATTTGACAGCCTGAATCCACAATCTGTTTTCTACAAAGGAATGGTGCTGTTATGAAGATCTCAACTCTGCTCACTGCCAGTCTTTATCTTGTGCTGATGTCACGTTCGTTCACGGCTGCGGCTGCCGATCCTCGATTTAACTCAGGTTACAATGCCGCTCCCAACCGGGGATTGTTTGGTTTGGCAATGCCTCAGCAGTGGTCAGGGGCGCGCCCGACTGGAATGAACAACATGTCGAGCAACTATGGTTATCGCCAAACCGGATATGATCCGAACTGCCCCAACGGAAATTGCTCGACGGGCTATCGTGGAGCGATGTCGAACTGTCCCAATGGGCAATGCTCGACCGGGGCTTGCCCCAATGGTCAGTGTCTGAACGGAGCTTGTGCGAATGGGAATTGTCCGAATGGTTGCTGTGTGGGCGGACAGTGTACGACCGGTGCATGCCTCACAGGTGCCGATCGTGGAGGAAATTGCCCGAACGGAAACTGCAACACAGGTTCCTACACAAACAACCGATACCCAGCGGGAGCACAGGCAGGCTGGTCACCGCGCAGTTCCCGAACAGGTCTTGCTGACCCGTACCGAAGAGCCGATGATCGTGGCGGCTGGACACAGCGAACATCACGACCTGTGCTGGCACCGCTGGACGATGCGTTCAGCTCACGATACCGTCAGGATGATCTGAATCTACGAAACGAGTACTTCGGAAACGATCCTCGCTCAAGGATGAACTCGAACGAATGGAACCGTCCTTCAAGACGGTCTCTGGAGGCTCCAGCGAGCTCAAGCGGAAGTGTTGCTCGGTTCTAAGGGTGGTTTTCAAAAAGACAATTTACGACACGCCCGATCTGAAATAGGTCGGGCGTTTTTCGTTTTTCGAGGAGTCTGAAGCTTGAGCTCGCGATTTCCAAAGATGTGGCGAGACCATCGATGGCTGGAGGCACTTGAGAATTCAATCAGAGACAGCATCACGCTGGCAACAATTAATCCGACAAGCCGCCCAGCCGTCACGTCGTCGACGCGACATCCCGTCAGGCGTTCCAGTTCATCGATTTGCAGCAGATTCCGGGGATATGCCATGGCCACGGTCAGCGTTCGATGGACTCGAAACATGGCCAGCACGCACATCTGGCAGTGGGTGACCAGCATATCGGCCGGTTGCTCCTCAAAGAGTCAAAGTGCCTGTGCACCTTCTACGGTCGTTCTGACTTCAAAGCCAGCCCGTGCCAGGTTGAACCGTATGACATCCAGGAAAAGCTTCGTACGCTATTATCATCTGGATGAGAGCCAACCTGCGGTGAAGGAGATGTACCGCCCTGAAGCGAAGATCGCAGTGATGTCGCCAGCGTCGTGGCGGGAGGATAAACGCCATTTGTCGCCCGATATCGCTCAATGGCGTTCCGAATAGTTGTCAGCAACTGTCGAGTTCGCGTTCTCGCGAGCGTCTGTCGTTACGTCAGTTCAGGAGCGGCAACTGTAGCAATTATGCCAAGAACAAGGACCACAATTACCAGTTCAATCAGTGTGAAGCCACTGCGTTTCTTTGTGACGGACATCGGATACGATCCTGTGAGACTTGTGAAGACGACGCGGGGCGAAGTCACCATTTCAAGTTGTCGTTCATGGTGGTAGTGAGTGTTTGGTGTCATTCGACAACACAACAGTAGGTTGAATTTTCGCATCTTGCGGAAAAAAGATTCCAATACAAAAATCTTGACCGCCTCTGTTCCATTAGGGCGAGTGAGGTTTATTCCGGGTGTTACCTGTCTGGCGGAGTCAATGTGCGAGTCGTCACGGGAGTCGTGTTCCCTCAGGCATCAAGGCCGCTTCATTAAATGGAAAAACCCGCACTTCCGCTGCATTTAATTTGCAGGAGAGTGCGGGTTAGATATCTCCGCCACACGGTGAGCAACGACTTTACTGACGTTCAGACTCGGTCACATCGAGACGGCAGGCAAATCGCGTGCAGAACGTACGCTTTTAGATTCACTCTGCCTTTTTGAAGCCTGCTTCGATAAGTCGATCGTAGCCCGCTTTCAGCGGTCGAATGTCATAGCCTTTGTTCTGAGCAATTTCGGCAAACATCAGCACTCGACCACCAGATCGACAATGAACATAGATGGGGCAATCCTTCGGCAGGGGAGCCAGAACTTCTGCAACGTTGCTTGCTTCCTTCAGCTTACTGAGTGGAATAAATTCAGCGTCCGCCAGGTGTCCAGCATCCCACTCCGCCTGTTCTCGCACATCGAGGATCACTGCTGATTTCTCTTCAACACTTTTTCTGACGACATCGAGTGAGTCAATCGTGTGACCAGCTTCGGTAAACATTGTTTTCTCCGGTTTTGTTGAAGTTGCTGCGGTCTTCTTCGTTCCCGCAAAGACAGGTGCATCCGGATCGCCACCGGACTGCAAGTAGGCAATGAGATCCAGAATCTCATCTTTATTCAGCGTATTGATGAGGCCATTCGGCATCATTGACGTTTTGGAGACGAGAGTTTCTTCAATCTCTTCACGGTTGATAACGGTGAGATTGCCAGGCTCGAGCATATTCTCGGAAACCATGATGGTGTCGTTATTCAAGTTGACAACTCGTCCCACGACCTGCTTTCCGCTGTCGAGTACGAAGACGTTGCCCTGATACTGATCAGAGATCACTTTGCTCGGTTCAATAATTGCTTCGAGCATCGTGCGAGCATTGTAACGACGAGCGACCGCTGTTAGTTCGGGCCCAACGATTCCTCCATCTCCCGCGAAACGATGACACTTAAAGCAGGCTGTTACCTGAAACATCTTTCGGCCAGTGTCAAAGTTTCGGCCGGTCAGGCCCGCTTCAACATCGGCCAGCAGATCATCGACAGCCCATTCTTTGACAACTGGTCGAGCGGCCGCTTCCACCAGGGGAATTCCTCCGGTCGGTTGAGCTTCCAATACTTCCTTCAATGCAAGCTTTTGTTCTTCAGTCAGTTTGTCGATCGCTTCCTGGCGAATGTTCTTAATGAACCCGGAGAATGAATTGCCGCCTCGCAGAGTCGTTGACGTCACGAACCACTGGAAGAATTCCTTTCTCTGATCCATCGTCCACTGATCTTTTAATGCTCGCAGACAGTAGACGTAATGGATCTGCTCTTCCTGGCTCGGTGCTTTAGCGAGCAGGTCCAATGTTTTCCCGGCCACTTCACTGTCGTTGAGGTACACCAGCAGTCGGCAAAGTTCCCGATTAAGACGCGGGCTCTTCGCAGGATAGGCCTGATTCAGTACTGCTGCCACAGCACGAGCCGTCTGAGGCTCAGGCTCTCCCATGCGAATAAAGCACAGTCCGAGAACTCGTAGCGCATCCAGTATCTGACTTTCTGTCAGTTTCGCTGAATTCAGTTCTGCCAACGACTGCAAAAGAGGAACCTGCAGATCCTTGCTGCCACAGCGGGCGAGGCCGAGCAATGCCGTGATCTTTGCATCTGAATTCGTGTGGATTTTCATCGCCTGATCCTGCCACTCTGCAACAGGCTGATGTTCGAGTGCCGTGCGAGCCGCAAAGCGAATGTTGCGATCCGGATGGCCAAGTAATGGCATAGCTTTCGCGATGGCTCCTTCTGCCTCACCTGAATGCAACGCTTCCAATTCGTGTCGAATCTTCCGAAGCTCCTCGCCCCCATCCTTTTCAGGCGCCACGGCCGCAGTTGACTCGGTACCCTTGTACGTGACACGGTACAGGCCTGATTGAGTTTTTCGGCCGCCGATCATGAAGTACATCGCCTCGTCAGCGGGATTGATCACCATGTCCGTCACGGGCAGAGGAGCTGCTGCAATAAATCGCTCGGCTTCACCGGTGTAGGTTGAACCGGAAGGCGACATGTGTACCGCGTAAATGACGCCATAGCTCCAGTCGCTGATGAACAGAGCCTTCTGATATTTCGCGGGGAATTTTGCTCCGGTTCCAAACGCGATGCCCGTTGGCGAGCCAGGTCCAATTTCAACTACAGAGCCAAGGCTGTCCGGATAATAGGCGGGCCACTTCCCTGTGCCCGATCGCCAGCCATACTCTGCGCCGCTGGTGACATGGTTCACGCGAGTTGGGCGATACCATGGTGACCCAACGTCCCATTCCATGTCGGCGTCATAGGTGAACAGTTCACCGTCCGGGTTCAAGGCAATGTCGTATTCGTTGCGGAAGCCGCTGGCCAGCAATTGCCAGTCTTGTCCATCCGGACTGACCTGTGCAATCCAGCCGCCTGGAGCCATGACTCCCACGGCATGTCCGCCCGCATCCCACATGCGAGGCAGCAGTTGATCTTCGTCCCAGATGCGTGGTACACGAGACTGTGAAAAATCCGTAACCGGTGTGTGGTTTCCACAACAGACGTAAAGAGATTTCTTATCCGGCGAAAGAATAATAGCATGCGGCCCATGCTCATTGCCTCCGCCAATTTTCCGAATATGCTCGGTCGTATCATACTGATCATCGCCATCGGTATCACGAACGCGATGCAGTCCAACTCGGGCTTCCTCGCCACTATTCGTCATGACATACAAACTGTCGAACGCACAGAGCAATCCCTGAGCCATGCCGACATCCACGTTGATTGTTTCAATGCGAATTTCATCCTTCGAACCCTTGGCGGGCGGAGTGACACGATACAGTTTTCCGTACTGATCAGAAACAATCAGTCGTCCTTTCGGATCCGGAGTCATGCAGACCCACGATCCCATTTTGTCTCCTGCTACGGAGTACAGGAGTTCCACATCGAACCCTTCGGCAATCTTCATGTCTTTAACAGGAGTTGCCATTGGTTGTGGAACGGAATCATCTGTCAGCACAATCGAATCGATAATCATGTCACCTTCAGCGCTCATCGGATCAATTCTGAGTGAAGTGACGGGCGACGTCGTGGAAAAATACAACTTCGCAGATCGGGTGTCTTTCTCTGATCCCCGCAGTTGCGTTTTGATGGACTTGTCTTCCGATAGTTGCGGTTCCGCCTCTGTTGTCCAGAAAACCTGAATATCGACATTGCCGCGAAATCTGGCGTTGATCATCAACAGCTGGTCGCCAGTCTGACCTTCGACTTTACTGCTGAAATAGGGGTCCGCTCCTTTTGATTTCAGATGCAATGAACCGTCCTTCACGGAAAGTTCCAATTGATCATTGGAAACCCAGCCGGAGGGATCGTTATCGAATTCCCATTTGGCGATTTCGTCTGCAGCGAGATTTGCAGACATCATGGCTGGGATCAAACCAATGAACGAGCAGAGCGTGATGAGTTGGCGATGCATAAAACAGAATCCGGAAGGTGATCGTACTGTGGCCACGAAATTGAACCGCATTTTCAATGAACGATCAGAAGACCATGGTAAGGGAAGACGTTAAGGAAAGTGTGATTGGGCCGCTTGTTCAAGGGGGGTGATAATTCAGCCCAAAATCAATGCAATCGAGGACCGCCCGGGTGTGTTGGGCATTCCGGCGTGTCTTTAACTTTCCCCGACAGTCTGACGCCATCCAGCCCCGGATTCAAGGCATTGCTTTCGTCACGGACTCCAGTGCCGTGGAATGCATGTTTTCGGAATTCGAACATCTGGTTTCAGAGTCGCATCCAGGGCTGATTTCGTTATCCTTTCGCAGCAAACTGGAAGAGCGTTTTGGGGTGATTCCTTAAAGCCGATTTTCTGTGGTTCAGTGGTGCTTTGGTCAATTCTCATTTTCTGGTTCTCAATCTGTTCTCGAAAAGTACGCGTCACGATGTCTAAAAAGTCTGAAGTTAGAGTTGGTCTGGTCCAGATGATCTGCAATGAATCGCCTGCAGTGAACCTGGAACGCTCGATAGAAAAGATCCGCTCCGCTGCCGCAAGTGGTGCTCAAGTCATCTGCCTGCAGGAAGTCTTCAATACTCAGTATCCATGTCAGGCCGAGGAGCATTCTCGCTTTGAACTGGCGGAACCGATTCCTGGTCCGACCACCGCGGCACTTCAGAAGATTGCTAAGGAGTTGAGTGTTGTTATCGTTGTTCCGTTGTTCGAAAAGAGAACTCACGGGCTGTATCACAACTCCGCTGTGATCCTTGATGCCGATGGATCAATCGCCGGCCTCTATCGGAAAATGCACATTCCGGATGATCCGCTCTATCTGGAGAAGTTCTATTTCACCCCCGGAGACCTCGGGTTCCTCGCGTTCCCCACGAAGTATGCGAAAGTCGGCGTCTGTATTTGCTGGGATCAATGGTATCCCGAAGCGGCTCGTCTGACCGCAATGCAGGGGGCGGAATTGCTGTTCTACCCAACGGCGATTGGCTGGATTCCCGGTGAACGAGAAACCTACGGAGCCAGTCAGTATTCCGCATGGCAAACGATGATGCGAAGTCATGCGATCGCTAACGGGCTTTTTGTCGGCGCGCCGAATCGTGTTGGAGTCGAAGGTGAGATTCAGTTCTGGGGCGGGAGTTTTCTGGCCGATCCTTATGGCAATGTTCTGCATCAGGCCGTTCACGAGGCGGAAGAGAATGTTGTTGTGAACTGTGATCTTTCTTTAATCAACACGGCTCGAACGCACTGGCCCTTCTTCCGCGACCGCCGAGTCGACGCATTCGCCGATTTGCAGAAACGTTGGATCGATCCCGCGTAATGCGGTTTGTTGGTCGCAATCATTTACAGAGCCGTCGTCTACCAGAGCCGTGGTCGTAACCGCGGCATTCGCTGTTGATAACAATACGCGATGGGTTGGGCCAGGATGAGAAGTGCATGGACTCGCCGCGTGCATTGCGGCTCGATGCATCAGGAGTGGCGAGACGGCAATCTTCGCGATGAAACGATCGCATCCAGAATTCCCTGCCAGGTGGACTTCCGGGCGATGCATTCAACAGTTAACCCACAGTCGTCCGCGGCTCTGGCTGTCACACTGCTGATCGCAGCGATCTTCGTTGTCAACTCAGCCGGAGAAATCTCTGCCATCTTCAACAGTTGGGCAAACTGCCGCGCGATCGATGGACTGCTGAGTCCAACCCATTGCAACGTACCAGACTTCAGGCGAGTGACGACGTCTGAAGAAAATGCAGCGACATCGCGGTTCTCGTAAACCACCAATTGCTCCAGATGAACTCCTGCATCCTGAAGCAACCTGGGAAGAACATCGCGTCCTCGACTGGCACGTACCCAAAGCACGGTCTGTCCCTGAGCACGTTCGGCGAGGGCCGCGCCAAGCGACTCCGCCCGAAACTCAGCGGGCACGAAGTCGGCCTGAATTCCAAACGATTCCAGCTTCAACGCTGTCGATGTTCCGATCGCAGCGATTCTGGCTGCATGCAATGCACGCGCATCCCGGCCGGATGCTTGCAGGTGGCGAAAGAACTCACTGACTCCATTAACGCTGGTAAAGACGAGCCACTGAAACTCATGCAGGCGTTCGAAGGTTTCCTGAATCGCAGGCACTTCAGATTCCGTAACCGGACCGACTTCGATCATCGGCATCATGACTGGTTCGCCACCCATTCGCACAATCTGCGATGCGACATCATCAGCCTGTTCATCAGGACGAGTCACCCCGATGGAGACACCAAACAACGGCAACTGCTCATACCATGACAACTGAGCCCGCTGCATGACACATTCGCCCACAACGATCAAAGACGGAGGTTTTAGTTGTTTCTTTGATGCCTCGTGGGGAATCGTAGCCAACGTGCCTTCAACGACCTGTTGTGTCGCCAGCGATGCGTGACAAACCACCGCCGCAGGAGTCGTCTCCGGCATTCCGGCTGCGATCAACTGTCGACAGATTTCTGTCAGTCGATTCAATCCCATGTAGAACACAAGTGTTCCGGGAAATCTGGCCAATGCCTCGAAATCCAGTCGACTGGCATCACGAGTCGGATCTTCATGGCCAGTGACGAACGCCACTGCCGATGAGATCTCTCGATGAGTAAACGAGAACCCGGCATACTCGCCGGCCCCGGTTGCAGCGGTGACTCCCGGAATCACTTCAAAAGGAATTCCCGCCGCCTGCAGCGCTGCGGCTTCTTCGCTGCCGCGTCCGAAAATATAAGGATCTCCACCTTTGAGACGTACCACAACTTTTCCCGCACGAGCCTCGGCAATCAATCGCTCATTGATCTCCTGCTGAGAAACAATCGAGGTGCCATCGCGGCGAGTTCGCGCGGTCCGTTCGCAGATTCCGCGAGTTCGACGCAGCAGCAA